>NZ_BAAATK010000072.1:0-21907 GCF_039533365.1 Streptomyces glaucus
GGTCGGCGGGTGCGGTGGAGCTGGTGCGTGAGCCGGTGGCCTGGCCCGAGACCGGCCACCCGCGCCGGGCCGCGGTGTCCTCCTTCGGGCTGAGCGGCACCAACGCCCACCTCATCCTCGAACAGCCCGAGCCCGAGCAGACCGGTGAGGCCGAGCACTTGCCCGGTGTGGTGCCGTTGGTGGTTTCGGCGCGTACCGGGCAGGCGCTGGAGGCGCAGCTTCGGCTCCTGCGGGAATATGAACCGACTGTCGACGTCGGGTTCTCGCTGGCGGTGGGCCGGGCGACATTCGCGCATCGTGCGGTGTTGCTGGCCACCGCCGGTGGTGTGGCGGAGGTGGCGCGGGGGTCCGCTGGTGAGGGCGGGCTGGCGGTGGTGTTCTCCGGGCAGGGGGCGCAGCGGCTGGGGATGGGCCGGGAGTTGTATGGGCGGTTCCCGGTGTTCGCCGCCGCGCTGGATGAGGTGCTGGCGGGGCTGGATCCGGTGGTGCGGGAGGTGATGTGGGGTGCGGATGCGCGGGTGCTGGAGCGCACGGAGTATGCGCAGCCGGCGCTGTTCGCGCTCGAGGTGGCCCTGTTCCGGCTGGCGGAGTCGCTGGGCGTGCGGCCGGAGTTTGTGGCCGGGCATTCGGTGGGGGAGATCGCGGCCGCGCACGTGGCCGGGGTGCTGTCCCTGACCGACGCGTGCGCCCTGGTGTCAGCCCGGGCCCGGCTCATGGCGGAACTGCCCGAGGGCGGCCTGATGCTCGCCGTGGAGGCGAGCGAGGCGGAGGTCGCCCCGCTGCTGACGGACACGGTGGCGGTCGCGGCGGTCAACGGTCCGGCCTCGCTGGTGCTGTCCGGCACCGAGGAGGCGGTGCTGGCGGTCGCGGCGGCCCTGCCCGGGCGGCGCACCAGCCGGCTGCGGGTCTCCCACGCCTTCCACTCGCCGCTGATGGAGCCGATGCTGGCCGGCTTCGCCCGGGCGGTGGCCGCGCTGTCCTTCCGCCCGGCGCGCATCCCCGTGGTGTCCGCCCTCACCGGCGCCCTCGCCGAGTCCGGGGAGCTGGGCACCCCGGACTACTGGGTGCGCCAGGTCCGGGAGACGGTCCGTTTCGCCGACGGCGTGCGCGCCCTCACCGCCCGGGGCGTCACCCGCTTCGTGGAGCTGGGCCCGGGCGCCGTCCTCACCCCGCTGATCGACGCCTGCGCCCCCGAGGCGGCCGTCGCCGTCCCGGCGCTGCGCGCGGACCGTCCCGAGGAGGAGGCCTTCGCCACCGCCCTGGCGCGGCTGTTCGTGCACGGTGTGCCGGTGGACTGGCCGGCCCTGTTCACCGGCACCGGCGCCCGCCGCACCGACCTGCCCACCTACCCCTTCCAGCACCAGCACTACTGGCCCATGAGCGGTCGGAACCTCGGAGACGTCCGGGCCGCCGGACTCGTCCCGGCCGAGCACCCGCTGCTCGGAGCGGCGATGCTGCTCGCGGACGGGGACGGTGCGGTGTTCACGGGGACGGTGGCACGGCAGGCGCAGCCATGGCTGGCCGACCACACCGTGCAGGGCCGTGCCCTGGTGCCGGGCGCGGCCCTGGTGGAGCTGGCGATCCGCGCCGGTGACGAACTGGGCGCGGGCCGGATCGAGGAACTGACGACGGCCGCCCCGCTGGTCCTGCCCGACTCCGGCGACGCGATGCGCCTGCAGGTACGCGTCGGCGGGGCCGACGAGGACGGGCGGCGAACGTTCTCGGTGCACGGGCGTCCCGAACACAGGCCCACGGACGCGCCGTGGACCGCGTACGCCACCGGTGTCCTCGGCGCCGCGTCCGTCGAGCCGCCGACCGTCCCGCCGGAGGCGTGGCCGCCGGCGGACGCGCGGGCCGTCGAACTCGGGGACCACTACGAGACGTTGGCGGACGCCGGGTTCGACTACGGTCCGTCCTTGCGTCTGCTGCGCCGGGCCTGGCGGCGGGACGACGAGGTGTTCGCCGAGGTGTCCCTGGCACCGGAGACCGCGACCGGCGGCTACGGCGTCCACCCGGCCCTGCTCGACGCGGTACTGCACGCCGCGGGCCTCACCGGCGCGGGCGGCGACGACGCCGGTACCTCCCTGCCGTTCGTCTGGGAGGACGTGTCGCTGTTCGCCTCCGGGGCCCGTACCGTGCGGGCCCGGCTGACCCGGACGGGGGAGCGGAGCATCGCCCTCGCCCTCACCGACGCCGAGGGCCGGCCGGTGCTGTCGGTGGGCGGGCTGACGGTGCGGCCCGTCGCGGACGGGCTTGCCGGGCCGCCGCCGTCCGCCGCGCCGGACGCGCTGCTGCGGACGACGTGGACGCCGGTCGCGGAACCGGTGCCCGAGGCGCCCGCGGAGGTCGCCGTCGTCGGTGAACTGCCGGACGACCTCGCCGAGGCGTTGACGGACGCGGGCACGAAGGCGACGCCGTACCCGGAGCTGTCCGCCGTCGACGCCCGGCACCGGCTGGTGCTGGCCCCCCTGACGGCCACGGGTCCCGACGTTCCGGCCGCCGCCCGCGCCCGCGCCGACGCGGCGCTGCGGCTGGCGCAGGAGTGGCCGGCCGACGAGCGGTTCGCCGGGGCCCGGCTGGTGGTGGCCGTACGCGGGGCCACGACCGGCGCGGACCCGGCCGCCGCCGCGGCGTGGGGTCTGCTGCGCTCGGCGCAGAGCGAGCACCCGGGCCGGATCACCCTGCTCGACCTGCCCGGCGCGGCGACCGGCGCGGCCCGGGCGCTGGGGGTCGCCGAGCCCGAAGTGGCCGTGGTGGACGGCGACGTGTCGGTGCCGAGGCTGGAACGGGTCGCGGCCGGGGCCACGCCCGCCCCGCGCCCCGGCTCCGTTGCCGCGGACGCGGGAACCGTCCTGGTCACCGGAGGCACCGGCGGCCTCGGTGCGGTACTCGCCCGTCATCTCGTCGCCCGGCACGGCGTGCGCGACCTGCTGCTGCTCTCCCGACGCGGCCCCGCCGCTCCCGGAGCCGGCGAGTTGCTCGCGGAGCTGACCGGGGCGGGGGCCCGGGTCGAGGCGGTGGCCTGTGACGTCGGTGACCGGGACGCGCTCGCGCGCGTACTCGGCGGGCGGCGGATCGGTGCCGTCGTGCACGCGGCGGGCGTCCTCGACGACGGCGTGACCGGCGACCTGACGCCCGAGCGCGTCGCCGCCGTGCTGCGGCCCAAGGCCGACGCGGCCTGGTACCTGCACGAACTGCTGCCCGACGTCGGGTCGTTCGTGGTGTTCTCGTCCGCCGCGGGCACCTTCGGCAACGCCGGGCAGGGAGCCTACGCCGCCGCCAACGCCTTCCTCGACGCCCTCGTACGCCACCGGGCCCGCCTCGGCCTGCCCGCCCGGTCCCTCGCCTGGGGACCGTGGCAGCAGGCGGACGGCATGGCCGGCGCGCTGTCCGCCCGGGACGTCGACCGGCTGCGGCGGTCCGGTTTCCCGCCGCTGCGCACCGACGAAGGGCTCGCCCTGTTCGACCTGGCCGTCTCGGCGGCCACCGACCCGGTGCTGCTGCCCGTACGGCTCGACCTGGCCGCGCTGCGCGCCCGGGACGACGTACCGCCCCTGCTGCGCGGGCTGGTGCGGGCGCGGCGGACCGCCGGACAGGCCGCCGATCCGGGGCTGACGGAACGGCTCGCGTCCCTGGACGCGGCCGAGCGGCACGCCACGCTGCTGGACCTGGTGCGCCGCCAGGTGGCCGTCGTCCTCGGACACGGGCCGGACGGCGCCCCCGCGGTCGACCCGGCCCGGGCCTTCCGCGACCTCGGCTTCGACTCGCTGATGTCCGTAGAACTGCGCAACGGCCTGAGCACGGCGGCCGGTGTCCGGCTGCCCGCCACGCTCGCGCTGGACCATCCGACACCGGACGCGGTGGCGCGGCACCTGGCGGCGCTGCTCGTGCCGGACGGGGACCGGTCGGGTCCCGGGCAGGTGCTCGCCGCCCTGGACCGGGTCGAGCAGCTGATCGCCGCCCTGCGGGGCAGCGACGGGGCCGACGGCCCGGCGCACCGGCAGATCGCCGGGCGGCTGGACGTCCTCAGGGCCCGCTGGGCGGCCGTCGCGGCGACGGGCGGGGTTCCGGACCCGGCCGGGGCGGGCGCGGCGGACGGCGGCGAGGTCGACGTCGACGAGCTGTCGGACGACGAGATGTTCGCCTTCCTCGACGACGAACTGGGCGACGCATGACGGCAAGCCGACAACACACGAGGAGAAGCCGACAGCACCTGGCGAGAACCCGGCAGCGCACGGCGAGGACCCGGCAGCACGTGACGGGACCCCCGCAGCGCACGGCGGGAACCCGGCGGCGCGCAACCGGAGCCCGGCGGCGCGTGGCGGCGAACCCGGCGGCGGATGACCGGGCGATGGAGAAGTTCCACTGATGTCCCCGGCCGCGGTCGGCCTAGCGTGGGCGCGCGGCTGTGGCCGCGGCCCGGCCGGGCCGCGGCCACGTCCCCGGCGCCGGCCGGCGCACACGGGCGAAGCGGTACACGAACGACGGATCACCGGCGGTTGCCGGGTCCCTGAGCCGAAGAGGCGATGAGACGTGGGCATGGTCAAGACGGACGACGGCCCGGCGATCGAGGTGCGCGATCTCGTACGCGCCTATCGCGGGCGCAACGGAGAACTGATCAGGGCCAATGACGGGCTGACGTTCAGCGTGCCGCGCGGGCAGGTGTTCGGCCTGTTCGGCGCCAACGGCGCCGGCAAGACGACGCTCGTGCTGCAACTTCTGGGGCTGGTGCGCCCCACCTCGGGCTCGGTCACCGTCAACGGCATCGACGTGGTGCGGCACCCGGAGACGGTGAAGTCCACCGTCGGTTTCCTGCCGCAGCGCGGCCTGTCGATGCGGCTGATCGAAGCGCGGCGGGCCCTGCACTACACCGGGCGGCTGCGGGGCCAGAGCGAGGCCGACGCGCGCCGCCAGACCGACGAGCTGATCGACGAGCTCGGCCTCGGCCCGTACGCGGACCGGCAGGTGGAACGGCTCAGCGGCGGTCTGATGCGGCTGGTGAACTTCGGCATGACCCTGATGGGCCGGCCCGAACTGATCGTGCTCGACGAGCCCACCAACGAACTCGACCCGCACAACCGGCGGTTGATCTGGGACATCGTCCAGCGCCGCGCGGCCGAGGACGGCACGACCGTCGTCCTCGTCACGCACAACGTGCTGGAGGCGGAGAAGGCGGTCCACCGGGTCGCCGTCATGCACGGCGGCCGGATCACCGCGATGGGCACGCCCGGCGAGCTGAAGGAGCAGACCGGCGCCCAGGCGCGGCTGGAGCTGTTCGTCCGCGACGGCGGCACCCTCACCGACGAGGAGACCGCCCGGCTCGGCCGGATCGGCGTCGTCACCCCCGGCGACCGCACCGGCAGTTATCTGGTCACCGCACCGCCCGACCGGATCCAGCCGCTCCTGGAGGTGCTGGTCACGGACGTCGGCGTCACCCGCGTGGACGACTTCCGGTTCGCCCGGCCGACCCTGGAGGACGTCTACCTCAGCCTCAAGCCCGCGCCCGCCGCCCCCGGCACCCCCGCCCCGGACGCGCCGGACGACGCGGAACCGCAGACGCGGACCAGGGAACTCGTCCCCGCCGCCGCTCCCGGCGCCCCCGCCGACGGCGACCGGCGACCGGCCCCGGCCACGCCCGGCCCCGAGCCGCGGACCGCTCCCGAGCCGCGGGCCACCCCCGAGACGGAAACCGTCCCCGAGCCGGGAACCGTCCCCGGGGCGCGGGCCGGCTCCGCCCCGCACCGCACCGCCGCACCGGTCCGCCGCCCCGCCCGGCGCGGTCCGCGCGAGCGGCTCGCCACCTTCGGCACCTCCTTCAAGTACCTGTGGTTCGAGCACATGCTGATCGTGCGCACCTCCTGGCACGTGCACATGGTCTTCGGCATCTTCATGCCGCTGACGATGGTGTTCGGCTTCTCCCGGATCGGCAGCGGCCTCACCGACCACACCAGCCTGCTGTACATAGCCAGCGGCTCCGGCGTGTTCTCCATCGCCGCCCTCGGCACCACCGCCATCGCCCAGCGCATCGGCGCGATCAAGGCGGAGGGCTCGATGATGTACTACGCCTCACTGCCCATCAGCAAGATCGCCTTCGTGACGGCGTTCGTGGCGGCACGGCTGCTGCTCATCGCCCCGGGACTGCTCACCTCGCTGCTCGCCGTGGAACTCCTCTACGACATCCGGCTCACCCTGTCCCCGACGCTGCTGTTCGTGTACCCGCTGACGGCGCTGCCGCTGGCCGCGCTGGGACTGGTGATCGGCAGCCTCATCAACAAGATCGAACTCATCTCGATCGTGACGTACATGCTCAACTTCCTGCTGCTGCTGGGCGCCCCGCTGCTCATCCCGCTGGAGTCGCTGCCGCCGGCGCTGCGCATCGTCAGCTACCTGATGCCGACCAGCTACGGCGCCGACGCCATCCGGCACAGCGTCACCGGCGACATCGACGCCCGCTTCGCCCTCGACGTCGCCGTCCTCGCCGTGACGTCCGTGGTCTCGCTGGCCGTCGCCGACCGCGCGCTGCGCTGGCGGGCCTCCTGACCGCTCGGCGACCGCACCCGGACGCTTCCGGAAGTCCGGTGTTTTCCCCAGTCGACCCCGCCGGGACCGGCCGATAGCATCCTGGCGAGATCCAGAGGAGAAGGCCCGGCGGCCGTTCACCGGACGGCACGCGGTGCGGGAGCACCAGGCGCCCGGAGAGGCCGCCGGCCGCGGCGCGGCGCATGGACGGACCGGGGAGCTCTCCCGCCTTCCCCTTTTACGGTCCCTTCGTTCGCCGTCACCGCCGTGGAGACGGCTCGCCCGGAGGAGACGGCACATCCGCCGGGGCGCGCCCGGCGGAACGGACGGGAGCGACACCGGCGATGGAATTCCGGGTGCTGGGTCCGCTGACGGTGCTCGGCGACAGCGGCCCCGTGGCGCTGAGCGGGCTCAGACAGCGGGCCGTCCTCGGCCGGCTGCTGCTGCACGCCGACGAGGTCGTGGCGACCAGCGCCCTGATGCGGGCCCTGTGGCCCGGCGGACCGCCGCCCACCGCCCGCAAGATGCTGCAGAACGCGGTGTCCGCGCTGCGCGGCCTGTTCGCCGCCGAGAGCACCGCCGCGCCGCTGCTGCTCACCCACGCCCCCGGCTACCTGCTGCGGCTGGACGGCGCCGGCCTGGACCTGGCCGCCTACCGGACGCTGGCCGGCCGCGGCCGGGCCGACCTGACGGCCGGCGCCTGGGACGCGGCCGCGCGGACCCTGCGCACCGCCCTGGACCTGTGGCACGGCCCCGCCCTCGCCGACCTGGCGGAGACCGGCACCGACTGGCCGGAACTCGACGCGCTCGCCCGGGCCCGGTCGGCCACCCAGGAAGACCTGTTCGAGGCCGAGCTGGCCCGCGGCCGGCACCACGAGGTGGTGCCCGAGCTGGAGACGCTGGTCCGGCGCGAGCCGCTGCGCGAACGCCTGTGCGCCCAGCTGATGCTCGGCCTGTACCGCTGCGACCGGCAGGCCGACGCGCTGGCGGCGTACCGGGGGACGCGGAACGCCTTCGCGCGGGAACTGGGCCTGGAGCCCGGCCGGACGCTGCGCGCCGTGGAACGCGCCATCCTCGACCACGACCCCGTCCTCGCCCAGCCCGACGCGCTCGCCATCATGGCCGGGACACGGGAGACCCGCGCCCCGCTCGCCCCGCGCAGCACGCCGCCGGGCGAGCGGGGCCGGGCCGGGCGACCCGACCCGGACCCGCTGCCGTCCGCGCGGTACCCGACGGCCCGGGACCGGCTCGGCGCGGGGGAGCCGGCCCCCGGCGCGTGGGCGGCCCCCGGAGCCGTACCCGATCCCCTCGGCGGCCGGCGCCCGCCCGCCGCCGAGGCGCCTGGCACACCGGCTGCCCGGGCCGTCGTACCGCCCTGCGAAACACCGGCCGGGCAGCCGTCCGCACCGGCGGCCGGGCTCCTCACCGAGCAGCGCAGACAGCTGTCCATGCTGCTGGTGCGCGCCGCGCCGGGCCGGGGGCCCGGCGGTGACCCGGAGGACGCGGCACGGCTGTCCGGTGAGCTGGCCGCGGCCGTCCGGGAGGAGACCGAACGGTACGGCGGCAAGGTCTCCGGCGTGCTCGGGCCGGTGACCTTCGCGCTCTTCGGCGTCGTCCGCACCCGGGAGGACGACGCGGCGCGCGCGGTCCGGGCGGGCCTGGCGATCCTGGACCGGCTGCGGCGGCACGGCGCCGGCGGTCCCGTCACCGCGCGCGGCGGGGCCGCGCCGCGGGTGGCCGTGGCGACCGGCGACGTGGTCGTCACCTGTGCGCCCGACGGCACCGGGGCGATCCCCGTGGTCGACGGCACCGTACCGAAGGCCTGCGCGGAACTGCTGGAGACCGTGCCGCCGGGCGGGATCCGGGTGTGCCCCACGACCCGGGCCGGCAGTGAGCGCGCCATCGCCTACGGCCCCGCCACCGGCCCCGGCGGCGCCCGCGAACCGCTGGGACCGCGCCCGCCCCGCCCCGGCGGCGAAACGCTCCCGCCGCTGGTGGGCCGGGACCGCGAACTGGAGCAGCTGCGGGGACTGCTCGGCGACGTGACCCGCAAGCAGCGCCCCCACCTGCTGACCGTGCTGGGCGAGCCGGGCTCGGGCAAGACCCGGCTGGCCGCCGAGCTGGGCCGGCTCGCCCGCCGCCCGGGCGGCTTCACCGTCCTGACGGCCCGCGGCTCCTGGGGCGACGGCGACCACCCCCTCGCGGTGCCGGCCCGCATCCTGACCGCGGCCGTCGCAGCCGGCGACGCCCCGACGGCCGCGCCGCCCCCCGGCCCCGCCCCCGGCGCCGCGGAAGCCGCCCTCGCCCGCGCCGTGCACGGCCTCTTCGGCACCGGCGAGCGCGGCAGCCGGCTGCTCGCGCGGCTGCGCCTGCTGCTGCGGCCCGGGCGGCCCGCGCCCGGCGAGTGGCCGTCCGTCGCCGAGGCCTGGCGGCTGTTCCTGGCCGGGCTGGCCGCCGAACGCCCCCTGCTGCTGGTGTTCGACGATCTGCACACCGCCTCCGACGAGGCCCTGGACCTCGTGGCGGACCTGTCCGACGCGGCCGGCCCGGCCCCGCTGCTGATCGCGGTCACCGCGCGGCCCGAACTCCTCGACCGCAGGCCCGCCTGGGGCGGCGGCCGGCGCGACGCCCTCACCCTCACCCTCGACCCGCTCGACGAGGCGTCCTCCGCCGCGCTGCTCGACGCCCTGCTGGCCGCCGAGGGCCGGGCGGACCTGCCGGCCGGCCTCCGGCGCGACCTGCTCGCACGCGTCGGCGGCAACCCGCTGTTCGCCGCGGAGTACGCCCGCGCACTGTCCGCCCGAACCGGACCCGAGGAGGGCCCGCCCCCTCTGCCGCGCCATGTGCGCCAGGTCGTCGCCGCCCGGCTGGACGCCCTCCCGCAGGCGGCCAAGACGGTCCTGGCCGGCGCCTCCGCGCTGGGCGGCGCGTGCTGCGCCGACGGGGTCGCCGCGGTCGGGGACGGCGACCGCGCCGAGGCCGAGCGCTGGCTGGACTACCTGGAGCGCCGCGGCCTCCTGCGCCGCTCCCGGCACGGCTCCCCGTCCGGTGCTCCCCGCTACGCCTTCCGCCACCCCGTCACCCACGAGGTGGTCGACTGGCTCGTCCCCCGCCGGGTCCGCGAGGACCGCCGGCGCCGCGCGGCGGCCTGGGCCGCCCGCGCCGCCCACCTGCCCGCCTGACCGGCACCACCCCGTTCCGGCCCCCCGGTCCCGGCCCCTCCACGGCCCGAGCCCGGGTACCGCCGAGCCCCGGGAACGGCCCCCGTCCCGCCCGGGCCCCGCCGTCCCCGCCCTCGATTACCCACCGGTGGAAACACCCAACTGCGCCGCCGCCCACACCTCTCCTACGCTCAGGCCCCGAGCGGTGCGGAAGCCCGCCGAAGACTCGGGAAAACCCCGACCGCGGCGGCACATGATGACGTGACCGACGGCCCGGGCGGCGCGCGGCGCCTGACCTTCCCGCTCCGTTCCGCCGACATCTCCCGGAAAACCGCTTCCGTACGGAAAGGAATGGTCGTGCGCATTCTCTGCACTCTCGCGCTGTCGCCCTCCAACGCCCGCGCCCTGCTGCCGCTGGCCCGCGCGGCGGCGGAGGCGGGCCACGAGGTCACCGTGGTGTCGCCGCCGGAGATGGCGGGCGTCTTCGAGGGCGAACGGATCCGCGTGCTGCCGCTGTTCACCGACATGGCGGAGATCGTGCTCAGCCTGCTGCAGCAGAAGCGCATCGACTTCGTCCCCGCCGACCCGTTCTCGGCCCAGACCCTGCTCGCCACCGCGTGCGGCCCCCACGTCACCGACGCCTACCGTCAACTCCTGGACGTGGCCGAGGAGTTCAAGCCGGACGTCATCGTGCGCAGCGGCGTGGAGTTCGCCGGCTACCTGGTGGCCGAGACGCTCGGCGTGCCGCACGTCACCGCGCCGTCCGGCGGCGGCCAGTACCTCGACCCGCGGCTGGCGTTCGACGAGCTGAACCTGCGCCGCGCCGAACTCGGCCTGCCGGAGGGCACCGCGCCCGAGGCGATCCACGCCCACGGCCGCTTCGACTGCATGCCGCCCGAGTACACGTTCACCGCGCACGACATCGCCGGCACGTTCGCCTACCAGCAGCCGGCCACGATCGTGCGCACCGAGACCGGGCCGGAGTGGCTGCGGGAGATCCCCGGCGACAAGCCGCTGGTGGTGGTCTCCAGCACCAACGTGTTCGCCTCGCTGATGCACAGCGCGGTCTTCCCGCGCATCCTCGACCTGTTCTTCGACGGCATGGTCGCCGGTCACCTCTTCGAGGGCATGGACGACGTCCGGGCGGACCCGGCGGCGGTCGTGCACGCGCTGATGCCCGGTGACGCCAACCCGCTCACCACCATCGTCAAGGGCCTGTCCCAGCTGGACTGCACGGCCGTGGTCGCCACCCGCGGCATGCCCGTCGACCCCGACGCGATCGGCGGCAACGTCCGCGTCTTCGACACCATCCCGCAGCCGCTGCTGCTGGAGACCGCCCAGCTGCTGTTCACCCACGGCGGATACAACAGCGTCCGCGAGGCGGTGCGGGCCGGCGTGCCCATGGCCGTGCTGCCCGAGCTGAGCGACCAGGCGCACAACGCCACCCGCGTCGCGGAACTGGGCCTGGGCCTCAGGGTGCCCAGCGCGAAGGCCGACGACGTCGCCGAGACCGTCGACCGGCTGCTGTCCGACCCGTCCCACGCCCACGCGGCGCGCACCGCCCAGCGGCACATGCTCGCGCTGCCGCCCGTCACCGCCGCCGTCGACCACCTCGTCGCCCTGGCCGGCCACTGAGACCGAGCACCCTCTTACCAGACCGACAGGAGCAGGCAGATGGAAGCACAGTTCCTCCGGGCGTTCTACGACCTGGCCTCGTGGATCCGGCTCTCCCCGCTGCTGAACGGACCCTATCTGCCGTTCTCCGCGTGGGGCCTGCGCCCCGGGGCCCTGGTCAGACTGCTCGACGACATCGCCCTGAACGACCGCCGGGCCGTCGTCGAGTGCGGCAGCGGCACCTCCACGATCGTCCTCGCCCGCTACATGGCCCAGCGCGGCCACGGCAACGTGCTGTCCCTGGAGCACGACGAGAAATGGGCCTCCTGGGTCACCGACCAGCTGGCCCGCGAGGGCCTCGCCGAGGTCGCCCGCGTGGTGCACGCCCCGCTCGCCGAGCATCCGGCCGCGGTCAAGCACGTCGAGTGGTACACGCCGCGCACCGTCACCGACGAGGTGGGCGCCTTCACCGACAAGCACGGCCCCGTCGACCTGCTGCTGGTCGACGGCCCGCCCGGCTGGCAGCAGGGCCGCAAGATGGCCCGCTACCCGGCCGTGCCCGCCCTGAAGGACTTCCTCGCCCCCGGCGCGAGCGTGCTGCTCGACGACGTCAACCGCTCCGAGGGCGTGGAGATCACCAAACGCTGGGAGGCCGAGTGCGGGCTCGTCATGGAGCTCGACCCCCACGGCACCCGCACCGCGTTCGGCACCTACGGCGGCTGACCGGCCGCCCCGCGACCCCGGCGACACCCGGAAGGAGAGGCCATGCTGGCCCTGCACGGCGGGCCCAAGGTGCGGGAGACCCCCTTCCCGCGCTGGCCCCAGTACGACGACACCGAACGCCTCGCCCTCATCCGCGCACTGGACCAGGGCGACTGGTCACGGCACGGCGGCAAGGAGGTCCAGGCGTTCGAGCGGGAGTTCGCCGAACACCACCAGGCGCCGGCCGCGCTCGCCGTCACCAACGGCTCCCACGCCCTCGAACTCGCCCTGGAACTCGTCGGGATCGAACCCGGCGACGAGGTCGTCGTCCCCGCCTACACCTTCGTCGCCACCTCCACCGCCGTGCAGCGGCGCGGCGGCGTCCCGGTGCCCGTGGACATCGACCCGGGCACCTTCTGCCTGGACCCGGCGGCCCTCGACGCCGCCGTCACCGGCCGCACCCGTGCCGTGATCCCCGTGCACATCGGCGGCCACGTGGCCGACATGGACGCCATCACCGCCTGGGCGAAGACCCGCGGGATCGCGGTCGTGCAGGACGCGGCCCAGGCCCACGGCGCGACCTGGCGCGGCCGGGGCCTCGGCACCCTCGGCTCCATCGCCACCTTCTCCTTCCAGAGCTCCAAGGTGCTCACCGCCGGCGAGGGCGGCGCGCTGCTCCTGCCCGACCAGGACACCTACGACAGCGCCTGGATCCGGCACAACTGCGGCCGCACCCGCGACCTGAACCTCGTCACCGCCTCCTCCAACTTCCGCATCTCCGAGTTCACCGCGGCCGTGCTCCGCGCCCAGCTCGCCCGGCTCCCCGAACAGAACGCGCGCCGCGCCGCCCGCCACGCCGAACTGACCGCCGCGCTCGGCGAGATCCCCGGCGTCCGCCTCCAGGCCCGGGACGAGCGCTGCACCGCCACCCCGCACTACATGACCACGTTCGTCCTCGACCAGGACGTGCTCGGCGGCGTCGACCGCGACACGGTCGCCCTCGCCCTGCTGATGGAGGGCATCCCCGCCTTCGGCACCTACCCCGCCCTGCACCGCACCGAGGCGTTCTGGACCGGCCGCACCGGCGGCGCACGCGTCGAGGAACTGGCCGAACGCTGCCCGCACGCCGAACGCGTCGGCCGCGACGGCGTGATGATCCCGCACCAGGCCCTGCTCGGCGGACGGCAGGAGATCGACGACATCGCGCAGGCCGTGGCCAAGGTGCTGGCCGGCCTGCCCCGTACCGGCACCGTGCCGGCCTGACCCGGCCCGCCACCCACGACGACCCGAACACCGCGCCGTACGCGGGCGGTTGACAAGAGGGGAACCAAAGCGATGACCAGCGACAACCCGGACGGCCGGACCTTCGAGGTCCTGGTCGTCGGCAACGGCGTGCTCGGCCTGTCCCTGGGCCTGACCCTCGCCCGCCGCGGCACCCGGGTGGCCGTCCTCGGCCGCACCGACCGACCCTGGGCCGCCTCGGCCGCCGCCGGCGCCATGCTCGGCACCTTCGGCGAGGTCACCACCACCCTGCTCGCCAGCGAGCAGGGCCGCGCCAAACTCGACCTGGGCGTGCAGGCCACCCGGATGTGGGACGACTGGCTGAGCCGCCTCTACGAGGACGCCGGCGACAGCACCGACCTGCGCTGCGCCGACGGCACCGTGATGCTGCTCAACTCCGTCGGCGTGCCCGGCATCGACTCCGCCAACTACGCCGCCATCCGCCGGACCCTCGACGAGTACCGGGAGCCGTACGAGGACATCGACCCCGCCGACGTCGACTGGCTCGACCCCGACCCCACCACCCGCCCCCTGAAGGGCATGTTCATCCCCGGAGAGCACGCCGTCGACGCCGGGGCGCTGCTGGCCCGGCTGGAGACCGCGTTCCAGAAGGCCGGCGGCACCCTCCTCGACGGCTTCGGCGAACGCCTGGAGGCGTCCGGCGACCGCATCGGCGGGGTGCGGCTCACCTCCGGGGAGACCGTCTCGGCCGGGCAGGTCGTGCTCGCCGCCGGCGCCGCCGCGCAGACCCTGCTGGACACCGTGCCCGCCGTCGCCGCGGCCGTCCCGCGGCTGTGCGCCGGCGTCGGCGTGTCCGTCGTCGCCCGCGTCGACCCGGACGTGCCCGGCCCGGCCAGCGTGCTGCGCACCCCCAACCGCGCCTTCGCCTGCGGCCTGCACCTGGTGCCCCGCGGACGGGGCCGCGTCTACCTCGGCGCGACCAACGCCATCGAGCCGGAACCCGCCGACGTGCCCTCCATCCGCGACGCCACCTTCCTGCTGGGCTGCGCCCTGCGCCAGCTCCGCCGCGACCTCGACACCAGCGGCATCGAACGCATCCAGGTCGGCAACCGGCCCGTCGCCTTCGACGGCTTCCCCCTCATCGGCCGCACCGGCCTGGACGGGCTGTGGATGATGACCGGCACCTACCGGGACGGCCTGCACCTGTCGCCGCTGCTCGCCGAGGAGATGACCCGCCGCCTGCTCGGCGAGGACACCCGGCACGACCTGTCCGTCTTCGACCCGGTGCGCGCCCCCGTGCAGGCCCAGACCCGGGCCGAGGTCGTCGAGACCGCCGTCGTCCACCTGCTCGCCACCGGCTACGAGGACGAGTGGCGCATCCCCAACGCCTGGCCCGCCGTCATCGAGGCCCAGCTGCGCGCCGGCTTCACCAAGTTCGCCGCCGAACTCGACGACGAGTACACCCCGCCCGCCGAGATCCTCGCCAAGGCGCAGATGAACCCGCAGTTCGCCAAGCAGGTCCGCGAGTACTACGCCGCGAGCCGCGCCGCCCTGTGACACCCCCCCGCACACCCCCGCACCCCCGGAAGGAGAACCGCGCCCTCATGAGCTGTCCCGACCTTCCGCCGGCGGTCGACCTGCTCGTCGTCGGAAGCGGCCCCGTCGGCTCGGCCCTCGCCCGCCGCGTGCACGACGCCGTGCCGCACGCCCGGATCCTGATGGTCGACCTCGGGCCGCGCCTGACCGGGCAGGCCGGTGTCCACCTCGGCAACCTGCCCGCGCAGGACCGGGCCACGGCACAACGGCGGTCCCAGGGCCGCGACCCCGGCACCGCCCCCGGCGAGGACGGCACCCTGGTGAAGAAGTACGCCGACCGCGGCACCCACCTGCTGCGGCCCCGGCGGGAGGGCGAGCCCGAGCAGGACGGGATGCCCGCCGCCGTCATGTCCAGCAACGTCGGCGGCATGGGCGTCCACTGGGCCTGCACCGCGCCCCGGCCGCTGGACAGCGAACGGGTGCCGTTCCTGCCCCCAGGCGCACTCGACCGGGCCCTGACCGTCGCCGAGGACCTGCTGACCGTCACCCACGACGCCTACCCGCCGACCCCGGCGGGCGACCTGGTGCTCAAAAAGCTCGGCGAGCTCTTCGACGGCGACTACCCGCCGGGCCGCCAGGTGGGCCCCATGCCGCTCGCCTGCACACCGCGCCCGGGCCGCCGGCCGCGCTGGGTCGGCCCCGACGTGGTCCTCGGCCCGCTCGCCGACGCCGGCGCGGACCGGGGACGGTTCCGCATCGCCGACGAGACCATGTGCCGCCGGCTGCTGTTCACCGGGCGCAAGGTCACCGGCGCCCTCCTCGAACACCTGCCGACCGGCACCGAGTTCGCCCTGCGCGCGTCCGCCGTCGCCGTCGCCGCCGACGCGCTGCGCACCCCGCAGCTGCTGTGGGCGTCCGGCATCCGCCCCGAGGCGCTCGGCCGCTACCTCAACGACCAGCCCAAGACGGTCAGTTCCCTGCACGTCAAGGACGGCCCGACCCTCGGCGTCGGGGCGCGCGGCTCCGTGGAGTTCGGCGGCGACATCCGCGACCTGGAGACGGGCCGCTTCCGGGTGCCGTTCGCCGACCCCGCCCGCCGCAACCACGGACAGGTCATGACCATCGACACCTCCCCGCTGGAGGGCGTCGACCCGGCCCTGTTCGTCGGCATGGTCTGGTACGGCGCCAAGGAGATCCGCGCCGAGGACCGCATCGAGTTCTCCACCAGCGAGGCCGACGCCTACGGCATGCCCGGGATGACCCTGCACTACGGGCTCACCGACCGCGACCTGGCGGGCGCCGAACAGGCCCGCAAGGACCAGGAGGCCATCGCCGAGGCGCTCGGCGGCGAGTGGCTGGAGAGCCCCGAACTGTTCCCCGCCGGCAGTTCCAAGCACTACCAGGGGACCGTCCGGATGGGCCCCGCCGACGACGGCACCTCGGTGTGCGACACCGACTGCCGGGTGTGGGGGTTCGACAACCTCTACGTCGGCGGCAACGGCGTCATCCCGACCTCCACCGCCGTCAACCCGACCCTGTTCAGCGTGGCCCTGGCCGTCCGCGCCGCGGCGGCCATCGGCGCCGGCCTCACCGGCGCCTGACCCACGGACGACGTTACCGAGAAACGAGGTGGCTGCCGTGCACCGGCACAACATCGCCGTCATCGGCACCGGCTACGTCGGGCTCACCGCCGGAGCCTGCCTGGCATCGCTCGGACACCGCGTCGTCTGCGCCGACGTGGACGCGGCGAAGGTCGCGGAACTCGCCCGCGGCCGGGTGCGCATCCTGGAGGAGGGCCTGCCCGAACTGGTCCGCGCCGGACTGGACTCGGGCCGGCTCCGCTTCGTCGTCGGCGCCGCCGAGGCCGTGCGCGGCGCCCGCACCGTGTTCGTCTGCGTGGGCACCCCGACCGGCCCCGACGGCCGCGCCGACCTGACGGCCGTCGACGCGGTCGTCGAGGAGATCCGCCCGCACCTGGAGCCGGGCAGCGTCCTGGTCACCAAGTCGACCGTGCCGGTGGGCACCGCGGCCCGCGTCACCGCCGCCCTGGACCGCGCCGACATCGGCGTGGTCAGCAACCCGGAGTTCCTGCGCGAAGGCACCTCGGTGCGGGACTTCCTCAACCCCGACCGGGTCGTCGTCGGCTCCGACCAGGCCTGGGCCGCCGCACAGGTCGCCGAGCTGTACGCGGGCGTCGACGCACCCGTGATGATCAGCGACGCGGCCAGCGCCGAACTCGTCAAGTACGCGGCGAACTGCTTCCTCGCCGTGAAGCTGTCCTACGTCAACACCCTCGCCGAACTGTGCGAACAGGTCGGCGCCGACATCGACCGGGTCACCGCGGCGCTCGGCCGCGACCACCGGATCGGCTCCGCGTTCCTCAGACCCGGACCCGGCTGGGGCGGCTCCTGCCTGCCCAAGGACACCCGGGCCCTGCTGAGCACCGCCGACTCCGTCGGCGTCGACTTCCCCCTGGTCCGGGCCGCCGTCGACACCAACGCCCACCAGCAGGCCCGGCTCGCCGCCAAGGTCGCCCGGCTGTGCGGCACCGGCGGCCCCGCCCCGCTGCGCGGCGTCCGGATCGGGCTGCTCGGCCTCACCTTCAAGGCCGGCACCGACGACCTGCGGGACTCCCCGGCCCTCGCCCTGGCCGCCGAACTCGCCCGCCAGGGCGCCGAACTGACCGCCCACGACCCCGCCGTCCCCGCCACCGGCCCCGGCGCCGTACCGCTCGACGGCATCACCGTGGTCGACGACCCCTACCGGACCGCCGAGGGCGCCCACGGACTCGTCCTGTGCACCGAATGGCCGCACTTCCGCGACCTGGACTGGCCGCGCATGGCCGCCGCCCTGCACCGGCCGGTCGTCGTCGACACCCGCAACCACCTGGACGCGGCCACGCTCAGCGCCGCCGGGCTCGCCTGGCACGGCACGGGCCTCAGCCCGGTGGAGCCCGCCCTGACCCCCGCCTAGAAAGGTCCGCCCCGATGCGGGTTCTGTGCAGCATCACCGGCTCGCCCTCGCACGCCCGCGCCTCGCTCCCCCTGGTGCGGGCGCTCGGTGAGGCGGGCCACGACGTCCTCGTCGTCACCGCGGAACGGCTCGGCCCCGTGTTCGACGGCGAGCGGGCCCGCGTCGTGGGCGCCTACACCGACATCACCGCCCAGGGCATGCGCCTGCTGTTCGAGGGCAAGCTGCCCCTCCCCGAGGAGTTCAGCCGCTTCGCCCACGACCTGTGGGCCACCCTCGGCTGCGGCCCCCACCTCACCGACGCCTACCACCGCCTCCTGCCACTGGCCCGCGACTTCCGCCCCGACGTGATCCTGCGCGACGGATACGAGTTCGCCGCCCTCCTCGTCGCCGAGACCCTCCACGTGCCCCACGTGCCCGCACCGTCCGGCTCCGGCCAGTTCCTCGACCCCGAACTCCTCCTGCCGCTGCTCAACGACCGGCGCCGCGAACTCGGCCTGCCCGAGACCGACGACCCGCTCGCCGTCTACCGGCACGGACGCCTGGACTGCATGCCCGCGAAGTTCTCCTTCGCCCGCCCCCTCGCCCCCGACGCCGTCGCCTACCGCCAGCCCCGCACCGTCACCCGCGGCGAAACCCTCCCCGACTGGTTCGCCGACCTGCCCGCCGACCGGCCCCTGATCCTGGCCTCCCTCGGCACCGGACTGCCCGCCACCGTCCTCGGATTCCTCGCCAAAGCCCGCGAGTTCGGCGCCCCCATCCCCGCCTACGACCCCGCCGAACCCCTCAACACGGTCGTCGAGGCCCTGTCCGGCCTCGACTGCACCGCCGTCGTCGCCACCCTCGGCACACCCGTCGACACCACCCGGGCCGCGCCGCACATCCGCATCGTGGACCGCTTCCCGCAGCAACTCCTCCTGGAACACGCCACGCTGTTCCTCACCCACGGCGGCTACAACAGCATCCGGGAAGCGGTGCGCGCCGGCGTCCCGATGGCGGTCCGCCCCCTGTTCGGCGACCAGCAGTACAACGCGCTGCGGGTCGCCGACCTCGGACTCGGCGCCCACGTGGCCGAACGAGGCCCCGACCCCATGCGGGAGACCTGCCGCCGCCTGCTCACCGACACCCTCACCGCCACCGAGGCCCGCCACGCCCGGGACGAGATGCTCGCCCTGCCCGGCATCGACGCGGCGGTCACCCACCTGGAGCGCCTGGCGACAGCCTGACACCCCCCAGCCCGCGCCCACGCCGACGGAGCCCACCGGCCCGTCGGCGTTGCCGTACCGGCCCCGTGACCTCCCACGGAACACCCTTGTAGGGATTCCACCAGTCACCCGTTCGGATAATCGGAGCCGACGGGCGAACGGGTCAGGCCACCTCACCTCCGGCCCCCGCGCGCTCCTGCCCCACCGGCATTCCCCACCGGCCCGGCCCGGTTCCGAAGACGTGGCGCTCGAGTCATCCCGCGGGAGAGAACGTGTCCGATCAAGCTCGCTCCACTTCGGCCGCCCGACCCTTCACCGGCCCGGGCACCCCCCGCCCGGTGCTCCTCACCGGGCGGGGCACCCGCGCCGTACGGGAGCAGGCCCGCGCACTCCGCGCCTGGCCGGCCGTACGGGACGGCGCACCGGACCGGATCGGCGCGGCACTCCTGCGCACCACCGACCCCGCCCACCCCCACCGGGTCGCGATCACCGCCGCCACCGCCGCGGACCTCGCCGCCGGCCTCGACGCGCTGATCGAGGGCACCCCCGTCGACCACGTCACCGAGGGCACACCCCCGGCGGGCGATCCCCGGCCGGTGTTCGTCTTCCCCGGCCACGGCACCCAGTGGCCCGGCATGGCCCGCGAACTCCTCGACACCTCACCCGTGTTCGCCCACCGCATGGGCGAGTGCGCCGACGCGCTCGCCCCGCACGTGGACTGGAACCTCCTCGACGTCGTCCGCGGCGGACCCGGCGCCCCCGCCCTCACCACCCCCGATGTCACCCAGCCCGCGCTGTTCGCCGTGATGGTGTCGCTGGCCGCCCTGTGGGAGGCGGTCGGCGTACGGCCCGCCGCGGTCATCGGCCACAGCCTCGGCGAGTTCGCCGCCGCCTGCGTCGCCGGCGCGCTCACCCTGGACGACGCCGCCCGCGCCACCGCCCGGTGGAGCCGCGCCCAGCTGCCGCTGCACGGCCGCGGCGACATGGTCTCCGTCCTGATGCCCGTCGAACGGCTCCGGCAGCGGCTCGCGCCCTGGCAGGACCGGCTCGTCCTCGGCGTCGTCAACGGCCCCGACAGCGGCGTGGTCTCCGGCGACGCCGACGCCGCCGCCGAACTCCTCGCCGAACTCACCGCGGAAGGCATCCGCGCCCGCAGGATCGACTACGGCGTCGCCGCCCACTCGCCCCACGTCGACGAGATCACCGACCGCGTCCGCGCCGACCTCACCGGCCTCACCCCCCGCGCCGCCCACACCCCCTTCTACGCCTCCGCCACCGGCGGCCCGCTCGACGGCGCCGCCCTCGACGCCGACCACTGGGCCGGCAACCTGCGCGGCACCGTCCGGTTCCTCGACGCCGCCCGCGCCGCCCTCGACGCCGGACACCGCCACTTCATCGAGATCAGCCCCCACCCCGTGCTCGCCGCCGCGCTGGAGACCATCGCCGAACAGGCGGGCACCACCACCGCCGTCCAGGGCACCCTGCGCCGCGGCGACGGCGGAGCGGACCGCTTCGTGCACGCCGTCGCCACGTACTGGACCACCGGCGGCACCCCCGACTGGACCACCCTGCACACCCCCGGCACCGACCCCGCCGACCTGCCTCCCGGCCTGGCCGACGCCGCCGCCGCCGAAGACCCCGACCCCGCCGGCGACACCGGCGGCGCCCAGGCCGCCGCCCTCCGCGAACGCCTCGACGGCCTGCCCGAACGCGACCGGCGCGGCGCCCTCGTCGACCTCGTCCGCACCCAGGTCACCGACCTCCTCGCCCTGCCCGCCCCCGCCCCCGCCCACGTCCCCTTCCGCGACCAGGGCGCCGAGTCCGCCACCGCCGTCGCCCTCCGCGACCGGCTGCGCTCCGCGACCGGACTGCGCCTCGCCCCGACCGCCGCCTTCGACTACCCGACCCCCGCCGCCCTCGGCCACCACCTCCACGACCAGCTGTACGGCCCCACCACCCCCACCCCGGCCGCCACCGGCCCCGCCGCCCACTCCGGCGAACCCATCGCCATCGTCGGCATGGCCTGCCGCTTCGCCGGCGACGCCGACTCCCCCGAGGAACTGTGGCGCCTCCTCCTGGACGGCACCGACGCCATCACACCCCTGCCCGACGACCGGGGCTGGGACATCGCCGGCCGCTACGACCCCACCGGCACCGCACCCGGCGGCTTCTACCAGCGCGAAGGCGGCTTCCTGCGCTCCGCCACCGACTTCGACGCCGAATTCTTCAACATCAGCCCCCGCGAGGCCCTGGCCATGGACCCGCAGCAGCGGCTGCTGCTGGAGACCTCCTGGGAGGCCCTGGAACACGCCGGCATCGACCCGCACACCCTGCGCTCCACCCCGACCGGCGTCTACCTCGGCCTGATGAGCCTCGACTACGACCGCGCCGCCGACACCTCCGCCACCGACGTCACCGGACACGTCCTCACCGGCAACGCCGTCAGCGTCGCCTCCGGCCGCATCGCCTACACCCTCGGCCTGGAAGGCCCCGCCCTCACCGTCGACACCGCCTGCTCCTCCTCCCTGGTCGCCCTCCACCTGGCCTGCGAGGCGCTGCGCTCCGGCGCCGCCACCACCGCCCTGGCCGGCGGCGCCACCGTCCTGCCGAGCCTCGGCATGTTCGCCGAGTTCTCCCGCCAGCGCGCCCTCGCCGCCGACGGCCGCTGCAAGGCGTTCTCCGACCGGGCCGACGGCTTCTCCCTCAGCGAGGGCGCCGGCGTCCTGGTCCTGATGCGGCTCTCCGACGCCCACCGCCACGGCCACGACGTACTCGCCGTGATCCGCGGCAGCGCCGTCAACCAGGACGGCGCCTCCAACGGCCTGACCGCGCCGAGCGGCCCCGCCCAGCAGCAGGTCGTCCGCCAGGCCCTCGCCGACGCCGGCCTCGAACCGGCCGACGTGGACGCCGTGGAGGCGCACGGCACCGGCACCCGCCTCGGCGACCCCATCGAGGCCC
>NZ_BAAATK010000073.1:0-21041 GCF_039533365.1 Streptomyces glaucus
GGGGCCGCGGCTCCCGGCGCCGTGAGCCGGCCGCCCGGGAAGAAGCCCGCCGCCCTCAGCTCGCGCAGGGAACCCCGTACGGCGTCCGCGACGAACTCGATGTCGCCGTCCGAGTGGGCGGTGGACAGGAAGAAGTTGCGCCACTCCCACACGTGCACGCCGCGCAGCATCAGATGGTAGTAGAGCAGCTCCATGTCGGCCCGGTGCTCGAAGCGGAACTGGGAGCCGAAGTGGCTCATCCGCAGCGGGAACTCCTCGGCCTCGAAGAAGGCGTTGAGCGTCGCGGCCAGTTCGGCGGTCCGCGCGTTGAGCCTTTCCTGCAGGCGCGGGCTGTGCTCCTTGAGGTGGGCCAGCACCGCGCGGGCGGCGACCATCGACACCGGGTGCTGGAGGTAGGTGCCGCCGAAGAACGTGGTGTCGACGGACGGGCGGCTGTCGTCGCCGTACGTCCAGTGGCCGCCGTCGACGCCGTCCATGATGTCGGCGCGGCCGGCGACGGCCCCGATGGGGAAGCCGCCGCCGAGCACCTTGCCGTAGGTGGCGAGATCCGGTGTGACGCCGTACAGCTCCTGTGCGCCGCGCAGGGCGGGGCGGAAACCGGTCAGCATCTCGTCGAACAGCAGGACGATGCCGTGGCGGCGGGTCAGTTCCCGCAGCTTCCTGACGAACTCGACCGGTTGCAGCGAGGGGTGCCTGCTCTGCACCGGCTCCACGACGACCGCGGCGATCCGGGCGGCGTGCCGTTCGATCGCCTCCAGGGCGCTGTCGCTGCCGTAGTCGAGCACCAGCAGATCGGTGACCGCGCTGTGCGGGACGCCCCGGGAGACGGGCACGGCGCCCCGGTCCGTGCCGTCGCCCGCGGGGCGGCCGAGGACGTTGTCGGCATGGCCGTGGTAGGCGCCGAGGAAGGTGACGATCGTGTCGCGGCCGGTGGCGGCCCTGGCCAGGCGGATGGCCGCGGAGTTCGCCTCCGTGCCGGAGTTGGCGAAGGCCACCCGCTCCAGGCCGGTCAGTTCGGTGAGCAGCTCGGCCGCCTCGCCGGTCTCGCGGGTGCGGGGGCCGAGCTGGATGCCCCGGGACAGGTGCTCGCGGACGGCCTCGCCGACGAAGGCGGGTTCGTGGCCGAAGAGCAGGACGCCGAAGCCCATGGTGATGTCGACGTACTCGTTGCCGTCGACGTCCTCCAGCCGCGCCCCGCTCGCCCGGCGGCCCGCCAGCGGGTACAGCATCTCCTTGGTGGCGCTGCGGAAGCCGACGACGGCCCGGCTGTCGGCCAGGACGCGGCGGTAGCGCTGGGCCAGCCGCTTGGAGGTCGGGGTCTTGGCGGTGTAGCGGCGCACGAGGTCGTCCAGGTGCTCCCGCTGGGAGTGCGGGGAGGCTTCCTGGACCATGCCGGCGGTGTGCGGGACCGTGACGCGCGGGCCGTGGACGCGGGGCGGCTCGGCGGGCGGTTCCTGCGCCGGGGTCCCGCCGTCGATCTGCCGGGTGATGCGCTGCGAGAGTTCCGTCATGGCCGCCAGGTCCCGGTCCAGGGCGGCGGCGACGTCGCCGAGCCCGCTCACCCGGCCACCTTGCCGTTGAGCCGCTGCGCGGCCGAAGCGGTCTGGAGCGAGAGCAGCTGGGACAGCTGGGACATCATCTGCAGCTGTATCCGGGACATCTGGTGGAGTTTCTCGGCGAGATCCCGCAGTTCCTCGCGGGTGGCGTACGCGGGGGCGGCGGGGTCCGGAGGGGACGGCGGCTGCGGCGCGCCGGGTTCCGGCACCGGGGCCGCCCCGGCCCCCGGAGCGGGAGGTGCCGGCTCCCCCGCCGGCTCGGGACGTGCCGCCTCCACCGCCGGCTCGGGACGTGCCGCCTCCGCCATCGGCTCGGGACGCACCGCCCCCGCCGCCGGGCCGGGAGGTGCCGCCTCCGCCGCCGGCATCCGCGCGGCGACGAGTTCCGCGAGCCGGCCCGGCGTACCCGCCTCGTCGAACAGTTCCCGCATCGTCAGCTTCACCTGGAACCCCTGCTCCAGCTCGCGCAGCACGCTGATCATCTGCAGGGAGTCGGCGCCGAGGTCGAAGAAGGACGTGTCGCCGGCCACCGCCGACGGGTCGATGCCGAGATGCCGGGCGGTCGACTCGACGATGCTCTGGAGTACCCGCGCCACCACTGCCTCTTGCTGTACCACTTCGGCTCCGTTTCTCGCTGGTGTTCCGGTGCGCGGAGCCGTCGGCTCCGGCCCTGTCCAGTGCTTCTGGTGCTGGAATCGGTATCCGGGCAGCGGGATCCGCCGCCCCCCGCAGCCGGCCAGGAAGACCCGCCAGTCGATGTCCGCCCCCGCGCAGTGCAGCCCCGCCGCGGCCCCCCAGAGCGCGTCGAGCCCGGCGCCGCGCCGCAGGGACGGCAGCGCCCGCACCCCGGGCAGCGCCCGGCGCGCCAGTCCGCTGAGGGTGGTGTGCGGCCCGATCTCCAGCAGGACGTCGGGCCGTCGCCCGCCGACGGCGCGCAGTGCCTGGTCGTAGCGGACCGGGCGGCGGGTGTGCCGCAGGAGGTGGCCGGGGTCCGGGAGCCAGCCGGGCGGGCGGACCTCCCCGTCCACGGCGCTGACGAACGGGATCCGCACCGGCCGGAGGGTCACCTCGCCGAGTACGGCCCGGAACTCCGCCAGCACCGGTTCCATCAGGGCGGTGTGGAAGGCGTGCGTCACCGGCAGCCGGTGCCCCGGGATGCCGCGTTCCTCCAGCAGGGCGCACAGCCGGTCGACGGCCGCGACGGGCCCGGCGAGCACCTGGGCCCGCTCCCCGTTGGTCACGGCCAGTTCCAGGCCGGGCACCTCGGCGGCCAGGGCGAGGGCGGACTCCCGGTCGAGAGGGACCGCGGCCATCGCGCCGGGGGCGCAGTGCCGCCGCATCAGCCGGCCGCGCAGGGCGGTGAGGCGCAGGCCGTCGTCGAGCGAGAGGGCTCCGGCCGCGTACAGCGCCGCGTACTCGCCCGCGCTGTGCCCGGTCACGACGTCCGGGGTGACACCGGCGTCGCGCCACAGCCGTACGAGGGCGCACTGCAGCGCGAACAGCGCGGGCTGTGCGACGTCGGTGTGCGGCGCGGACGGCGGGTCCTGCCCCGGCGTCCCGTCCCCGAGCGGCCCGGCGAGCAGCGAGCCGCCCGTGAGGTCGCGGTAGTGGCCCTCGCAGGTGTCGAGCACGTCCCGGACCGCGGAGAACCGCGTGCGCAGGGCGTCGGCCGTGCCGGTGTACGGGCTGCCCTGCCCGGTGAACTGGAACGCCACGCGCACGGCGCCCTCCGGGGGTGCCGTGCCCCGGGTCACCGCGCCCGCGGCGGTGCCCGCGAGCCAGGTGTCGAGGGCGTCGGCGAGCGCGGCCGGGGTGGCGCCGCGGACGGCGAGCCGGTGGCGGCGGTGGGTGCGGCCGAGGGCGGCGGTGGTGACGAGGTCCGCCGGACGCGTGCCGGGCCGCTCCCGCAGCCGGTCGCGCAGTGCCCGGGCGTTGTCGGCGAGGGCCTGCTCGTCGCTGCCGGAGACCAGCAGCACGTCCGGCGGGGAGGCGGTGCCGGTGCGGGGCGCGGGTTCGGGGGCCTGTTCCAGGATCAGGTGGACGTTGGTGCCGCCGACGCCGAGCGAGGTGAGGCCCGCGCGGCGCGGCGTGTCGCTCCCGGGCCAGGGCGAGGCGGCGCGGGGGATGTAGAACGGGCTGTGGTCCAGGTCGAGCGCGGGGTTGGGCTCGCTGAAGTTCGCCATGGGCGGGATGACGCCGTGTTTCAGGACCAGCAGGGCCTTGACCAGGCCGGCCAGCCCGGAGGCCACGTCGAGGTGGCCGATGTTGGCCTTGACCGAGCCGAGGGCGCAGTAACCGGTGCGGTCGGTGTCCTCGCGGTAGGCGGCGCTGGCGCCGGCGAACTCGATCGGGTCGCCCTTGAGGGTGCCGGTGCCGTGGGTCTCCAGGTAGCCGATGGTGTCCGCGCCGACGCCCGCCCGCTCCAGCGCCCGGCGGATGGCCGCGCGCTGGCCGCGCGCGCTGGGCGCGCTGAACGCCCGCTTGTCGGCGCCGTCGTTGCCGACGCCCCAGCCGAGGATCACCCCGTGGACGGTGTCGCCGTCGGCGACGGCCCGCTCCAGCCGCTTCAGCACGACGGCCACGACTCCCGTGCCGCCGACCGTGCCGTCGGCGGCGGCGTCGAAGGCCCGCAGGCGGCCGGTCCTGGACAGGATCGAGCCCTTGACGTGGCGGTAGCCGAGGATCTGCGGCACATGGACGGCGGTGGCGCCGGCCAGGGCGATGTCGCAGTCGCCCAGGAGCAGCGACTGCGCGGCCAGCTGCACGGCGACCAGGGAGCTGGAGCAGGCGGTCTGGACACCGACGGCGGGTCCGGTGAGGCCGAGCCGGTGGGCGACGCGGGTGGCGGTGAAGTCGGTGTGGTTCCCGACCGTGATCTGCATCCCCGCCATCCAGTCGGTGACGGCCTGGCTGGGCAGGACGTTGTTGAGGAGGTAGTGCTGCAGGGTGTACAGGTGGTAGCCGGTACTGGCGTAGACGCCGACGCGGGTGCCGTCCCGCTCGTCCGGGTAGCCCGCGTTCTCCAGGGCGTGCTGGGCGCACTCCAGGAACATCCGCTGCTGGGGATCGGTGAGCTGGGCCTCGCGGGCGCTCATCCCGAAGTGCCGGGCGTCGAATCCGGCGATGTCGCGCAGCACTCCGGAAGCGCCGACGAAGTCCTCCGCCCGGTATTGCTCGGCCGGGACGCCGGCCGCGGCCAGCTCGTCCTGCGTGAAGCGGGTGACGCAGTCCGCGCCGTCGCGGATGACGCGCCAGAACTCCTCGGGGGTGTCGGCGCCGGGCAGCCGGAAGGCCAGGCCGATCACGGCCATCCTCGGGTCGGGTGTGCGCGCGCTCATCGGCCGTGGCCCTCCGTCGCGGTCGGCACGTCCCGCCCGGCCGGGTCCCGGCCGGGCGGTTCCCCGCCCGGCGGAGCCGGTGTGCGGCCCCGGGCGGTCAGCACCAGGAGCAGGACGAGGCACAGCGCGATGGCGAGTCCGTGCAGAAGGGCCACCACCCGCAGCGGCGAGAAGGCCTCCAGCAGCGCTCCGCTGAGCAGCATGCCGAGGCCGAAACCGGTGTTCTCGGCCGAGGCGGAGAGCCCGAAGAGACGGCCCCGCTGGTCGTCGGGCGCGGTCTGGAGCCGCGAGACGTAGACGGTCTCGGTGAAGCCGTCGGCGGCGCCGGCGACCAGCGCGGCGACGATGGTCACCGCGGTGGGCAGCCCGCTGAAGACCACGATGAACCCCGCCGACATCACGCAGGCCCCCAGCGCGAAGGCACGTTCGCCCGGTGTCCTGCCGGTCGCCCGGACGAAGCGTCCCAGCAGGTGCTGGGCGACGATGTTGCCGATCGCCCAGGTGGCCCAGAACTGGCTGATGAACGTGGCCGGATGGCCGGGGTCCAGCTCGGCGGAGTGGACCGGCAGGGCGACGTTGTGGGACGAGGAGCCGAGCCCGTCCACCGCCCGGATCGCGATCATGGCCATCAGCAGCGGGGCCGTTCCCAGCAGGGTCCGGGTGGCCCACCGCGCCGCGGCGGGGGAACGCGCCGGGCCGGTGTCCGCGTCCCGGGCCGCCCTGGTGCGGACGGGCAGCAGGGACAGGACCGTCGCGGAGACCAGGAAGGAGGCGATGTCCAGCACGAGCGCCGCGGAGTAGCCGAGTCGCGCGACCACCACGCCCGACGAGGCGAAGCCGGCGATCATGGCGAGCGAGCGGCCGGTGACCAGCAGGCCGTTGGCGCGGGTCCGCTGCTCGGTGCCGACGATCTCCGGGATGCTGCTGCGCAGGGCCACCTGGGACAGGGTGGAGCAGCCGCCGGCGACCACGGCGAGCGCGTAGAGCAGCGCGACCCGGGCGCCGTCCGGGGCCAGCAGCAGTGCGCACAGCGCCACGGCCTGGCACAGGTCGGCGCCGACCATCAGGCGCTTGCGGTCGTACGTCGAGACGAGGCGGCCGCTGACGACTCCCGACACGACGCTCGTGGCCAGCCGGACGGCCATGAAGAGGCCGGCGGCGAGTGCGCTGCGCGTGATGTCGTAGACGAAGACGTTCAGCGCCACCATGTTCAGGTAACTGCCGTACGCCGAGATGCCGTTGCCCGCGACGAGCAGACGGAAATACCTCATGCACCTTCCCCTGGTCCGCGTGAAGGAGGTGGACCGACGCAGGGCGGAAAGGCCTGACTCACCTGCTCAGTGGCCACACGAAACCATTCCCCCCAAAGAACAGCCGAGCAGGAGGCGTCAATTCGGTCGAATTCGGTTGCAAACGGTGGTCGAATGGTGCCGATCGGTGCGTCAGCCAAGCAGATGTCGCCACACTCGTTCAAGACTGCGAGCAGGGCGCGACGGCATCCGGCCGCGGATTTGGCGATATCGCAGCACCCGGCGGAGGAACGACCGGATTTCCCGCACCGCCCACTCGCCGGAATTCATTCCATTGCCGTGCCGACGGGACGGATCGCGAGATTTCCGGCGGGAAATGACCGGCCCGCCACCGGCACGCGCCCGCCCGGCGGGCGCCCCCCGGACGCGGACGTCGGCGGCCGCGGCCCCGGCGGCGGTCGGCCCCGGTGCGCCGGACGGGGCGCGCACGACGAGGCGCGCACGACGAGGCGCGCACGACGAGGCGCGCACGACGGAGCACGGACCCGGACGGCGACCGGCCCGGCCGCGTGCGCGCCGGGCCCGTACGCGAAGCCGTCAGCGGACGAGGCGGGGAACCGGGGGGCCGCGCTCCGCCGGCCCGCACCGGCCGCAGCCGGCTCCTGTCCGGTCCGGGACGGACTCGCCGCCGGGGCCGGCCGCTCCCCCGCCCCGCCGCGCGTCCGCCTCCTTCCGGGACCGGGGCCCCTTTGGCGGGCCCGCGCGCCGGGCGGCGCGGCGCCACGACGCCCCGGCGGGAGCCCCGCGCCCGCGGCATCACGCGCCGATCCGGGCGACGGCGTCCGCGCGGCTGCCGCCGCGCCGGTGTGCAGGTCTCGTGACGGTCCGCAAGTACACCTTCGGGCAAGTCAGTTGTGCATATGCTCCTGATAAGATCACTGCAACTTTCAAGGCTGACGGCGTGCCATGAACGCGTACGGGGGACAGTCTCTAAGGCCCCATCGCTAAGGAGTTGAAGCTTGTCCACCTCCCGGTCCGCGGCTGTTCACGGCCCGGACCCCTCGTCACGGTTTGACGAGCCGCACACACTCCTGCGCGATGCGACTTGAAGAGAGTCTCATGACGTCATTGATCCAGGATCCACTGTTGTGGATCTTGCTTGTGGTGCTCGTCGCTGCGGTGGTCGCAGTGTCACGGGCCCGGAGAACCAACATGGCTCTCCGCAGAACGAAGACCGGGCTGGAAACAGCCCTGAGCGAGGCCGAGAACCGGCTCGGCGAACTCCAGGGCCGGATCGCCGCGCTGAACGAACAGCACCAGCGTGACCTGGCGGACGTACGGGCGGACGCGGAGTCCGCGACCAAGGCCGTGCTGAAGTCCGCGATGGGAACCCTGCAGTCCCTCGCCGAGGAGCAGCAGGTCCTCCTGGACGGTCTGCTGAAGAAGTACGGCGACGACACCGAGGTCCTGGCCGACCTGATGTCGGTCGACCACACCGGCAGCCAGTTCAGCCGCCGTGCCAAGGGCATCTCCGTGCTGTGCGGCGGATGGCTGGGCCGGCGCGAGCGGTCCGCCACCGTCTACGACGTGGCCCGCAGCGCGCAGGGCCGCATCAAGGGCTTCAACCGGGTCAACGTCCACTCCCAGGTCAACGTGTCCATCTCCAGCAGGGCCGTCGAGCCCCTGGCGGTCGTGCTCGCCGAGCTCCTGGACAACGCGACCAACTTCAGTGCCCCCGGCACGCCGGTCGAGGTCAACATCCAGGCCGTGCCGACGGGCGTGTGCTTCATCGTGGACGACGCCGGTCTCGGCATGGACCAGGAGACCAAGGACCGGGCGGCGGCGCTGCTGTCCGCCGACGGCCCGATCGACATCACCAGTCTCGGCGACCCGCCCCGGTTCGGGTTCGCGGTGTGCGGCGACCTCGCCGCCCGCTACGGCTTCTCCGTCTCCGTCGGCTCGGTGTCCCCCTACGGCGGAGTGCGTGCTGTGATCCGTGTACCGGAAAGTCTCCTCGCGGCCGATGGCCCCGCGCCCGCCGCCGACGGCCAGGACGCCGCCGGCCAGGAGCCGGCCGCCCAGAAGCTGGCCGCCGTACCGGTCGGTCCCTCGCACGTGGTGGGCACGACGTCCGGCGGACTGCCCAAGCGCCGGCGGCGCCAGGGCCCCATCGCGGTGGTGCCGCCACCCGACCCCGCGCCCGCCGGCGACGAGCAGACGTCCCAGCCGGCCAGCGAGGTGACGGCATCACGGATCGGGGCGTTCGCCCGCGGAACCCAGCTCGGGCGGACCACGAACACCACGGAAGGACCTGACCACAAGTGAACACCGACCTGTCGTGGGTGCTGAACGACGTACTGGAGGTGCGTGGCGCCCGGCACGCCATCCTCGTCTCCGGCGACGGCCTGCTGCTGCAGCGCTCGGACGACATCTCCCGGGACGACGCGGAGACCAACGCCGCCGCGATGAGCTCGATGCAGTCGCTGAGCCGGGCCGTCGCGCCCTTCGTGGGAGCGGGTCACGGCATCTGGAAGCAGACGCTGCTGGAGTACGACGGCGGCTGGATCTTCCTCATCGCCGCCGGGCAGGGCTCGTACCTGGCCGTCTCGGCCGCGCTGGACGTCGACATGGAGGCCATGTCGTTCCGGATGCAGAAGACGGTGACCGCCCTGAGCAAGGCGATGAGTGTGGCGCCGCGCTCCGACAACGGTGCCCACGCATGACGACGCCCGGCGAGGAAGCGTCCGTCACCAGCGACTTCGTTCGCTCGTACGTCATCACCGGCGGCCGCAGTCTGCCGGCCGCGGACGATCTGGCGCTGCACACCCTGGTCACCCTGGCTCCCGAGCGGACGCTTCCGCTGGGAGCCGGTCCCGAGGTCAAGGCGATCTGGAACCTGTGCGCGGGGGGCTACCTGTCGGTCGCCGAGGTGGCCGGCCACCTGGGCCTGCCGGTGGGAGTGGCCCGGTTGCTGCTGACCGATTTATTCGAACAGGGGCATCTGCTGCGCCGCGCGGAGCCGCCCCGGGCGCAGAACGTTGACAGAGCGACCCTTGAGAAGGTTCTGAATGGTCTCCAATCCCTCATCGGCTGAGACGGCCCGTCCATCCATCTACGTCTCCAGCGCGGTGACCAACGCCGCGAAGATCCTGGTCGTCGGGCACTTCGCCGTGGGCAAGACGACCTTCATCGGCTCGCTGTCGGAGATCACCCCGCTGCGCACCGAGGAGAAGATGACGCAGGCGTCGCTCCACGTGGACGACCTGCGCGGCGTGGCGGACAAGACCACCACCACCGTCGCTCTGGACTTCGGCCGGCTGACCCTCAGCGACGAACTCGTCCTGTACCTGTTCGGCACGCCGGGACAGCAGCGCTTCATGCAGCTGTGGGAGGACATGGCCCGCGGCGCCCTGGGAGCGCTGCTGCTGGTCGACCCCGCGCGGCTGGAGGAGACGTTCCCCGTCATCGACCTCGTCGAGCGGTACGGCCTCGAGTACGCCATCGCCGTCAACACGTTCGAGGGGGGCAAGTCGTACGAGGAACAGGAAGTGCGCGAGGCTCTCGACCTGCTGCCGGACACCCCCGTCGTCTACTGCGACGCCCGCGACCGGCAGTCCTCCGCCCGGGCACTGATCGCGCTGGTGCGGCACCTGCTCGACCACGCAGCCTGACTCGCCCCCCCCCGCCGGGCCGGCCGGCCCGGAACCAGCAGAAGGACTTTCATGGACCCTCAGACAGTCTCCGCCCCCGCGGGCGGCAGATGCCCCCTGCACGACGCCGCGTTCGCCGCCGACCCCCAGCAGGTCTACGACCGGCTGCGCGCCCACGGCCCGGCCGCGCCGGTCGAACTGGCGCCCGGCGTCGAGGCGACGTTGGTGGTCGGCCACGAGACGGCGCTGCGCGTGCTGCAGAACTCCTCCCTCTTCGCCCGCGACGCCCGCCGCTGGAAGGCCCTCAACGAGGGCCGCATCAGCATGGACAGCCCGGTGCTGCCGATGATGGCGTACCGGCCCAACTGCCTGTTCACCGACGGCGCGGTGCACCTGCGGCTGCGCAAGGCGGTCACGGACAGCCTCGCCCGGCTCAACATGACCCGCATCCGCCGCGACGTCGAGCCGATCGCCGACTACCTCATCGACCGGTTCAGCGAGCGGGGCCGCGCCGATCTCCTCAACGACTACGCCAAGCTGCTGCCGCTGCTGCTGTTCAACAAGCTCTTCGGCTGCCCGGCGGACATCGGCGACACCCTCACCGCCTCGATGTCGGCGATCTTCGACGGCCGGGACGCCCTGCGCGCCAACGAGGAACTCACCGCCTGCCTGATGGAGCTGATCGCCCTCAAGCGCCGCCAGCCCGGTGACGACGTCACGTCGTGGCTGATCGAGCACCCCGCCGGGCTGACCGACGAGGAGCTCAAGGACCAGCTGGTCATGCTGATGGGGGCGGGCGTCGAACCCGAACGCAACCTGATCGGCAACGCCCTGCTCCTGCTGCTGTCGCCGAGCACCGGCGCCCGCCACAGCATGCTGATCGAGGAGGCCCTCGACCACGTGCTGTGGAACCAGACGCCGATCGCCAACTACGCCACCCACTACCCCGTCCAGGACGTGGACCTCGGCGGTGTCGTGGCCGAGGCCAACACCCCGGTCGTCATCAGCTTCGCCGGGGCCAACAGCGACCCGGCGCTCGCCGAGGCCCGCCAGAACCACAGCAGGGGCGCCCACCTGGCGTGGGGGGCCGGCCCGCACGCCTGCCCGGCCAAGGACCCGGCGACGGTCATCGCGACCACCGCGATCGAGCGGGTCCTCAACGCCCTGCCGGACATGACGCTGGCCGTGCCGGAGCAGGAGCTGCAGTGGCGGCCGGGCCCCTTCCACCGGGCCCTGGTCGCCCTGCCCGTGGCCTTCAGCGCCGCGCCGGCCACCCGCATGGCCACCGCCCTTCAGACCCGGGCCGCCTCCGCCACCGCGGAGCAGCCCCGCCCCGCCCCCGCCCCGGCCGCATCCGCACGGCAGGAGCCGGCGAAGAAGAAGGGTTTCTGGAGCAGCTTCCTCGACGTCTTCCGCGTCTGAGCCGCCGTCCGGGACGTCACGGGAGACACCTCACGGAGGATCATCCGAATCATCGGTTGATACGTCATGTGACAATGGCAACACACGGAGGCGCATGACGGAGGAGAGGGGAAGGGTAGATTCCGGCGGTAACGGTAGCGCCCAGCCAAAAGGAGCTTCGCGTGACCGCCGTTGGCGACATACGCGGCACCACCACCGACCGCCGAGCCGTCATCTCCCTCCTCCGTCGTCTGCGCTCCCCCGAGGGACAGGCCGACCCCCTTCCCGTCTGGGCGGAGCTGCGCGCACTGGGAGACGTCGTGCCCGCCCCCTGGGGCGGTTACTTCGTCACCGGGTTCGATGTCTGCAACCAGGTCCTGCGCGGCAGGAACTGGCTCGTGCCCGACTTCGCCTGGCAGGAGCGCCAGCCCGACACGGAGCGCTGGCACGCCCCCGCCACACGTGAGATGACCCGTACTCTCTCCCGTCTGAACGCACCCGCCCACACCTGTCAGCGACGCGCGCTGGGCAACCCCTTCGACCGGCGCACCCTGGAGGCGATGCGGCCCCAGATCGCCGGCCACGTCTCCCGGCTCCTCGACGACCTGGACAAGGAGCTGCACGAGTACGGCGAGGCCGACTTCGTCACCACCGTCAGCGAACAGCTCCCCCTCCACACCGTCGGCCGGTGGCTCGCCATCGACCCCGGGCACTATCCGCACATCCTGGACTTCACCCACCGGCAGGTGCACGCCCAGGAACTGCTGCCCACCAAGAGCGAACTGGCCGTCTCGGCCCAGGCCACGCTGGAGATGCGGGCCTTCTTCACACAGCTGATCCGCGACCGCCGGGCACGGCCTGGCAACGATGTCCTCACGGGCTGGATCCACCACTGGGACGCCCGGTACCCCGACGACCGCGCCGCCGCCGACCAGGTGCTCTACGACCTGACCATGTTCGTCACCATCGCCTCGCTGGAGACGACGGCGACCCTGCTGAGCAACATGGTGTGGTTCCTGACCCGGGACCCCGCCCGGGCCGACTGGCTGCGCCGGAACCCCGGGCACCTGGACGACGCGATCGACGAGACCCTGCGCTACGACCCCCCGATCCACCTCAACTCCCGGGTCGCCGCGGACGACACCGTCCTGGCCGGTGTGCCCATCGCCAAGGACGCCGTCGTCCACGTCCTCTACGGAGCCGCCAACCACGATCCCCGGCGCAACGAGAACCCCCACGTCTTCGACATCCGCCGCAACGGCGGCCACCTCACCTTCGGCGGCGGCGCCCACTACTGCCTGGGGGCGGCCCTGGCCCGGCTGGAAGCCCGTGAGCTGCTCACCCAGTTGCTGAAACGGTTCAGCACCCTGCGGCCGACCGCGCCCCCGACCTACGCGAACCGTATGGTCTTCCGCCGTGTGACCTCCCTGAAAGTGACGACATGACAGTCCTGTCCCTCACGGCCCAGCCGGCCGACCGGATACTCAAGACCCTGCGCGTCTACCGGCAGGGTCCGGTCCTCACCATCGAGCTGAACGTCCCGGAGCAGGGCAACGTCGTCACCGACGCCATGCTGGACGACCTCCTGACGGTCTTCCAGGAACAGGATCCGGAGGTGCGGGTCGTGGTCCTCGCCGGCGCCGGCGAGGACTTCTGCCTGGGCGGGGACCGCGGCGAGTTCGCCCAGCACCTCGCCGACGACCCCACCGGCAGCGGCATCCGGCTCTCCGGGACCAAGGCCCGTCGCGTGTGCGACGCCCTCGCCTCGAATCCCGCCGTCACCATCGCCCGGGTCCACGGCAGGGCCGTCGGAGCGGGGCTCGCCCTGGCCCTTGCCTGCGATCTGCGGGTCGGCGCCGACAGCGCGACCTTCCGCCTGCCCGAACTCGCCCTCGGGCTGCCCGCCGCGTGGGGCGGCCTGCTGCCGCGCCTGATCAACGAGGCCGGTGCCGCCCGGGTCCGCGAACTCGTCCTCACCGGCCGGGTCTTCACCGCGCAGGAGGCCGAGGCCCTGTCCGTCCTGCAGAAAGTGGTGCCCGCCCGGGAACTCGACGCCGCCGTCACCGCCTGGGCCAAACCCGTACTGCGACGCCCGCCGGCAGCGCTCCGCGTCACCAAGACGCTGTTCGGCTCACTGACCGCCGCCACCCGCCTCGCCGACGTCTCGGCCCTGGACGCCGAGCTGATGGCGTCGGTCGTGGCCGAACTGCACCACACCCGCGGACGCGGACGCACCGCGTGACGTGCCCGCCCGAGGCACGGCGGCGACGTCCCACAGGGCCGGCGCCCCGCGCCCGCCGGAGGCCAGGCCCCGCGTCGCCCGCCGCGGGCTGCCGGGCCCTCGCCGAGGCGCCGCGGCCGTCCGGGCCTCCGGGGCCGGTGACGTGGGGTCCCGCGGCGTACGCCCGGGGGCGGGCCGGCTCTCCGCCCGCGTGCCGGACGGGGCCGCCGCGGCGCCCGGCGGGGGCGGTTCAGCTCGCCGCGCTCAGGGACCACCGGGGGGCGCTGCCGGTGAGCCGGCAGATGACGAGGTACAGCGGTATCGGCGGCGTGTAGGGCTCGCCGGCTTCCGGGGCGTGGATCAGGTGGGGACGGCCGGGGCCGGGCTTCGGGCGGGTGGAGGTCCAGGAGGGGTCGGCGAGGTGGGCGCCGACCGCGTAGCCGGTGCTCGGGGGCCAGGTGACGCCGATCTGCGATCCTGCGGGGACGATCCACCACCAGCGCAGGTCGTCGGCGAAGACGCAGCCGACCCGCGGCAGCCGTTCCATGATGCGCCCCCCGAGTTCGCGGGGCGTGCCCACGGCGTCGTAGCCGAGGCTGGCGGACAGGTGCGGGGGGAGCGGCAGACGTCCGCAGCGGCCGTCCGGGTCGGGCACGGGACGCGGCGAGCCGAGGTCAGGGGTGTGCGGTCGGTGCATGGGGTGTGGGTCCTTCGGCCGAGTGGGGGGTGGGCCGGGTGGGGGGCGTGGTCGGCGGGGGAAGGGCCGGGGAGGTTCCGGCCGGCTTCGGGCCGGCCGGCGGCGGGCCGGCCGGTTCCGGACTCCGGGTACCGGCCGCCGGGGGTGCCGCCGGCTCCGCGCCGCGCGGGCCGGCCGGCAGTTCGGCCCAGACGGTGCGCCCGGAACCGTGCGGGGTGTCCACGGTTCCCCAGGCGCTGCTGAGCGTTTCGACCAGGAGGAGTCCGCGTCCGCTCTGGTCGTCGCAGCCCGGCTGCCGGAGTTCCGGAAGCGTGGGGCCGCGGTTCTGCTGCTCCACCTCGATGCGGAGCCGGTCCCCGGCGGTGTGCAGCCGGAGGACGACGCGGTCGCCGGCCGCGTGGGTGAGCGCGTTGGTGACCAGCTCGGAGAGGATCAGGACAGCGTTGTCGCACGTGTCGCCGGGCACGCCCCACGCGGTCAGCAGTCCGCGTACGTGCCGGCGCGCCGGGCCGACCGAGGCCGGGGTCGCCGGCAGGCCGACGACATGGGCCGTGCGGGGAGGCCGGGCCCCGGAGGCGAGGAGGTCGGGGCCGCCCGGCCCGGGGAGTCGACCGGTGTCCTCGCCCCCGGGCGGTCGGGGGGAGCGGGTGGTCCCCTCCGGCCGGGCGGGCGGCTCGGCCCGGCGCAGCCGGGCCGGTTGCCCGGCCCCCGCCGGTCGTGCGGGCTGTCGGACTGTGGGCAGGCGGTTCAGCGGCTGAGGGAGGGAGGGCGGAGCCATCGCCGTACGCCTTTCGTCTGCCTGCGCATCATGCCGATGCCGATGCCGTGGCCGGCCTGTCGCGCGGGGCGCGGTCCGGTCTCCCCCGACCGGGCCGCGCCGTCTGGTTCCTGGGCGGGCCGGTACGGCAGGCCCACTGTGGCACCTGCCGACAACGCCCCGCAACCTGCAAGTTGAAATTTGCAAACCTCGAGGTGCATGCTGCTTCCGCCGGGGAGCGATCCATCGGGAAGCGACCCGCCGGTCCGCGGAAAGCGCCGGCCGTGTCAGACTGCGTCCCGGCGGACCGACGGGGTGAGGGGGCGAGGTGTGACCGCGCAGGACGACTGGGGCGGCGCCCCCGCCGTCCTGCGCATGATCCTTGGCAAGCAGCTGGAGGAGATGCGCACCCGGGCCGGGCTGACGTACGAGCAGGCGGGCGCGGCCATCGGGGTCAGCCACTCCACGATCCGCCGGATGGAGGCCGCCAAGGTGGCCCGGCTGCGGCTGGCGGACGCCGAGAAGCTGCTCCGGGTCTACGGTGTGACGGACCAGCAGGAGATCGACACCTTCCTGAAGTCGGTCCGCGAGGCCAACAAGCGCGGCTGGTGGCACACCTACCGCGATGTGATGCCGGACTGGTTCGCCGCGTATCTGAGCCTGGAACAGGCGGCGCTGCAGATCCGCGCGTACGAGAACCAGTTCGTCCACGGGCTGCTGCAGACGGAGGCGTACGCGCGCGCCCTGCTGGGCGCGGGCAATCCGCACGCGTCCGAGGAGGCGACCGAGCGCCGGGTCGCGCTGCGCATGCGGCGCCAGGAGCTGCTGTCGCGCCGGACGCCGCCACGGGTGTGGGTCGTGATGGACGAGACGGTGCTCAGGTGGCCGGTGGGCGGGGCCGCCGTGATGCGCGCGCAGATCGACCACCTGATCGAGGTGAACACGCTGCCGCACGTCACCCTGCAGATCATGCCGTTCGCCAACGGCCCGCACCCGGCCATGCGGGCCGGCGCCTTCCACCTCTTCCGGTTCCGGGCCCGCGAACTGCCCGACATCGTCTACCTCAGCGGGCTGGTGGGCGCCGTGTACCTCGACAAGAGCGACGACGTCGTGGTGTACCGCGAGGCCCTGGACCGGCTGGGCGCCCAGGCGGCGCCCGCCCGCAGGACCGAGGCCCTCCTCGGCGCGATCCGCAGGGACCTGTGACATGCGCCGCCCCGCGCGCGACGGTGTGCCGGCCCGGGGCCCGTGCGGCCGCGGTCCGGGCCGTGGGGGGACCGCCGGGGAACCCGGCGGTCCGCCCGATCGTCGACTTCCCCGAACTGCCCGAGCGTTCACTCACCCGACGACCTGAATGGGAGGGGCGGCGTTGCCCGACAACGGATGGCCGGCCGACCGCATCGACACCGAGCACGCGCATTCCGCGCGCATCTACGACTACATCCTCGGCGGCAAGGACTACTACCCCGCCGACCAGGAGGCGGGCGACGCCATGGCGCGGGAGTGGCCCGCGCTGCCGGTCCACATGCGCGCCAACCGGGACTTCATGAACCGGGCGGTGCGCTATCTGGCCGAGGAGGCGGGCATACGCCAGTTCCTCGACATCGGCACCGGCATCCCCACCTCCCCGAACCTGCACGAGATCGCCCAGCGGGCGGCCCCCGCGTCACGGGTCGTGTACGTCGACAACGACCCCATCGTGCTCACCCTCTCCCAGGGTCTGCTGGCCAGCGGGCCCGAGGGGAGGACGGCGTACATCGAGGCCGACTTCCGCGACCCGGAGGCGATCCTGGGCGCCCCCGAGTTCGGCGAGACCCTCGACCTGAGCCGGCCGGTGGGCCTCACCGTGATCGCGATCGTCCACTTCGTCCTGGACGAGGACGACGCGGTGGGCATCGTCCGGCGTCTGCTGGACCCGCTGCCCTCGGGCAGCTACCTGGCGATGTCCATCGGCACCGCCGAGTTCGCGCCCGAGGAGGTCGGGCGGGTCGCCCGGGAGTACGCGGCCCGCGGCATGCCGATGCGGCTGCGGACGTACCCCGAGGCCGAGGAGTTCTTCGAGGGGCTCGAACTCGTCGAGCCCGGCATCGTCCAGGTCCACAAGTGGCGCCCGGACGGCACGGGTGAGCAGGGCATCCGCGACGAGGACATCGCCATGTACGGGGCGGTCGCCCGCAAGCCGTGACCGCGGCGGCGCCGGGGCGGCCCGCGCGGTCCCGCCGCGGGGCCGGCGGGTCCGGTCCGCCCGTCCGGCCGCGGCCGTCGCGCCCGGTTCGCGGCGGGCTTCGAGGCCGGCCCTGCCCGGCTCACCGGTCGCGGTCACCGGTGCGGCGCCGGCCGAGGCCCGTCGTGATCGTCCCGATGCCGCGCAGGGCCCCCGTCGCGCCGTTCCCGACGGCCTCGAACACCGCCCGGCAGGGGGCGCGGGGGTGTGGTGCACGATCAGCGAAGTGGCCACGCCCGGCTCCCTGCCGTGCCGCCGCCGCCCACCGCAGGCGGGGTCCCGCGCGGCGTTGTCGGCCGCCGCCGGGGATGCGACGATGCCCCGCACGGGCACACCGCGACGGAAGGACGGATCTTGGCGGACGAGGATCACGGGCAGCGGGCGGCGGCGGTCTTCGACGCGCTCGGGCTGACGTACGAGAAGGCGTTCGGCGACTCGGCGGCGCACCGGGAGTCGCTGGAGTGGCTGCTCGGGCGGCTCGCGCCCGGCAGCCGGGTGCTGGACGTCGGCAGCGGGACGGGCCGGCCCACGGCCGCGGCGCTCGCCGCGGCGGGCCACGAGGTGCTGGGCGTGGACGTCTCCCCGGTCATGGTGGACCTCGCCGCCCGGCAGGTGCCCGGCGCGCGGTTCCGCCGGGCCGACATCCGCGACGTCCCGCTGGAGGACGGCTCGTTCGACGCGGTCTGCGTGTACTTCTCGTTGCTGCAGATGTCCCGCGCGCAGCAGGCGGACGTCCTGCGGCGCCTGGCGCGGGCGCTGCGGCCGGGCGGCGTCCTGGTGCTCGCCACCGTGCCCCTGGACGTGGAGGACGTCGAGGCCGTCTTCATGGGACAGCCCGTCCGGGTGACCAGCTTCGCCGCCGAGGACGTGGTGGCCCTGGTGCGGGCGGCGGGCCTCACCGTGCTGTCCGAGCGGTCCGTGACGTTCATCCCGGCGCACCCCGAGGCCGTCCCCGAACCGCAGTTGTTCCTGTGCTGCCGCCGCGAGAAGGCCGTGCCGGCCGGCTGACGGCTCAGGCGTCCGCCGCGCAGCAGCCGCCGCCCCGGCCCGCCGGGGGCGCGGCGGTGTCGAGGCGGCAGAAGCAGGACGCCTCGATCGGTACGTCCGCCCGGGCGGCGGCGAGCTTCAGCTGCTGGGCGACGATCCGTGCCTCGCCCTCCTCGCCCCGGCGGAGCAGGCACTCGTGGAGGCCGTGCAGCGCCCAGACGTTGCCGGGGTGCTGCAGGGCGCGCGGCAGGGTGTCGTCGAGCCCCAGGTCGGCCCGGTAGACCGCCTCGGCCTCGGCGATCCGCCCCTGTTCCAGGAGCAGGGCCCCGTAGGCGTGCCGGGTGGGCTGCATCCAGCCCCACGGCTCGTCGTAGGGGAGGCCGTCGTCCAGCGCGACCGACCGCTCCAGCGCGGCGAAGGCCGCCTCGTGGTCGCCCTCGCGGTAGGCGAGTTCGCCGTCGAGCATCGCGGAGGCGATCGCGAGGATGTCGGCGCAGGTGTTGTTGAACAGCGTCCGTGTCCGCTGCACGCGCGCGGCCGCCTCGCGGAACAGCCGCCGCTCCTCCTCCGCCTCGGCGATCCGGCCGGTCGCCGCGAGGGCGACGCCGCGGCCGTAGCGCAGCATCGCCGTGGTCACGCTGTAGAGCTCCGGGTCGGCGGGCAGCGGGGTGCGCAGGACGTCGGCCCAGCGGCCGAAGCGGATCAGCACGTGCACCCGCATGGCGAGGAAGGCCTCCAGCCAGTCGGCCATGGGCGGGCTCTGCACGCGCAGCAGCTCCTCGGGGACGGCCGCCGCGAGCCGGTCCGCGGCCTCCAGGGCGGTCCGGTACCGGCCGAGGAACATCGCGCCGTAGATCTTGAAGTGGTGGTTGTGCGCCCGGTACAGGGTGTAGAAGTTCATCGCCCCGGTGCGCGCGTGGACCTTCTCGTCGGCGGCGATCGCGTCGCTGTTGGCGGCCACCACCGCGTGGTAGTCGCCGCAGAGCACGTCCAGGTGCGAGGGCATGTGCAGCAGGTGTCCGGCGTCGGGGACCAGGCCCCGCAGCCGGTCGGCGACGGGCAGGGCCGTCTCGGGCGTCGGGGACATCTCCATCAGGTGGATGTACAGGTGCAGGACGCCGGGGTGCCGCTCCCCCGCCTGCGTGCCGAGCACCCGGTCGAGGACGGCCCTGGCCTCCGGCGTGCGGGCGCCCTCGGCCGGCTCGCCGGTCCGCAGGTCCCACAGCCGCCAGGGGGTGAGGTTCATCAGCGCGTCGGCGTACAGGGCGGCGATGTCGGGGTCGTCGGGGGCGAGGGCGTGGACGGCGCGCATGCCGTCGGCGTACGGCGCGTTCCACACCGAGCAGTCCTCGACCGCCGCCGCCTGCGGGTAGCGGGCGCGCAGCGCGCCGATCAGGGCGCGCTCGACGGGTGTGCCGGCCGCCTGCGCCTTCTCTTGGGCGCGTTCCACGGCGGTGTGGGTGCGCGCCACGGTGCGCGCCAGGTCCTGGCCGTCGAAGGACTCCCACGGCTTGTTGTAGTTGGGGCCGAGCGCGTAGGCGATGCCCCAGTGGGCCATGGCGCAGTCGGGGTCGGCCGCGGCGGCGGTCTCGAAGCAGGCGACGGCCTCCTCGTGGTGGAAGGCGTACGTCCAGACCAGTCCGCGGTCGAACCACAGCTGGGCCTCGGGGGACGAGGTCGTCACCGGCCGGCTGTGGGTGCCGAGGTCGTAGTAGTCCATGTCTGTCTCCCCAATCCGCCCCGGGCCCCGGGGCGGGCGTGCGGCCCCCGGCAGCGACGGTACCGGTGCCGGCCGCAGGCAGGACGGAGGACCCGGCGAGCCGGAGGACCCGGGGCGTGGCCTCGGCCCGGTGGAGGGCGCGGACCGCTCCGGACGCGGGCCCGGCCGCCGGGGCCGGCCGCCGCGTCGGCGGTCGTGCGCGTGCCCGCGGGGGAGGAATCCCCCTCGCGCGGGGGGCGTTGCCGCGCTCAGGCGTCCCGTACGGCCTTGCCGAGCTGCTCCTCCACGTCGTACCGCGGCTGTCCGCGCTCCTTGGCGTACTCGGCCACCGCGCTCTGGGCGTCCCGGTCGAGGTCGCGCCAGGCCCGGACGGCGGTCTCGTAGGTGTGGGCCTGGCGCCTGGTCCAGGTCTGCTGGGTGGGCGGTCCGTAGGACTGGCGCAGTTCCTCGACACGGTTGTGCGCCTGGTCGGCCGCGCGCCGCTTCGCCACGAGCTCTTCCCATGTGTGAGCCACACAGAAGAGCGTAGGGAGGAGCGGCCCGTTCCGCGCGTCGAGTCCTCGCCGGAGCTCAGCACGGGCCGCCGGCGGGGGCGTACCGCCAGGGCTCCGGCCCGGTGCCCTCGCTCCACGCCCGCAGGGCCCGCCCGTCGACGCATACGATGCCGCACTGCTCGGCGTACTCGACGGCCGGGGCGGTGAAGTCGCTGGTGGTGACGACCACGGCGACGTCGGCCCCGTGGACGGTGAAGCAGGTGCCGCCGAAGCGCTGGAGGTCCTGGGAGCCGACGCGGTTGCCGTCGCCGTAGCGCTTGCACTGGATGACGACGCGCCGCCCGTCCGGGGTCACCGCCAGGACGTCGGCGCCGAGGTCACCGGCTCCGCCGACGACCTCGGCCCGCGGGCACCCGTCCCGCAGGCACAGCGCGGCTATCGCCTGCTCGAACTCGTCCGGGTCCAGCGCGTCGTACGCGACGGGGACGGCGGCGAGAACGGCGGTGGGCTCCGGGGCGGCGCCGGGGACGGTGCCCGCCGCGCGGGCGGCCCCGGCGGACTCGACGGGGTCCGCGGGACCGGCCGGTCCGGCGGGCGGCACGGGCCCGGTCGCGGCCGCCGGAGATCCGGCGGGTACCGGTCCGGGCGCCGCCGGGGCCCGGAGTTCGCCCGCCGCCTCCCGCGCGGCCTCGTCGAGGGCGGCACCGGCGCGGCGGGCGGCGCGGGCGAGGGACCAGCGGCGGCGG
>NZ_BAAATK010000074.1:0-20971 GCF_039533365.1 Streptomyces glaucus
ACCCGGCCGAGGCCGCACCCGGCGTCCGGCCCGAGGACCGGCGGACCCTCGCCGCGCACGAGGGCACGCCCCCCGTCCCGCGCCACGCCGCCGCACGCACCGTCGTGGACAAGCCCGGCCTGCCCCGCCGCCGGGCCCGGGAACACCTCGCACCCCAGCTGCGCACGGGCCCGCCGTCCCGCCCGGAACCGGCCGATCCCGCCGGCCACGACCCCGGCCTGATGGCGGCCTTCCGGCGCGGCATCGGCCTCGCCGAGGCCCGGCAGCACCTGGAGCCGGGCCACCCGGAGCCGACGCACCCCGAACCGGCCCCCGCGGACACCCCGCCCCCGGACGTGCCCCGGGACCTGCCCCGCGAGGCGCACCGCACCCGGGACGGCGCGCCCGCGACCGGCCCCGACCACACCCCCCGGCACGACGGGAGCGCACCGGCCGGATGACGGCCTCCGTCCCCGGCCCCGTCCCGAGCGCTCCCGCAGACCCCCGTATCCCAAGGAGTGGACCCACCATGGCGAGCGAAGCACCGACCGCCCAGGTATCCGACCTCGACTGGCTGATGAGCGGCCTCGTGCAGCGCGTGCCGCACACCACCGCCGCGGTGCTGCTGTCCTGCGACGGGCTGGTGAAGTCCGTGCACGGCCTCGACCCGGACAGCGCCGACCACATGGCCGCCCTGGCCTCCGGGCTGTACTCCCTCGGCCGCAGCGCCGGTGTCCGCTTCGGCGACACCGGGGAGGTGCGGCAGGTCGTCGTCGAACTCGACTCGACCCTGCTGTTCGTGACCACCGCCGGCTCCGGCACCTGCCTCGCGGTGCTCGCCGGCCGCGAGGCGGACGCGGCCGTCCTCGGCTACGAGATGGCCATGCTGGTCAAGAGCGTCCGCCCGTACCTGGTGACCGCTCCCCGGCAGCACACCGCCGCGCCCCCGGCGACGAGGCCTTGAGCGCGGCGGCGGCCGACGACGGACCCTGGCTCGACGAAGCGGCCGGACGGCTGGTGCGCCCCTTCACGGCCAGCGACGGCCGCACCCGGCCGACCGTCGCGCTGGACCTGATGACGCAGGTGATGGCCACCGGGGCCACCCCTCTCGGCTACCTCGGCCCCGAACACGCGCAGGCACTCGACCGGTGCCGCGCGCCCGTCCCGGTCGCCGAGGTGGCCGCCCACCTCGCACTGCCGGTGGCGGTCACCAAGGTGCTGCTGTCGGACCTGGTGGACCGCGGGGCGCTCACCACCGAGCCCCCCGCGGTCCACCACCACCCCACGGACCGGGCCCTTCTGGAGGCGGTGCTCGATGCACTACGACGACAGCTGTGACCACGGCGACGGCGCCGACCCCTTCCCCACCGCCCTGAAGATCCTGGTGGCGGGCGGGTTCGGCGTGGGCAAGACCACCTTCGTCGGCGCGGTCAGCGAGATCGCGCCGCTGAGCACGGAGGAACTGCTCACCACGGTCGGCGCCGCGACCGACGACCTCGACGGCGTCGAGAACAAGCGGGAGACGACCGTGGCCATGGACTTTGGCCGCATCACCCTCGACGCGCGGCACGTGCTGTACCTGTTCGGCACGCCCGGCCAGGAACGGTTCCGGTTCCTGTGGGACGAGCTGTGCGAGGGCGCGCTCGGCGCGGTCGTCCTCGCCGACACCCGCCGCCTGGCGGACTCCTTCGCCGCCATCGACTTCTTCGAGCAGCGCGGACTCGCCTTCGTCGTCGCCGTCAACGAGTTCGACGGCGCCCACCGCTACGACCCGCAGGAGGTGCGCGCCGCCCTCGACCTGCCCCCGCAGATCCCCGTCGTGCGCTGCGACGCCCGGCTCTCCAGCTCCGGCGTGCAGACCCTGCTGACCCTCGTCCGCCATCTCATCGCCCGCACGCCGGCCCCCGCGACGGGCCACGGCGTCCCCCGGTGACCCGCACACCGCCACGGAGCCGCACAGGCGTCAGGTCCGCCACGCCCCCGGCGACGGAGCCCGCCCATGAGCCACGACCCGCCGCGCCCGGCCGGTCGCCTGCTGCTCACGCCCGCGGACGGGGAGGCCCCCGCCCGCGTCCGGCGACTGCGCCGGCTCGGCCCGGGCCGGCGCCCGGAGCCCGCCCTCGACGCCTTCGCGGACCGCCTCGCCGCGCGGACCGAGGCGCCGTACGCCGTGGTCGACCTCCCCGACGGCACCGGGCAGTTCCGCGCGGGCCTGCACACGCCGGGCGGCGCCGGCCGCACCGCGAGCGCCCGGGACGCCCGGCACGCCAAGCCCGCGCCGGGCACGCCCGCGTCGGGCCGCCGGCTGCCACGGGAGTACGGCTTCTGCCCCCATGTGAGGGCCCGCCGCAAGGCGCTGGTCCTGGAGGACGTCCGCGACTACCCGCGGTTCGCGGGCAACCCGGTCGCCGACGAGTGCGGCGTCCGGTCCCATCCGGGCGCGCCCCCGATCGACGGCACGGGGATCGTGCCGGGCACGGTGTGCGTCGCCGACGTGGAGCCGCGGCCGTGGGGCCGGGCCGGCCTGGAGACCGTCAAGGCGACGGCGGCGGACCTGGCGGCGCGGCTGGAGCAGCCGGCCGACGGGTTCCCGCTCCGACGGCACCCGCGGCCGTACGCGGGCGGGGCGTGCGCGGGCGGGCCGTGCGCGGGCGGGGCGTGAAGGAAAGCTGCGGCGCCGGTTAAGAAAACCTCGATGGACCCGGGGCGGCGGCGTACGGCAGATTGCTTCCGATTCCACCGCTCTCCCCGGTCGCGGGCCGCTTCGGCCCGCCCTGCCGCCGGGGTCCCACCCCGTCAGGAGCCGTAGCGTTGAAGGCGCTGGTCAAACAGAAGGCGGAGCCCGGGCTCCGGCTGGCGGACGTCCCCGAGCCCGCCGTCGGACCCGGCGACGTACTGATCAAGGTGCTGCGGACCGGTATCTGCGGCACCGATCTGCACATCCGGGCCTGGGACGGCTGGGCGCGGCAGACGATCCGCACCCCGCTGGTGGTCGGACACGAGTTCGTCGGGGAGGTCGTCGAGACCGGGCGGGACGTCACCGACGTCGAGGCGGGCGACCGGGTCAGCGGCGAGGGCCACCTGGTGTGCGGCAAGTGCCGCAACTGCCTGGCCGGACGCCGGCACCTGTGCCGGGCCACGGTCGGCCTCGGCGTGGGCCGGGACGGCGCCTTCGCCGAGTACGTCGCCCTGCCCGCCGCCAATGTGTGGGTGCACCGGGTGCCCGTCGACCTCGACATCGCCGCGATCTTCGACCCGTTCGGCAACGCCGTGCACACCGCCCTGTCCTTCCCGCTCGTCGGCGAGGACGTCCTGATCACCGGCGCCGGGCCGATCGGGCTGATGGCCGCCGCCGTCGCCCGGCACGCCGGCGCGCGGAACGTGGTGATCACCGACGTGAGCGAGGAACGGCTGGAACTGGCCCGCAAGATCGGCGTGAGTCTCGCGCTGAACGTGTCGCGGGCGGCCATCGCCGACGGGCAGCGGGAACTCGGCCTGCGCGAGGGTTTCGACGTCGGCCTGGAGATGTCCGGCCGCCCCGAGGCGCTGCGCGACATGATCGCCAACATGACCCACGGCGGGCGCATCGCGATGCTCGGCCTGCCGACGGAGGAGTTCCCCGTCGACTGGGCCCGGATCGTCACCTCGATGATCACCCTCAAGGGCATCTACGGCCGGGAGATGTTCGAGACCTGGTACGCGATGTCGGTGCTGCTGGAGGGCGGTCTCGACCTCGCCCCCGTGATCACCGGCCGGTACGGCTACCGCGACTTCGAGGCGGCCTTCGAGGACGCGGCGAGCGGACGCGGCGGCAAGGTCGTCCTCGACTGGACCGCGTGACCCCCTACAGCTCAGGAGCTTTGGAATGTTCGACTCCGTGCGCGACGACCTGCGCGCCGCCCTCGACGAGATCCGCGCCGCCGGCCTGCACAAGCCCGAACGCGTGATCGACACCCCGCAGTCCGCGACCGTCCGCGTCACCGCCGGTGGCCGCCCGGGCGAGGTGCTCAACTTCTGCGCCAACAACTACCTCGGCCTCGCCGACCACCCCGAGGTCCTCGCCGCCGCCCACCGGGCGCTGGACCGCTGGGGCTACGGCATGGCGTCCGTGCGCTTCATCTGCGGCACCCAGGAGGTGCACAAGGAACTGGAGGCCCGGCTGTCGGCCTTCCTGGGCCAGGAGGACACCATCCTGTACTCCTCCTGCTTCGACGCCAACGGCGGCGTCTTCGAGACCCTGCTGGGCCCGGAGGACGCGGTGATCTCCGACGCGCTCAACCACGCCTCGATCATCGACGGCATCCGGCTGTCCAAGGCCCGCCGCCTCCGCTACGCCAACCGCGACCTGGCCGACCTGGAACGGCAGTTGAAGGACGCCTCCGGCGCGCGCCGGAAGCTGATCGTCACCGACGGCGTCTTCTCCATGGACGGCTACGTGGCGCCGCTGCGGGAGATCTGCGACCTCGCCGACCGCTACGACGCCATGGTCATGGTCGACGACTCGCACGCCGTCGGCTTCGTCGGACCCGGCGGCCGCGGCACGCCCGAACTGCACGGCGTGGCGGACCGCGTCGACATCCTCACCGGCACCCTGGGCAAGGCCCTCGGCGGCGCCTCCGGCGGCTACGTCGCCGCCCGCGCCGAGATCGTCGCCCTGCTGCGCCAGCGCTCGCGGCCGTACCTGTTCTCCAACACCCTCGCCCCGGTGATCGCCGCCGCGTCCCTGAAGGTCCTCGACCTGCTGGAGTCGGCGGACGACCTGCGCGTCCGGCTCGCCGGGAACACCGCCCTGTTCCGCCGCCGGATGACCGAGGAGGGCTTCGACGTCCTCCCCGGCGACCATCCCATCGCGCCGGTGATGATCGGCGACGCGGCGCGGGCCGGACGGATGGCGGAACTGCTGCTGGAACGCGGCGTGTACGTGATCGGCTTCTCCTACCCGGTCGTGCCGCAGGGCCAGGCCCGCATCCGCGTCCAGCTGTCGGCCGCGCACTCCACCGAGGACGTGAACCGCGCGGTGGACGCGTTCGTGGCGGCGCGGAAGGAACTGGGCGACTGACACCGGCCGGGTGGCCGAAAAGCGCCCGCGACCTGAGAGAATCGTTCGCATGATCGAAGCGCGGCGGCTGCACATCCTCCGTGCGGTGGCCGACCACCGCACGGTGACGGCGGCTGCCGCCGCGCTGTACCTGACCCCCTCGGCGGTGTCCCAGCAGCTCACGGCGCTGGAACAGGAGACCGGCCACCGTCTGGTCGAGCGCGGCGCCAAGGGGGTGCGGCTGACCCCGGCCGGCGAGATCCTGCTCGGCCACACCCACGCCGTCCTCGCCCAGCTGGAGCGGGCCGAGGCGGAGCTCGCCGCCTACCGCTCGGGGCGGGCCGGCACGGTCACCGTGGCCTCCTTCGCGACCGGCATCGCGCTGGTCGTCGCGCCCGCGGTGGCCCGCCTCGCCGCGACCTCGCCCGGCATCCGCCTCCGCGTCCAGGACGCCGAGGGCGACGCCAGCCTGCCGATGGTGCTGGACCGGCAGGTCGACGTGGCGGTCGCCGTCGAGTACCGCGGGGCGCCGCCCGCCGACGATCCCCGGCTGACCCACGTCCCGCTGTACGCCGAGCCCTTCGACGCGGTCGTGCCCGTCACCCACCGCCTCGCCGACGCCGGCGAGGTGCCGCTCGCCGAGCTGGCCAAGGACCCGTGGATCGGCCCGTACCCCGGCAACCCCTGCCACGACGTGGTGGTGCTGGCCTGCGAGGCCGCGGGCTTCCAGCCCCGGCTGGAGCACTCCTCGGACGACTTCCGCGCGGTCGTGGCGCTGGCCTCGGCCGACGTGGGCGTGGCCCTCGTCCCGCGCTCCGCGCTGCGCGGCATGGACCTGACCGGCGTGGTGGTCCGCCCGGTCGACGGCGTGGCGCCCACCCGCCGGGTCTTCGCCGCCGTGCGCCGGGGGGCCGAGGGGCATCCGCTGATCCGCCCGGTGCTGGACGCGCTGGGCGAGGCGGCACCGGCGTGAGCGTTCCGTAACCCGGGCGTCTCATGTCCGGGATAAATTCCCGGACATGAGAAACGCCTCGAAGGTTTCGGAGGCCCCGGACTCCGTCGACGCCCGGCTCGGCGCCCGGCTGGCCGAGCTGCGGGCCGAACGCGGCTGGTCGCTGGAGGAGTTGGCGCAGCGCAGCGGAGTGAGCCGGTCCACCCTGTCGCGGGCCGAGCGCGCGGAGACCAGCCCCACCGCCGCGCTGCTCAACCGCCTGTGCGCCGTCCACGGACGGACCATGTCCCAACTGCTCGGCGAGGTCGAGACGCGGCCGGCCCCGCTGGTGCGGGCGGCCGAGCAACCGGTGTGGGAGGACCGGGACTCCGGCTTCGTGCGGCGCTCCGTGTCCCCGCCGCACGCCGGGTTGCGCGGCGAACTCGTCGAGGGGCGGCTCGCCGCGGGCGCCGACATCGCCTACGACCGGCCGCCGGTGCCCGGTCTGGAGCAGCACATCTGGGTCCTGGAAGGCGCCCTGCACGTGACGGCGCAGGACGTCGTGCACCGGCTCGGCGCCGGAGACTGCCTGCGGCTGCGGGTGTGGGGGCCGGTCCGGTTCCGCTGCCCCGGTCCCGCGGGGGCGCGGTACGTGCTGGCGGTGGTGCTGCCGTGACCGTGACCCGCCTGGACGAGGCCCGGTTCCTGGACTCCCTCGACGGCCTGGCCGGCCTGCTCACCGACACCGTGGACGGCGGCGCCTCGGTCGGCTTCCTGGCGCCGCTGGACGGCGCCGAGGCCGTCGCCTGGTGGAAGGAACGGGCCGCCGCGGTCGCCGCCGGGCGGCTCGCCGTGTGGGTGGCGCGCGACGGGGACCGGGTGACCGGCACCGTCGGCCTCGCCTTCGCCGACAAGCCCAACAGCCGCCACCGGGCCGAAATCGTGAAGCTGATGGTGCACCGGGGCGCCCGCGGCCGGGGCCTCGGCCGCGCGCTCCTGGCCACCGCGGAGGAGGCCGCCGCCGCGGCCGGTGTCACGCTGCTCCACCTGGACACCGAGACCGGCAGCCCGGCCGAGCGCCTCTACCGCACCGCCGGGTGGACCCGGGCCGGGGTGATTCCCGACTACGCGGCGGACCCCCGGGGAGTGCTGCGGCCCACGACGCTCTACTACAAGCACGTGGGAACCGGCGCCCCCGGCGGGTGACTGTCGGTGGCGGCGGCTACGGTGCCTGCCATGCCGGATGCCGAAGACGTACGCCGTATCGCCCTGTCCCTGCCGGACACCACGGAGAAGATCGCCTGGAGCATGCCCACGTTCCGGGTCGCGGGGAAGATGTTCGCCACGCTGCCCGAGGACGAGACCTCCATGGCCGTGCGCTGCCCCAAGGAGGAGCGCGACGAACTGGTGCTGGCCGAGCCGGAGAAGTTCTGGATAGCCGGCCACGAGGCCCAGTTCGCCTGGATCAGGGTCCGCCTCGCCGCGCTCGACGGCGAGGACGAACTGCGCGACATCCTCGCCGACTCCTGGCGCCAGGCGGCCCCGTCCCGGCTGCTGGAGGCGCATCCCCGGCTGGGGGTGCCGGCCGCGGGCTGAGAAGCCCCCGGGCGCCGTCCGTGCCCCGCGGCACGGACGGCGCCCGGGGGGCCGGGCCGCCGGCCTCACCGGCGGGCCGCCGCCACCCCGCCCCCGACGAACCCCGCGATCCGCTCCCGCAGCGACCGGGCGTCCAGGCCGTGGGCGGCGACATGCTCCTCGACGCGGCCGTACCGGCGCAGCTCGCGGCGGCCCACGCCCAGGCCCAGCACGCGGTGGGGCACGTCGGACAGGGCGTCGTTCGCGGCGGCCGTCGACGTGCCGGCCAGATACGGCTCGACCAGGACGACGTCCGTCCCGGCGGCCCCGGCGGCCCGGCGCAGCGCGGCGGCGTCGAAGGGCCGGACGGTCGTCGCGTACAGCACGGTGACGTCGAGGCCCTCCGTGGCGGCGAGCACCGCGTCCAGCACCGGCCCGACGGCGACCACCACGCCGGAGCGCCCCTCGCGCACGGCGAGGAACCGCTGCCCGTCGACGGGCAGCCCCCGGCCGTTCGACTGCACGGACAGCCGCACGTACACCTTGTCGTCCCCGGCGGCCACCGCGTGCCGCAGCAGCGCCTCGGCCTCGTCCGGGTGTCCCGGCACGTGCACGGTCCAGCCGTCCAGGGTGTCGAGCAGCGCCACGTCACCGGGCGCCATGTGCGTGTATCCGCCGGCCGGCCAGTCGAAGGACGCGGCGGCGCTCACCAGCACCGCGCCCACGTCCTGATGCCCGAGGTCCAGCTTCACCTGCTCGAACGGCCGCTCGACCAGGAAACTGGCGAAGGTGTGCACGACGGGCCTGAACCCGGTCAGCGCCAGCCCGGCAGCGGCCCCGACGAGGAGCTGCTCGCGGATGCCGACGTCGACGACCCGGTCCGGGTGGCGGCGGTGGGCCTCGGCGAAGGCGTCCCCGCCGATCACGGCGAGGACCACCGCCACGCGCGGATCCTCGTCGAGCAGCCGGGAGACGACAGGGACGAAACGGTCACGCATGGTGTCCATCGGGGGGACCTTCCTGGCGAGCGGGGTGTGAGGGGGGTCAGGCGGACTTCGGTTCCACCCGGGCCACGACCACGTGCGGCCGGCCCGGATGCGGCGCGGTGAAGGCCGCGTACAGCGCCTCGTGGTCGCGGCCGTCGACGGTCACCGCCGACCAGCCCGCCGCCTCGAAGCGGGCCGCGATGCCGCCGGGCAGGGCGTGGCCGGCGGAGGCGTTGTCGACGACGACGGTGTGCAGCCGGTCGAGCCCGGCGGGCCCGGCGAAGGCGATGGCCTCGTGGTTGCTGCCCTCGTCCAGCTCGGCGTCCCCGATCAGCACCCACACCTGCGGGTCGTGCCGCCCCTGGGCGCGCAGTCCCAGCGCCGTCCCGACGGCGATCGGCAGGCCGTGCCCCAGCGAACCGCTGCCGATCTCCACTCCCGGCACCAGGGTGCGGTCGGGGTGGTGGCCGAGCGGGGAGTCGTAGGAGCCGAAGCCGGGGAGCCAGTCGACGGGCAGGTACCCCTTGGCGGCCAGGACGGCGTAGTACGCCATCGGCCCGTGCCCCTTGGAGAGCAGGAACCGGTCCCGCCCGGGATCGTCCGGCCGCTCGGGGCTGCCCCGCAGCACCCGGTCGTAGAGCACCCACAGCACGTCCAGCGTGGACGTCGCGGCCGGGCCGTGTTTCTCGTCGCCGGTCATCAGGCTCATCAGGCCGGGCAGATCGGCGTAGCCGTACGTACGTGCGCCGGGTTCCTCGGTGATCGTCATGCGGACGATCGTGCAACCTCGATCAAACTTGAGGTCAAGGGGTGTGGCGCGGTGGCGTCCCGGGCCGGTGCGGCGGAAACGGGCGCGCGAGCACCGCTTCGAGTGCGGTATTGTTTCCTTCAGCGTTGGGCCAGGGGAAAACCCAGGTCAGACGGGTAACGGGACGTGGCGCAGCTTGGTAGCGCACTTGACTGGGGGTCAAGGGGTCGCAGGTTCAAATCCTGTCGTCCCGACTGTCGAAGTCGCGGATCGGAGGCCGTCCCCTCGAACGGGGGGACGGCCTCCGTCGTGTTCGTACGCGGGACCCGGCCGACCCGTCCGCCGCCCGCGGCGGCGGACCGGCGCGGGTCAGATCACGCAGCCCACATGGGCCAGCGCCTGCTTGAGCAGCACCCCGTGACCGCCCGGCATCTCGCTCTGCACCGCCGGCGACAGGGCCTCCTGCGGGCTGAACCAGACCAGGTCGAGCGCGTCCTGCCGGGGCCGGCAGTCGCCGGTGACCGGGACGACGTAGGCGAGGGACACGGCGTGCTGGCGTGGGTCGTGGTACGGCGTGACGCCCTGCGTCGGGAAGTACTCCGCGACCGTGAAGGGCTGCAGCGAGGCCGGGACGCGGGGCAGCGCCACGGGGCCGAGATCCTTCTCCAGGTGGCGCAGCAGGGCGTCGCGGACGCGTTCGTGGTGCAGCACCCGGCCGGAGACCAGGGTCCGGCTGACCGTTCCGTCGGGTCCGATGCGCAGCAGCAGGCCGACGCTGGTGACTTCGCCGCTGTCGTCCACGCGCACGGGCACCGCCTCGACGTACAGGATCGGCATGCGGGCCCGCACCAGTTCCAGTTCGTCGGTGGTCAGCCAGCCCGGCGTGGTTTCGGTCATGTCAGACATTGCTTGATCATACTTTCAGGCCGTTCCGCCGCGGGGGAGTCGCCCGGCGCCGACTGTGACCTGCCCCACGTCGGCCGGCCGCCGTCGGGAACTGTCCGGAGCGCCGCCGGCCGGCCGCCGTCGGGGGCACCGGTCCGGGCCGTCGCCGGCCGGCCGCCGGGTCCGGCGGGCGCCGTCGCGCCCCGCTCGCCGCGCGATCCGCCGGCCGTTCCCGCTCGGCGTCATCGGGGTGTCCGCCGGGCCGGCGCGGGCGGTTGAGCGTCCCGCGCACGGGGCTCGGCCGGCCCGCGCACCCGGGGCGGGGCGTCGAGGCTCCGGCATCAGGGCTTCACGGCGACCGCGCCGAACTGGGGTACGGGAGCGGCGGCGGGGTCCTCGGCACGCCACTGCGAGCACGACACCAGGCCCGGTTCCAGCAGCTCCAGGCCGTCGAGGAAGGCGGCGACGTCGGCGCGGCCACGGGCGGTGATCGGCGGGGTGGCGTTCTCGTTCCAGAACCGCATGGCGGGTATCTGGCCCTCGCCGCCGAGGTCGGGGTCGAAGGTCGGGTGGGTGAGGACCAGATGGCTGCCGGAGGGGACCGCCGCCATGACCCGGTGGGCGATGTCCCGCGCCTTGTCGGTGTCGAGGACGAAGTTGAGGATGCCCAGCATCATCACCGCGACGGGCCGGCCGAGGTCGAGGGTCCGCGCGGCGCGTTCGAGGAAGGCGTCCGGGTCGTGCACGTCCGCGTCGATGTAGTCGGTGGCCCCCTCGGGGGCGCCGGTCAGCAGGACGCGGGCGTGCGCGAGCACGACGGGGTCGTTGTCGACGTACACGATCCGTGACTCGGGCGCGATGCGCTGGGCTATCTCATGGGTGTTCTCCGCGGTCGGCAGTCCGGTGCCGATGTCGAGGAACTGCCGTATGCCGCGCTCCTCGGCGAGGAACCGCACCGCGCGGCCGAGGAACTCGCGGTCGGCGCGGGCGACGTCCCGGATGACCGGGAACATCCCGGCGACCTGCTCGCCGACCCGCTGGTCGACCTCGTAGTTGTCCTTGCCGCCGATCCAGTAGTTCCACACGCGCGCGTTGTGCGCCACACCGGTGTTCAGCCTCGCGGCCCCGCTCGTCGGGGTGTGGCTCTCGCTCACGTGCCTGCTCCTTCTGGTGCGCCTGCGGCCGTCACCGCCCATTGTGCCGTCCGATGATCACGCTGTCCCGGAAACGGGCGCGGGCGCCGCCCCGTCGGGTGGGGCGGCGCCGGAGCGGGGCGGGGGAGTGCCGGGCGGGGCCCGCTACGCCTTGAGCGGGTCGTGGCCGAGCGTCATCAACCGGTGCCGGCGGCGGGTGTCCTCGGGGGTGCCCTCCGCCACGGGCTCGCCCTCCGGGTCCGTCTGGGCGGTGACCGTGTCCACGACCTTCCGCATCACGCGGATGTCGTCCTCGGTGAGGTCGGTGCGCCGCTTCTGCAGGATCGACAGGACGTGCTGCCCGGTGGGCGTGCCCGCGTTCTCCGGCAGCGGTTCGGTCTCCTCGTCGGCGTCGCGCATCCGCAGCCAGGCCGCGAGCTCCGCCGAGGTCATGTTCACCACGCGGTGGAAGTCCTCCCACAGCGCGTCGAGTTCAAGGGCGTCGGTCATCGGGTGCCTCTTCCGTGCGGGTCGTCGGACGATCCCTCGCGCACGTGCGGCGGCGCGCACGCGCGGTCGTCGGTGCGTACCTGTGCTGCCCGGGTGCCGGTCAGTCGCGCGGCCAGTTCTCCGCGTCGAACATCCAGCGCTGCTTCTCCAGCTCGCCGGTGACGGCGATCAGCAGGTCCTGCGTGACCGGGTCCGGCTTCTCGGTCGCCTCGATGCGCTCGCGCAGCCGCCGGATCGCCTCCTCCAGGGCCTCGACCATCACCTGGACGACGTCCGTGTCGCGCACCCAGCCCTCCTTCGGGCCGGGCAGCTGGAAGCGGGCGGCGACGGTCTCCGGGCGGCCGTCCGGCGCGACGCCGAGCGCCGCGGCGCGCTCCGCCACCGTGTCGGCGAACCCGCGTGCGGTCGAGACCACCTCGTCGAGCTGGAGGTGGATGGAGCGGAACCTCGGTCCCACGATGTTCCAGTGCGCCTGCTTGCCGATCAGTGACAGGCCGAGCATGTCCACCAGGGTGTCCTGGAGCGCGTCGCCGGCGATCCGGCGGGCGTCGTCGGGCAGCGTGCTCTTCACAACCGTCATAGCGCACTTCTCCTTGTCACGTCGTACGGGGGGGTGCGGAGCAGTGCGTCGCGCTCCTCCTCGCAGGTCCCGCCCCACACTCCGGAGGTCTGCCCGCTGCTCAGCGCGAACGTCAGGCACTCGGTGATCACCGGGCAGCGGGAGCAGATCCGCTTGGCGGCCTCGGTGTCCCGCAGCGCCGGTCCCGCCGTGCCCACGGGGAAGAACAACTCGGGGTCCTCGCCCACGCAGGCGGCGCTCCGCAACCACTCCATGGAGGCGCGGGTGCCCAGGGCGAACCTGCGCAAACGCGGCGCGCGGCGGCCCGGGAAGGGGGTCCGGGGCCGCGGAGCAGGGGGCCGCCGGGGTGCTCCGGAGGCGGTGGCGGCCGGGCGGAGCGGGTCCCGGGCCGGCCCGTCGCGTCGGCCGGCGCGCGCCCGTGCCCGCCCGGCGCGGGCGCGGCGCGCCGGGCCCGGCCGGCGGTCCCGGACCGGGCGTCGGCCACGGCTCCCCGGCCGCGTCGGCGGGGGTCCGGGGGCCTTCCCAGGCGGCCGCCGACGGGTCTATAGTCCAAAACTAGCAGTGCTAATTAATCTTGGTCGTGTCCGCCGCCGAGACCAGCCGCCGGCGTCGGCTGTACCGGCGCCGGCCGCCGAGCGACGTCGGTCAGGAGTCCCCTCGTGCGTCCCGTCCACTTCGCGGCCGCCCGCCGCACCCCCATCGGCAAACTGCGCGGCGCCCTGTCCACCGTGCGGCCCGACGACCTCGCCGCCACCGTCGTCCGGGGCCTGGTCGCCGCCGTGCCCGCCCTCGACCCGGCCCGGATCGACGACGTCTACTGGGGCGCCGCCAACCAGGCCGGCGAGGACAACCGCAACGTCGCCCGCATGGCCGCCCTGCTCGCGGGCCTGCCCGAGACCGTGCCCGGCGCCACGGTGAACCGGCTGTGCGCCTCCGGCCTGGAGGCGGTCACCACCGCCGCCCGCACCATCGCCGCGGGCGAGGCCGACATCGTCGTCGCCGGCGGTTCCGAGTCGATGAGCCGCGCCCCCTTCGTCCTGCCCCGCCCCGACGAGGCCCTGCCGCACCGCGTCGAGACCCACGACACCCGGCTCGGCTGGCGCCTGGTCAACCCGGCGATGAAGGACCTGCACGGCCTGCTGTCGATGGGCGAGACGGCGGAGGAGGTCGCCGAGCGGTACGGCATCCCGCGCGAGCGCCAGGACGAGTTCGCGCTGCGCAGCCACCGCCTGGCGGCCGACGCCCGCAGGAACGGCCACTTCGACGACGAGCTCCTGCCGGTCGAACGCCCGGACGGCGTGGTCGTCGACCGCGACGAGTGCGTCCGCGAGGACACCTCGTACGAGAAGCTGGCCAGGCTGAAGCCGGTCTTCCGCGCGGGCGGCACGGTCACCGCGGGCAACGCCTCACCGATGAACGACGGCGCCGCCGGGCTGCTCCTGGTCAGCGAGGAAGCCCTGGCCGACCTCGGCCTGGAGTCGCTCGGCCGCTACGTCGCCGGGGCCTCGGCCGGCGTCCACCCGGACGTCATGGGCATCGGCCCGGTCCCCGCCACCCGCAAGGCGCTGGCGCGCGCCGGGTGGGACGTCGGCGACCTCCAGGAAGCCGAGTTCAACGAGGCGTTCGCGGCCCAGGCCCTCGCCTGCGTGGACCGGCTCGGCATCGACCCGGACCTGGTCAACCCGAGCGGCGGCGCCATCGCCCTCGGCCATCCGCTCGGCTGCTCCGGCGCCCGCATCCTCACCACCCTGCTCCACCGCATGCGCCGCACGGGAGCGGCGCGGGGCCTGGCGACGATGTGCGTCGGCGTGGGGCAGGGAAGCGCGGTACTGGTCGAACGGCCCTAGCACCGCGCGGAACGGCACCCGTACGGCGGTGACAGCGCCGGGCCGGTCCGCCCCGGCGCTCGCGGACGAGGCCGTACCGGCCGGGGCCCGCCCCCGGCGCCGCCACCGCCCGCCGCGCGACCACAGACCCCCACCGCACAGCCGCAGCAAGGAAACGGAGCACCACCCATGGCAACCCTCTCCGTCGCCGTCATCCTCGCCGAGAACGCCCGGCGCCGGCCCGACCGGACGGCCCTCGTCGAAGGCGACCTGCGCCTGACCTTCGCCGAGGTGTGGCGGCGCGCCCTCGCCCAGGCCGGGGCACTGGCCGAACTGGGCGTCCGGCCCGGGGACCGGGTCGCGCTGATGGCGCCCAACACCGCCGAGTTCCCGCAGGCGTACTACGCGATCGCCGCGGCGGGCGGCGTCGTCGTGCCCGTGCACCTGCTGCTGTCGCCGCCGGAGGTCGAGCACGTCCTGACGGACAGCGGGGCGACGCTGCTGCTGTGCCACCCGGCGCAGGCGGAGACCGGCACGGCCGTCGCACGGGCCGCCGGGGTGCGCGTCGTCACGCTGGGCGCCGAGTTCGAGCGGCTCGCCGCGGCCGCCGAGCCGCTGCCGTCGTACGTCACCCGCGACGCCGACGACCCGGCCGTCGTCTTCTACACCAGCGGCACCACCGGCGTCCCCAAGGGCGCCGTGCTCAGCCACTTCAACCTGGTGATGAACGCGACGGTCAACGCCTTCGACGCCAACGACGTCCGCCCCGACGACATCGCCCTCGGCGCGCTGCCGCTGTTCCACGCCTTCGGGCAGACGGTGTCGCTGAACTCCACCTGGCGCGCCGGCGCGACGCTGGTGCTGCTGCCGCGCTTCGACGCGGCGCGGGCGATCGAGCTGATGGTGCGGGAGAAGGTCGACACCTTCCACGGCGTGCCCACCATGTACGTCGCCCTCATCGCCGCCGCGGCCGACGCGGACGAGCTGCCCGACCTGCGGGTGTGCGTCTCCGGCGGCGCCTCCCTGCCCGTCGCCGTGCTGGAGCGGTTCGAGGAAGTGTTCGGGACGAGGATCTACGAGGGGTACGGGCTGTCGGAGACCTCCCCGACGGCGACCGTGAACCAGCCGGTGTTCGGCACCAGGCCCGGCACCATCGGCCACCCCCTGTGGGGCGTCGACGTGGAGATCGCCCGCGCCGAGGCCGAGGACCGCGTCGAACTCCTCCCGCCGGGCGAGCTGGGCGAGGTCGTCGTCCGCGGCCACAACGTCTTCTCCGGCTACCTCGGCCGCCCCGAGGCCACCGCCGAGGCGCTCGTCGACGGCTGGTTCCGCACCGGGGACCTCGGCACCAAGGACGCCGAGGGCTTCCTGCGGATCGTCGACCGCAAGAAGGACGTCATCATCCGCGGCGGCTACAACGTCTATCCGCGCGAGGTCGAGGAGGTCCTGATGCGCCACCCCGGCGTCGCCCAGGCCGCCGTCATCGGCCTGCCCGACGACCTGCACGGCGAGGAGGTGTGCGCGGTGGTCGTGCCCGCCCCGGACGCCGCCGTGGACGCCGCCGGGATCACCGAGTGGTCCCGGCGGCACCTGGGACGCCACAAGTACCCGCGGCGCGTGGAGTTCACCGACGCCCTGCCGCTGGGGCCGAGCATGAAGGTGCTCAAGCGGGAGCTGCGCGCCCGGTACGCCCCCCGCTAGGACCGCCCGGCGGGACGGCCCGCGCGCCGCCGGCCGGGTGGGCATAGCATCGGTCCCCGCATGAACACGATGACGCTGTGGCACATCACCGGCTGGGAGTTCGCCGCGCTCGCCTTCGCGGCCCTGCTCGTCGGCTTCTCCAAGACCGCCGTGAGCGGGGCCAACACGGTCAGCCTCGCCGTCTTCGCGGCGATCCTGCCCGCCCGGGCCTCCACCGGCGTGCTGCTGCCCATCCTGATCGCCGGGGACGTCCTGGCCGTCCTCACCTACCGGCGGCACGCCCACTGGCCCACGCTGTGGCGGCTGTTCCCGGCGGTCGCGGCCGGGGTCGTCGCCGGCACCGTGTTCCTGATGTGGGCGGACGACGCGGTCGTGCGCACCTCGATCGGCGCGATCCTGCTGCTGATGGCCGCGGTGACGCCGTGGCGCCGCCGGACGGCCGAGGCGGCGGACGAACCGGACGCGGTCACCACCCGCGCGGGCCGCGTCAAGGCCCGCGCCTACGGCGTCCTCGGCGGCTTCACCACCATGGTCGCCAACGCGGGCGGCCCGGTGATGTCGATGTACCTCCTCTCCGCGGGCTTCCGCAAACTCGGCTTCCTCGGCACGTCGGCCTTCTTCTTCCTGGTCGTCAACGTCTCCAAGCTGCCCTTCAGCGCCGGTCTCGGCCTGATCGACGGCCGTTCGCTGCTCCTGGACGCGGCGCTCGTGGCCTTCGTCGTGCCCGGGGCGCTGCTCGGCGCCTGGGCGGTGAACCGGATCGACCAGCGGCTGTTCGAGCGGCTGGTGATCGCGGCGACGGTCCTGGGCGGTCTGCAGCTGCTGCTGCGCTGACGCCCCGGCGGCGCGGAAGGACCGGCGCGGCAGCCGACGACGTGGTCCGGCGGGCCGCTCACCCCCTGCGGCCCCGGACCCGGCCACCCCGTACGCTCACCCCATGCCCCCGCACGTCCTGATCCTCGGCGGCACCACCGAGGCCCGCCGGCTGGCCGCCGAGCTGGCGGCGCGGCCCGGGGTGCGGGTCACCACCTCGCTCGCGGGGCGGGTGAGCCGGCCGGGGGCGCTCGACGGGGACGTCCGGACCGGCGGCTTCGGCGGGGCGGACGGTCTGGCCGCGTGGCTGCGGGAGCGGCACGTGGACGCCCTGGTCGACGCCACGCACCCCTTCGCCGAGTCGATCACGGCGAACGCGGCGCGGGCCGCGGCGGCGACCGGCGTGCCCGCGGTGGTCCTGCGCCGCCCGGGCTGGCGGCCCGGCCCCGGGGACCGCTGGCACCCCGTCGCGTCCCTGGCCGCCGCCGCGGAGCTGCTGCCGCGCCTGGGCCGCCGGGTGCTGCTGACCACGGGCCGCCTGGGGCTGGCCGCCTTCGCGCACCTGACGGGACTCCACTTCGTCGCGCGGTCCGTGGAACCCCCCGAGCCGCCGATGCCGCCGGACACGCACGTGCTGCTGGCGCGCGGCCCGTTCACCGTGGCCGGCGAGACGGAGCTGCTGCGCGGACACCGCATCGACGTGCTGGTCACCAAGGACAGCGGGGGACGGGCCACGGCGGCCAAGCTGACGGCCGCCCGCGACCTCGGCCTGCCGGTGGTGGTGGTGCGCCGCCCGCCGCTGCCGGCGGGCGTCACCGCGGTGCCCGACGTGGCGGGCGTCCTGGAGCGGCTCGGCCTCACCCCGCCGTGACCGGGGCGCGGACGCGGTCGCCGGCGCGCGGCACCCCGTCCCGGTTCCCGGCCCCCACGCCACCGGGCCCGGGAAGCCGCACCCGGTCCGCGGGGGCCGCGGAAGCGGGCGGGTGCGGGAGACACGCCGCGAGTACGGCGGCGGGCCGGCACGCCCCGCAGCCGGATTCCCGCGCCCGGCGTCCACGGCACGGCCGCGCGCCGGGCCGGCCGGATCAGTCCCGCGGACGCCGGCGCAGCAGGTACGTGTCCATGATCCAGCCCTTGCGCTCCCGGGCCTCGGCGCGCAGCCGCTCGATGCGGGGCGCGGCCTCGGCGATCGGGCCGGAGACGAGGATCTCGTCGGGGGTGCCTATGTAGGCGCCCCAGTAGATGTCGATGTCCTCGTCGGCGTACCGCCGGAAGGCCTGGTGGGCGTCGAGCATCACCACCACGTCGTCCACCCCCTCGGGCAGGCCCTCCGCGAGCCGCCGGCCCGTGGTGATCTGGACCGGCCGGGCCACCCGGTTCAGGCCCGTGCGGTGCCGGGCGACGAGCGCGGAGACGCTGCTGATGCCGGGCACGACGTCGTACTCGAACGCCACCGTGCCGCGGGCCAGGACCTCCTCCAGGATCCCGAGCGTGCTGTCGTACAGCGCCGGGTCGCCCCACACCAGGAACGCGCCGCTGCCGTCCTCGCCCAGCTCCTCGGCGATCAGCCGCTCGTAGACGTCGGCGCGGGCGCTGCGCCAGTCCCCGACGGCCGGCGAGTACGCCGCGCCGCCCGCGCCCCGGTCCCGCTCCGGGTCGCGCGCCTCGACCACGCGGTACGTCCCCTCGGGCAGATGCGCGTCGAGCATGTCCCGGCGCAGCCGCACGAGGTCCGCCTTCACCTCGCCCTTGTCCAGGACGAAGAACACGTCCGTGCTCCGCAGCGCCTTGACCGCCTGCAGGGTCAGCTGGTCGGGGTCGCCCGCGCCGATACCGATGACATGAATCTTTCGCACCCCCCGAGTCTGCCGCACGCCACCGGCGGCCGGCGCACCGCGCCCGGCCGAGCGGCGCCGGACGCCCCGCCGCACGGTGCCGCAGCCGCCGCCCGCGCCGGGACCCCGTCAGGACGGCCCCGTCACGGCGCTTTCCGCAACCGCGGCGCCCGCGCCCCCGCGTCCACGGCCCCGCCGCCCCGCTCGACCTCCTCCGCGAGCTGTCGCGCCCAGGCGACGACGCCCGCGAGATCCATCCCGTACGGCCGCGGCCGGCCCGAGGCCGACGCCCAGTCCTCGGCGGCACCGGCCCCGCGCCGCAGCAGCCGGGCGCCGCCCGTGGCGTTCCCCCGGGCCGCGTGCGTGAGCCCCACGGCGAGCTGGGCGAGGCCCCGCCACAGTCCGCGCTCCTCCTCGGGGCCCGACTTCCACGCGTCCTCGAACACCTCGTGCGCGTGGAACGGCCTGCCCCGGTCCAGCAGCCGCTGCGCCTCGGCGACCGTCTCCCCGGGGGTGCGCACGACGCCCTCGGGCTGCCGGGGCACGCCGTCCGCGCCGTACGGCAGGGGCCGCCCGAGCCCGTCCCGCGGCCGGGCGTTGCGCGCCCGCCCCTCGCTGTCGCGGTCCCGCGCGCCCACCGGCCGTCCTGAGGATGTGCTGCTGCCCATACCCCGATTGTCCCGCCTTCCCCGTCCCCTTTCTGCGCGGCCCGGGGCGTGCGGTAAAGTGCTGTTCGCGCGATCACGCGGTTTCACCGCGCGGGGGCGCATCGGGACGTGGCGCAGCTTGGTAGCGCACTTGACTGGGGGTCAAGGGGTCGCAGGTTCAAATCCTGTCGTCCCGACTCGTCGCAGGACGGTCGAAGGCCGTACCGGAGCATTCCGGTACGGCCTTCGACCGTTGCGGGGGCCGGTCCGCGGGCCCGCCGCGGCGCGCCGCTCCGTCTTTGTCCGGAAGGCGCCGGGCGGAGCGGCACGGCCGCACCTCCTCGCCCTCGCGTCCCACGCCTCGCCGCAGGAAATGCGCCACCTCGATACGGAAGTGGCGCAATCGAATGTTGCCGTCTTGTTTCCCGGCGCGCAGCCTGGGCCGTGCGGGAGCGCTCCCATCCTCGGCCCCCACCACCCCCGGGACGCTCCCGCAAGCATCCGGAGAGCGAACCCCCCCCCACGTCCGGGAGAAGAGACCATGATCTGTCATGATCACATCAGAAACATCCGGCTGCGGCTCACCCTCGTCCTGGGCGTGGTCGCGGCGGCGCTCCTCGCACTGATCCCCGGGAGCGGCACCGCCAGCGCCCACGGCTCGGTCGTCAACCCGGCCTCCCGCAACTACGGCTGCTGGCTCCGCTGGGGCAGCGACTTCCAGAACCCGGCCATGGCCCAGCAGGACCCCATGTGCTGGCAGGCATGGCAGGACGACACCAACGCCATGTGGAACTGGAACGGCCTGTACCGCAACGGTTCGGCCGGCAACTTCCAGGCCGTCATCCCCGACGGGCAACTGTGCAGCGGCGGCCGTACCGAGAACGGGCGCTACAACTCGCTGGACGCGGTGGGCCCCTGGAAGACCACGGACGTCGGCAGCGACTTCACCGTGCAGCTGCACGACCAGGCCGGCCACGGCGCGGACTACTTCCTGGTCTACGTCTCGCGCCAGGGCTACGACCCCACCACCCAGCCGCTGAAGTGGAGCGACCTGCAACTGGTCGCCCGCACCGGCAAGTACGCCCCGAGCCAGAACTACTCGATCCCCGTGAGCACCTCGGGCCTCAGCGGCCGCCACGTCGTCTACACGATCTGGCAGGCGTCGCACATGGACCAGACCTACTTCCTGTGCAGTGACGTGAACTTCCGCTGACCCGCCCCACGGCTCGTCAGATCCCCGCCGGAGCAGGGCCGCCGGCGGGGACACGGCGGTCAGGCCTCCCCGCCCCGGCCCTCCCGAGGCGCCTCCACCAGGGGCGGTTCCCCGCGGGGCGCGGTCAGCGCGTGCCGCAGCGCGGCGGCGTTGTCCCGGCCGATGCGGTCGGAGAGGACACCCTCGATGACGGCGAGGGCCGCCTGCGCGCGCCGGTGGACGCGGGCGCCCTCCGCGGTGGTGCGGATCAGGCGGTTGCGCGCCGAGGCGGGGTCCGGGATCTGCTCCAGCAGGCCGAGGGTGAGCAGACCGTGAACGGCCTGGTGGGCGGTCTGCCGGGTGACGCCGAGGCGGCGCGAGAGCTCGGCGACCGTCGTGCCCTCCGCGTCCAGACGGGCGAAGATCTGGCCCTGGGCGACGGTCAGCGGCTGCTCGCCCGCCGCGCGCATGCTCGCCATGAGCGAGTCGTCGAACCAGCGCTTGGCGTCGGCCAGCAGCAGGGGCATGTTCGGTGCGGGTCGGGTCATGACTCCTCGGGTTGCTCGGGCCCCGAGCATACGAGCCGGGGCGC
>NZ_BAAATK010000075.1:0-20690 GCF_039533365.1 Streptomyces glaucus
GCGCGCCGCGGCGGGCCGGGCCGGGCCGCGCGGCGCGGGCGGGCGTGGTGGCCGGGACCGGCGGCCGCCGGTGTGTCGGGGCCGCGGGCGGCGTGGTCGAAGGCGGTGGCCGGGTCGGCGTCGCGGGCAAGGGGCACGGGGTCTCCGAAAGGGTCGGCGGGCACGGCGGACGACGGGGTCAGGGGTGCGGGACGCCGCGGCGCGGCAGGAAGGGCAGCGCCAGGGCGGACCTCAGCATCGGCAGGACCGGGACGCGCAGGCCGACGGCCAGGTCCTCGGCCGGCCCGGTGCGGCCGTCCAGGAACCGCAGCAGCCGGACGGCCGGCACGCGGGCGAAGAGCGTGGTGAAGAAGGCCGGGCCGTCCACCCGGCCGCTGTCGAGGGCGTGCAGCAGCACGGCGTCCATGAACCGGGAGCGGGCGGTGTGGGCGGGCGGGGGCAGGGGGCGGCGCCCCGCGTGCAGCGCGGCGGCCACGGCGTGCGTCTGCCGCTGGACGGCGCTGAAGGTGTAGCCCGTCGACGGCCGGGTGGCCCCGGCCGAGGCGCCGATCCGGAAGACGGACGGGGCGGCCTGCCGGGCGAAGGCCGCGTCCGTCATGGGGATCGCCCCTTGTTCGCACGCGGTGACCCGGTAGCCGCGCAGGCCGAGCACGTCCTCCGCGTAGTGCCGCAGCGCACGGTCGTACTCCTCGCGGCCGAGCGCCGCGCGGGAGAACTCCGTGTACTCCACGAGGGCCTCGTGGCGGCTGGTCGGCAGGACGTAGCCGAACGACAGGCCGTGCGCGGGCCGGGGCGTGCGGAAGTCCATCAGCTCCACGGCGGACGGGTCGAACAGGGGCTGCCCGCAGCGCACGAACCAGCCGCGGAAGTGCTGCAGCAGCGTCGTGCGGGCGGCCGGCAGACGCCCCAGCGGCCGGGAGTCGAACACCCACCGGGCCCGGACGGTCACGCTCTCTCCGCCGGCCGCGCGGGCGCGCACCAGGGCGCCGTGCGGCTCCGGTTCGATCCGGTCGGCGGCGGCCTCGACGCGGGACACGGCCCGGCTCGTGGCGAGCTCCCGCCCGACGAGCCGTTCGAAGTCGTCCGAGTGGAGCATCTTGTAGCGCAGCGGCGCGATACCCGCCTCCACGGCCGTGCCGTCCCCGGCCCGTACCCGCAGCCGCTGCCAGGAGCCCCGCAGCACGGCGTCGTAGGGGCCCGCCGCCGCCTCCCAGAAGCACCAGGTGCGGGGCGCGGCACGGGCCGGTCCGGGGGGCGCGGCCAGCAGCACCGTGCGCAGCCGGCGCGCGCCCGCGGGGGGCCGGGCCAGCCGCAGCGCCAGTGACAGCCCGGCGGCCCCGGCCCCCACGACGGCGACGTCCGCCTCGATGTGCACGACGGGCTCCCTTCCCCGGGGCGGCAGCGGATCCGCCCAGTCTTCCGGTGAGGCGCCCGCCGCGGACGCACCCGCTCGCGTGTCGCCCGGCCGCTCATCCGTGCCGCCGTACGGGCCGCCGGCCGTCGCGCCGGCCGGGCCGTATCCAACGAACGGCGCATCCCAAGGCGGCGGCCGTGCGGAATGTCTGATGACAGTGAACGACCACCCCACGGGCGAGAGGATCCGTCATGCGCTCCACCCAGGCGAACGGCCGGCACACGGCAGACCCGCCGCGGCAGCCGCCCGGCGCCCGAGGCGGCCCGACCGCCCGCCCCCCGGGGACCGCCCCGGCCGGCGCCGACGGCGCGGCGGAGGACGAGGCGCGGGAGGCCGCCCGGCCCCCGGGCCCGGAGCCGGGGGACGACCGCCCCGCGGATCCGCGCGCCGTCGACGACGACGTGGCCGGGGCCGTCCGGCAGGTGCTGGAGCGGGTGCTCGCGGACCGTCTCGCCCACTGCCGGGAACTGGACGCGGTCTTCGCCCACGACGTCGCCGAACGGGTCGCCCACTCCACCCTGCACGGCGGAGGCCGCCTCCGCCCCCGCTTCCTGTGGTGGGCCTTCCGCGCCTGCGGCGGCGAGGATCCGGCGCGGACCCGCGCGGCGCTGCGGGCGGGCGCGGCGCTCGAACTGCTGCAGACCTGCGCCCTGGTCCACGACGACGTGATGGACGCCGCGCCGACCCGCCGGGGCGGCCCGGCGGTGCACGCCGGCGTGGCCCGCCAGTACGCCGGCGTCGTGCCGGGCGCCGCGGCCCGGCACCTGGGCGCCTCCGCCGCCGTCCTCGCCGGCGACCTGGCGCTGGCCTGGGCGGACGACGTGGTGGCGGACCTCCTGCTCGACGAGGAGGCCGGCGCGGGCGCCGCGCGCCGGCTCCGGGACGTGTGGCGGACCATGCGCACGGAGATGGCGGCGGGCCAGTACCTCGACGTGCACGGCGGGGCCACCTCGGTGTTCGCCGTGGCCCGCGCGCTGCGCGCCGCCCGCCTCAAGAGCGCCCTGTACACCGTGGCGCGGCCCCTGGAGCTCGGCGCCGCGCTGGCCGGCGCGGACCCCGGCACCACGCGCGTCCTGTGCCGCGCCGGACGCTGCGCCGGCCTGGCCTTCCAGCTGCGCGACGACCTCGACGACGTGTTCGCCGACCCGCGCGACACCGGCAAGCCGTCCGCGGGCGACGTGCGCCAGGGCAAGCCCACCTACCTGCTCGCCGTGGCCCGGGCCCGGGCCACGGCCGCCGGCGACCGGACGGCGCTCGACGTGCTGGACCACTGCGTGGGCCGCGCGGACCTGTCCGAGAGCGCGCTGGCCCGGGTCCGGGACGTCCTCGTCGCCACCGGCGCCCGGGACCTGGTCGGGGCGCGGATCGCGCATCTGACCGAGCAGGCGCTGCGCCACCTCGGCGAGGCCCCGTGCGAACCGCGCGCGGCGGCCGGGCTGCGCCGGCTGCTGTGCGAGGCCACCGGGACGGCACCCGACGTGCCCGCCCCGGGCGGACCCCCGCCCGGGGCCGCCCTGGCCGCCGCGGGACGGGAGGCGGGCCGGTGACCAGGACCCTGGCGGGACCCACCGACCACGTCGTGGTGGTCGGGGCCGGGCTGGCCGGTCTGTCCGCCACCCTGCACCTGCTCGGCGCGGGCCGCCGGGTCACGCTGGTCGAGCGCGACCCGGGGCCCGGCGGGCGCGCCGGGCGCCTGGTGCGCGGCGGCTACCTGATCGACACCGGGCCCACCGTGCTGACCATGCCGGACATCGCCGACGAGGCGTTCGCCGCGGTCGGCGAACGGCTGCGGGACCGGGTCGAGCTGGTCCCGCTGCACCCGGCCTACCGCGCCCGCTTCGCCGATGGCAGCACTCTCGACGTGCACACCGACGCGGAGGCGATGGAGGCGGAGGTCGAACGGTTCGCCGGACCGGCCGAGGCGGCGGGCTACCGCCGGCTGCGCCACTGGCTGGAGCAGCTGCACCGCGTCGAGCGGCGCCGCTTCCTCGACGCCGACTTCGACTCCCCGCTGCAACTCCTGGCCCCGGACCTGGCCCGGCTCGCCGCGCTCGGCGGCTTCGGCCGCTGGGAGTCCCGCATCGCCCGCCACCTGCGCGACGAGCGGCTGCGCCGCGTCTTCTCCTTCCAGGCCCTGTACGCGGGCGTGCCGCCCGCCCGGGCCCTCGCCGCCTACGCGGTGATCGCGTACATGGACACCGTCGCCGGGGTGTACTTCCCCCGCGGCGGCATGCACGCCCTTCCGCGGGGGATGGCCGACGCGGCGGCGGCGGCCGGCGCGCGGTTCCACTACGGGCAGCGGGTCACCCGGCTGGAACGCTCCGGCGAGCGGGTCACCGCCGTGGTGACGGCCGAGCAGCGCATCGCCTGCGACGCGGTGGTCCTGACCCCGGACCTGCCGGTGGCCTACCGCCTGCTGGGCCGCGTCCCGCGCCGCCCGGTGCGGCTGACGCACGCGCCGTCGGCCGTCGTCCTGCACGCCGGCTGCGACCGCACCTGGCCCGGACTGGCCCACCACACCCTGTCCTTCGGCCGCGCCTGGCGGCGCACCTTCCACGAACTCACCCGGACCGGCACGCTGATGAGCGACCCCTCCCTGCTGATCACCCGCCCCACCGCCACCGACCCCGGCCTGGCCCCGCCGGGCCGCCACCTGCACTACGTCCTGGCGCCCTGCCCCAACACCGACATCGGCCCCGGCGCCGCCGACTGGCACGCGCTCGGCCCGCGCTACCGCGAGAGCCTGCTGCGCGAGCTGGACCGCCGGGGACTGGCGGGCATCGCGGCGGCCATCGAGGAGGAGTGCCTGGTGACACCGGCGGACTGGGCCGGGCAGGGGCACGGCGCCGGCACGCCCTTCTCCGCCGCGCACACCTTCGCCCAGACCGGCCCGTTCCGTCCCCGCAACCTCGTGCGCGGCACCGCCAACGCCGTCCTCGCGGGCTGCGGCACGACGCCCGGTGTGGGCGTGCCGCCCGTCCTGCTGTCGGGGAAGCTGGCCGCCGCCCGCATCACCGGCGGCCGCCCCCCGGCCGCGGCGCGGGGCCGGCGGCGCGGCCCGCAGGCGCGGGAGACGCGGTCGTGACGGGCCGGGAGCTGGACGCCGCGGGCATCGAGGACCCGCGGCTGCGCGCCGCCTACGCGTACTGCCGCCGCCTGAACGCCCGGCACGGCCGCACCTACTTCCTCGCCACCCGGCTGCTCACCCCCGACCGCCGCCCCGCCGTGCACGCCCTGTACGGCTTCGCCCGCCGGGCCGACGACATCGTCGACTCGCTCGCCGGCGACGCCGGCCCGGCGCGGCGGGCGCGCGCCCTGGACCGGCTCGGCGCCGACCTCGGCCGGGCCCTGGCTGGCGAGGGCGGCGCCGAGCCGGTGGTCCGGGCGCTCGCGGACACCGTCCGCCGCTATGCCATCGCGCCCCGCCACTTCGCCGACTTCCTCGCCGCCATGCGCAGCGACCTGACGGTCACCTCGTACGCCACCTACGACGAGCTGCGCGGCTACATGCACGGCTCGGCCGCGGTGATCGGGCTGCAGATGCTGCCGGTCCTCGGCACCGTGGCGCCGCGGGAGGAGGCCGCCCGCCACGCGGCCGAACTCGGTGTCGCCTTCCAGCTGACCAACTTCCTGCGGGACGTGGGGGAGGACCTCGACCGCGGCCGGGTCTACCTGCCCGCCGACCTGCTGCGCGCCCACGGCGTCGACCGCGGACTGCTGCGCCGGTGCCGCGACACCGGCCGCGCCGACCCCCGCGTCACGGCGGCGCTGCGCGACTTCGAGGCCCTCACCCGCGCCGCCTACCGGCGGGCCGAGCCCGGCATCGCGATGCTCGACCCGGTGTCCCGTCCCTGCATCCGCACCGCGTTCGTCCTGTACGGGAACATCCTGGACGCCGTCGCCGCCACCGGGTACGCGGCGCTGCACCGCCGCGCCGTGGTGTCCCGCCGGCGCCGGGCGCGGGTGGCCGCGGACGGACTGCTGCGGGTGGCCGCGGCGCGCGGTGCCGCCCGCCTCCGGCCCGGCCGGTCCGGCCCGCTCGCGTCCGCCCCCTCCCCCCGGCACCAGGAGGCCGCGTGACACCCGCCGTCCCGTCCCGGCGCGGGCGTCTGCCGCTGCGCCTGCGCCGCGCCCCCGTCGCCTGGGACCGCCAGCGGCCCACGTGGCGCGACGCCCGCCCCGCCGTGATCGCCGAGGCGCTCGAACGGGCGCGGGCCAGGCCGTCCGGCAACTGGTACGTCCTCGGGGCCTCCCGCGCCCTGGGCGCCGCCCGCCCGCTCGCCGGCACCGTCGCCGGCCGCGAGGTGGTGGTCTGGCGGGGCCCGCGGGGCCGCCTCGTCGCCGGGCCCGGCGCCTGCCCCCACCTGGGCGCGCCCCTGCGGGACAGCCCCGTGCGCTGCGGCGCCCTGGTGTGCCACTGGCACGGGCTCGCCCTGCGCGGCGCCCCGCTCGCCGGCTGGCGGCCCTGGCCCGCGCACGACGACGGCGTCCTGGTCTGGGTGCGGCTCGACGAGGCCGGCGGCGAGGAGCCCACGGAACGGCCCCCGGTGCCCGCGCGGCCCGCGCCGCCCGGCACACTGACGGCCGTCTACACCGGGGTGGGTACCTGCGAACCGGAGGACATCGTCGCCAACCGCCTGGACCCCTGGCACGGGGCGTGGTTCCACCCGTACTCGTTCGTCGACCTCACCGTCGTGGACACGCCCGGCGGGCGGGCCGCGGAGGACGCCTTCACCGTGGACGTCTCGTTCAAGGTCGCCGGGCGGCTCGTCGTCCCGGTGCGCGCGGTCTTCACCGCGCCGGGACCGCGTACCGTCCTGATGCGGATCGCCGAGGGCGAGGGCGCGGGCTCCGTCGTGGAGACCCACGCCACCCCCCTGGGGCCGGACCCCCTGGGCAGGCCGCGCACCGCGGTGGTGGAGGCCGTCGTGGCCACCTCGGACCGGCTCGGTTTCCGGGCGGCCCGCGGCGCCGCCCCGCTACTGCGTCCGCTGGTCCGGGCGGCCGCGGGCCGCCTGTGGCGCGACGACCTGGCCTACGCGCAGCGGCGCTGGGCCCTGCGCTCCACGGGCCGCTTCCCCGGCTGAGCCCGCACGCGCCGCTCGGCGCGGCCGGGAGGGGCGGCCGGGTGAGCCGGCCGCACCGGGGCGTCGAGAAGGGGACCGGGTCCGCGTGCCACGGTCGTCAGGGCGCGGACGCCGAGTGCGGCGCGGGCGATGAGGATCGCCCCTCCAGGGCGCTGATCATCAGTGTGGCCAGGGCGCCGGTCCGCTCCTCGGCCACCCCCACGCCCGCCGGGGCGCGGGACACCGGCCCGGTCCGGCCGGCGGGCGCGGCCCGGGCGGCCGCGCGCGCGGACGCGGCGGGCTCCGCGCAGCCGACGGTGGCGGCGACGGGACGGCCCGGGCGCTCCCCGGCGGGCCGCACGCCGGCCGCGCGGGCGGCGCGGCCCGGCTTGCCCCTGCCCCAGGGGCAGGGGGCACAGTGGCCGCGTGGACCAGGAATTGATCACCATCGGGGAACTCGCGGCCAGGACCCGTCTCAGCCACAAGGCGCTGCGGCTCTACGGGGACCGGGGACTGCTGGCGCCCGCCCACGTCGACCCACGGACCGGGTTCCGCCGGTACGGCCCCGACCAGGTGGAGCGGGCCCGCCACATCGCGCTGCTGCGCGCCGCCGGCATGTCCCTGGACCGGATCGCCGTGCTGCTCGACGCGCAGGGCGCGGAGCGGGCGCGGCTGCTCGACGCCCACGAGCGGCAGCAGGAGTCCGCGCACGCCGCCCGCCGCGCGGCGGTGCGGTACGCCCGGCACGTCCTGACCGGGGGCGGGCCGCCCGTCCGGGGAATCGCCGAACGCGACGTCCCCGAACAGAAGGTGCTCTTCACCCAGGGCCACGTGACCGCCGCCGGCCTCCCCGGTTTCCTCGGCGAGGCCACGGAGCTGCTCTTCGGCCATCTGCGGCGGGCGGGGGCCGGGCTGTCCGGGCCGGTCTTCGCCGTCTACCGGGGACTGGTGGGCGAGGACTCCGACGGCCCGGTCGAGGTCTGCGCGCCGACGCGGGACGCCGTCGAACCGGCAGGCCGGGCCGGCGTGCGGATCGAGCCCGCGCACCGGGAGGCCTACCTGGCCGTGAGGAAGGGCCAGGAGGGCCATCCGGCGATGACCGCGGCCCACGACGCCGTCGGCGCCTGGCTCGCCGGGCACGGACACGTCCGCAGCGGCTCCGCCCGGGAGGTCTACTACCCGAACTGGGCGACGGCCCGGCCCGACGACCACGTGGCCGACGTGGCCTGCCCGTTCCGCCCGGCCCCACCGGCCGCGGCCGTGAGCGGACCGGCCGGATCCTGACCGCAGCCGCCCCCGGCGGTGACCGCACCGCGCCCGCCCCCGGCGGTGGCCGCGCTGCCCCGGCCCCGGCGAGGACGCCGGCGGCCGGGAGGGCGCGAACCCCGCCGGGAGCGCTTCACCGGCCGCCCGCCGAGGTACTGGGAGGACACCTGAGCGACCGCAGGCGCCGGCCGGGAGGAGAACGCGATGCAGCCTCGCGACGAGGACCTGCTGGACTTCGACACCAGCGGCCTCGAGGACTGGGACGGGGAACGCGCGCGGGCCGCGCTCGACGGCAAGGACGGCGACCTGTACCGCAATCACCTGCACATCGCCCTGCACCTGGACCGGTGGGCGGCGGCCGAGAGCGGCCGCACCGACACCGACGCGCGCTACACGGCGGGTTACGTGCAGGCGCTCGAGGACATGGCCGCGTTCCTGCGGCAGACCTACTACCTGCCCGAGGAGCCCTCCTGAGCGGCCGCCGCGTCCGGCGACCACGGCGGACGCGGCGCGGCGAAGGGCCGCGGGGCCGGCCGGGCGAGCACGGACCCGTGCACGGAGGGGCGACGGCGCGGCCCCGTGTGTTTCCATGTACGGAAAGGCGCGACGGACAGGACGAGGGGCGAGCAGCGTGGCGGTGATGCCGGGGGCGACTGCACCCCCCGACCGGGTTCCGGCGGCGGGCCGGCACGCCGGCGTGGTCTTCTCCGACGACCGGGAGTGGGCCGGTCACCTCTGCGCCTTCGTCCGCGGCGGACTGGAGCGGGACGAGCAGGTGCAGTACTTCGCGGACACCACCGACCCCGGGCGGGTGCTGCGCACGCTCACCGACGCGGGGATCGACGCGGCGGCCGCCGTGACACGCGGACAGCTGTCCGTGTCGACCGCCGCGCAGACGTACCTCGCCGGCGCCGGCTTCGACCCGGACGAGATGATCGGGCTGTGGTACGACGCGCTCGAGGCCGCCCTCGCCCGGGGACACCGCGGGCTGCGCGCGATCGGTGAGATGGCCTGGGGCGCGCGGGACACGGCGGGCGCCGACCGGCTGCTGGAGTACGAACTGCGCATACATCACGAAGTCTTCGCACGGCTGCCGCTGACGGCGTGGTGCTTCTACGACCGCCGCCTGCTGCCCGACGCCCAGGTGAGGGTGCTGGCCGGCGCCCACCTGTCGCACCGGGGGGAGACCGTCGCCGACCCGGCGCTGCGGGTGGCGCCGCTGGCCGGCCGCCCCGGCCTGCTGATGTCCGGATCGGCCGGGTACGACACGCGGGACACCGTCGCCGCCGCGGCCGCCGCCGTCAGGGGCGCCCCGGCACAACGCATGGAACTGGACCTCTCCGCCCTGCGCCACCTGGACGCCGCCTCGCTCGCCGCCCTGGCCGACGCGGCGGCGGGGCGGCCGGGCGGGCCGTCGCTGCGGATCCGGCAGGCGCCGCCGTCCCTGCGCCGCCTGCTGGAACTGTTCCCCGAGCTCGGCGCCGCGGTGGAGGTCGTGGACCGATGAGGACGCACTCCCGGTCCTCGGCCGGCTCCGGACGGCAGTCCGCCTTCTTCCACCCGGCCCTGTTCTACGGCACGGAGGACGAGTACCTCGACGGCGTCGGCACCTTCGTCCAGGGCGCCCTGGACGACGGACGGCCCGTGCTGGTCGCCGTGCCCGGCCCGCGCCTGCCGCTGCTGCGCGACGCCCTCGACGGCGACCGCCGGCACGTCACCTGGGTGGACATGACCCAGGCGGGCCGCAACCCGGGACGGATCCTGTCGATGCTGCAGGAGTTCGCCGACCGCCACGAGACCGCGCACGCGCCGGCGTCGATCGTGGGCGAGCCGATCTGGGTCGGGCGCACGCCGGCGGAGGCCCGGGAGGCGACGCGCCACGAGGCGCTGATCAACCTCGCCTTCCAGGGCCGCCCGGTCAGCATCCTGTGCCCCTACGACACCGCGCTGCCCGGGGACGTGCTCGCCCAGGCCCACCGCACCCACCCGGTCGTCGGTGATCCGGCGGCCTACCGCGCCAGTCCCCGCTACGCCGATCCGCACGACGTCTGCCGGGACTGCGACACTCCGCTGCCCGAGCCGCGGGACCCGGTCGTCGTCCCGTTCGGCGAACTGGATCTGGCGCGCACGCGCGACGAGGCGGACCGCTGGGCGGCGGCCGCCGGACTGACGCCGGACCGCCGCACGGACTGGCTCCTCGCCGTCAGCGAGGCGACCAGCAACTCGGTGCGCCACGGCGGAGGCAGCGGGACCCTGCGCATGTGGCGGGCCGGCGACGGGCTCGTCGCGGAGATCGGCGACCGGGGCCGGCTGACGGACCCCCTCACCGGCCGGCGCCGTCCCGATCCCCGTTCCCCGGCCGGCGGCCGGGGCGTGTGGATCATGCATCAGCTGTGCGACCTGGTCGAGATCCGGACGACGGCACAGGGGCTCGTGGTGCGTCTGCACATGGGACCGGGCTGAGAGCGGAGCAGCGGAACCGGCGCGCACCGGTGTCCGCCCGGCCGCGAGCGCCGCGGCCGCGGGGAGCGGGAACCCCTGCCGACCGGACGGGTCCCGGGTCCGTTTCGCCTCGTGGTCCGGGGGAAACCGGTAGGCCCGTCGTCAGCTGCCCCGAGGAGGTACACCATGAGCGGTCCCGGCGAGACCGAACGCGAGAGCACGTCGCCTCTGGAACGGGAGACCGGTGAGCGGGACGTCCATCCGGAGGAGGAGGGGCGGTCCCGGCCCGACACGTCCGACGAGCCCACCAAGGAGGCCATGAGGGAGCGGCAGGAGTCCGAGGAGAAGCCCCGCTGACGACCCCCTGCCGCGGAGCCCCGGCCGGCCTCGGCCCCTGGCGCGGCCCGGGGGTCCGGCACCCGTACGCGTGTGCGCGACCGGCCCGTCCGCCCGGCCGGGGCCGGTCGCGCCGGAAGCCGGGGCGGAGCACCGCATCGGCGTCCGCCGAGGCGGCGCGCCGGGTGGCCGAGGAGAACGGCCTGGACATGGCGGGCCGCGCGGCCCGGTACGTGAGCGCCGCGCTGCTCGCCCTGCGCGGCGACACCGACGGCGCCCGGGAACTGATCGACCGGGCGGCGGCCGGGACGGATCCCGCCGAGAGCCGGGCCCTGGACGCCCGGGCGCGCACCGTCCGCGCCGCCGTCGCCGCCGCCGACGGGAACCACCCGCTGCAATACGAGCTGCTGCGCGGTCTGTTCTCGGCAGGGGCCGACCCCCGGCCCCTGCACTACCACGCCTCCTACTACGGCATCGCCGATCTGGCGGCCGCGGCCGTGCGGGTGGGCAGGCAGGAGGAGGCGGAAGCGGTGGTGAGGGCGGTGGAGCGGCAGCTCGCGGGCCGCATGTCCGCGCGCCTGGCCCTGCTCGTGCGCCGGGCCCGGGCCCTGCTCGCCGCGGAGGACGCGGCCGGCGACCACTTCCGGGCCGCGCTGGCCGACCCGTCGGGCGAGCAGTGGCCCTTCGAACGGGCGATCACCCTCCTCGAACACGGGGAGTGGCTGCGCCGCCGGCGGCGCACCGGCGAGGCGCGAGCGGAACTGGCCGCCGCGCTGACGGTCTTCGAGCAGCTCGGCGTACGTCCCTTCGCCGCCCGCGCCACGGCCGAGCTGCGGGCGTGCGGAGTGACGCCGAACGGCGGCGAACCGGGGAACCGGGGCATCGGGCAGCTGACCCCCCAGCAGTTGCAGATCGCGCGGCTGGCGGCGACCGGCCTGACCAACCGGCAGATCGGTGAACGCCTGCTGCTGTCCGCCCGCACCGTCGGATTCCACCTGTACCAGGTGTTCCCGAAGCTGGGCGTGACCACGCGCGCCCAGCTGCGGGACGCCCTCGGCAGGATGGAGGGCCGGTGACGCCCGCTCCGCCGTGAGCGGGCCGCCGTTCCCCGGACGGACCGGCGCGGTTCCGCTCGCCCGGGGAGCGGTCCCATCGGACGCCCGCTTCTCCCGCACGGAGCGCGAGACGCCGCGGGCCCCGACGGGCGTCCGCCCGTCGGGGCCCGGCCGCCGCCGGCGGGCGCGCCGGCCGTCTCGGCCCCGGCGCCCGGACGGCTACGGGAGCGTGATCGTCTTGTACTCGACGTACTGGGTCAGGCCGACGGTGCCGAACTCGCGGCCGATGCCGCTGTTCTTGAAGCCGCCGAAGGGGGCGTCGAGGGAGGGCGGGGCGCCGTTGACGGAGAAGGTGCCGGTGCGGATGCGCCGGGCGATGTCCAGGGCGCGGCTCTCGTCGGCCGTCCACACTCCGCCGCCCAGGCCGTAGGGGGAGTCGTTGGCGATCCGGACGGCGTGGTCGTCGTCGTCGAACGGGATGACCACGAGCACCGGGCCGAAGATCTCCTCCCGGGCGATGGTCATGGAGTTGTCGACGTCGGCGAAGAGGGTGGGGGTGACGTAGTAGCCGTCCTCCAGCCCGGCGGGCACCTGGGGGCCGCCGGTGACCAGGCGGGCGCCCTCGCGGATGCCGGTCTCGATGTAGGAGCGCACGCGCGCCTGCTGGTCGGCCCGGACCATCGGGCCGATGAAGGTGTCCGGGTCGGCGGGATCGCCCACGGTGAGCGACTCGACGAGGTCCTTCAGCCTGGTCACGGTCTCGTCGTAGCGGCTGCGGTGCACCAGGACGCGGGTGTGGGCGACGCAGGATTCGCCGTTGTTGGCGAAGGAGAGGAACTTCAGGCCCTCCACCAGGGCGTCCAGGTCGGCGTCCGGGAGGACGACGGCGGCGGACTTGCCGCCCAGCTCCAGGCTGACCCGCTTGAGCTGCCGGCCCGCGAGGGAGGCGATGGTGCGGCCGGCGCCCGTGGAGCCGGTGAAGGCGACCTTGTCGACGTCCGGGTGGGAGATGAGGTGCTCGCTGGTGGCGCGGTCGGCCGGCAGGATGCTCACGACGCCTTCCGGCACGCCGGCCTCGGTGAGGATCTCTCCCAGCAGCAGGGTGGACAGGGCGTTCTCGGGCGAGGTCTTGAGCACGACGGTGCAGCCCGCCAGGAGAGCGGGGACGATCTTGACGAGCGCGGACTGGTGCGGGGCGTTCCACGGGATGACGGCCGCGACCACGCCGACCGGCTCGCGCCGCACCAGGGTGCGGCCCGTCGCCCCCTCGGCCCGGGGCAGTTCCTCCTCCCAGGGCAGCGCGGCGGCGGCGCGCAGGAAGGCGTCGGTCTGCTCGGACAGCGCGGCCGAGGTCCAGCCGGTGAACCAGCGCGCGGAGCCGTTCTCGGCGGTGATCAGATCGGCGATCTCCTCGGCGCGCTTCGCGTACAGGGTGTCGAAGCGGGCGACGACCTCCTGCCGCTCGGCCGGGGTCAGGCGCGGCCAGGGGCCCGTGTCGAAGGCCTCGCGCGCCACGCGGACCGCGCGGTCCACGTCGGCGACGGTGGCCTCGGCGGCCCGCCCGACCAGCGACCGGTCGTGCGGGGAGCGGACCTCCAGCAGGTCCTTCTCGGCGGGCTCGGTCCAGCGGCCGCCGATGTAGAGCTTGTCGTAGACGATCACGGTGCGTCCTTCTCGGAGAGCGGCGGGGAAGGGACCGGCGGAGGGTGTCGCACGCCGGATCCGGCGGGACCGCCCGGCTCTCCGGGTGGAGGAGCGGTCACGTGCCTCCAAGTTAAGAGAACGTCGTTCTCTAGTCAAGGCAACGCTGTTCTCTTATTGGTGCAACGGTGTTCTGCTAACTTGGCGGGGTGACCAAGCTGCCCTCCCATGTCCAGCGCGCCCGCCGGCCCGAGCACAAGGAGCTGAGGCTCGCCTCGATCCTGGAGGCGGCGCGCTCCCTCGCCCTGGAGAAAGGCGTGCGCGGGGTCACGCTGACCGACATCGCCCAGGCGGCGGGCCTGCACAAGTCGGCCGTGCTGCGCTATGTCGAGACCCGTGAGGAGATCTACCTCCGGCTCACCGCGGAGGGCTGGACCGAATGGGCCTCCGCCCTGCGCGCGGCACTGGGCGAGCGGACCGACGGCACCGTCGACGAACTGGCGGAGGCGCTGAGCCGGACCGTCGTGGACCAGCCCCTGCTCTGCGACCTGCTCTCCCACGTGGCGCTCCACCTGGAGCGCCACGTCTCCGCCGAGGCGGTCCTGACGTACAAGCTGGCGGCGCTGGCGGCCCTGGACGACATGGCGCAGGCCTGCGCGCGCTTCCTCCCCGCCCTGGACGAGCCCGCGGCCCGGGAACTGGTGAGCGCGGTCAGCCTGCTCGCCGGCGCCCTGTGGCAGATCTCCCACCCGCCCGAGGCCCTGGCCCGGTTGTACGCCGAGGAGCCGCGCCTCGCGCACGCCGTGGTCGACCTCCTGCCCCGCCTGACCGGCTCCGCCCGCGCCCTGGCCGTCGGGCTGACCGCCTGACGCCCCGGCCGGCCGGGCCCGGGATCGCCGCGACGCGCGGGAGGGCGGGCACCGGCCCCGCGGACGCGCGGCCGGCGGGCGCGGACGGGGGTCCGCGCCGGCCGGCCGTTCGGCGCCGGACGCCGTTCCCGCCGCGGGGAAGGGCGCCCGGCGCCGGGTCACTTGGCGAGGAAGGCGAGCAGCGCCTGGTTGACCTCGTCGGCGTGGGTCCACAGCAGGCCGTGCGGGGCGCCGTCGATCTCGACGTAGTCGGCGTGGGGCAGGGCCTTGTGGAAGGGGCGGGCGGTGGAGTCGATGGGCAGGATGTTGTCGGCGGTGCCGTGCAGGATGAGGGCGGGCACGTCGATCCTGGGGATGTCGGCGCGGAAGTCGGTGAACCAGGTCAGCGGTGCGGCCGCGGCCGCGTGGAACCCGCCGCCGGCGGCGACGTTCCAGCTGTTGCGGACGGCCTCCTCGCTGATGCGCGAGCCGAGGGTGTCGTCCAGGTTGTAGAAGTCGTTGTAGAAGGCCGTGTAGTAGGCGTACCGGTCGGCCTTGACGGTGGCGGAGATGTCCTGGAAGAACTCGATCGGGGCGGCGCCGGCGGGGTTGTCGTCGGTCTTGAGCAGGAAGGGCTCCAGCGAGGCGAGGAAGGCGGCCTTGACGACGCGGGCGGAGCCGTAGGTGCCCAGGTAGCGGGCGACCTCGCCGGTGCCCATGGAGAAGCCGACGAGGGTGACGCCCTGGAGGTCGAGGGTCTCCAGGACGGTGTTGAGGTCGGCGGCGAAGGTGTCGTAGTCGTAGCCGGTGGTGGGCTGGCTGGACTGGCCGAAGCCGCGGCGGTCGTAGGTGATGACCCGGTAGCCGGCCTCCAGCAGGGCGGCGCTCTGCTTCTCCCAGGAGTGGCCGTCGAGCGGGTAGCCGTGGATCAGGACGACCGGCCGGCCGGTGCCGTGGTCCTCGTAGTAGAGGTTGATGTCGGTGGTGTTCTCCTGGCCGACGGTGATGAACGGCATGGCTCTTTCCTTTCGAAGGCGGAGCGGCCCCGGGCGGGGCGGTGACGAGCCGCGCACCGGGCGCGGGGCGGGCGGCCCCGCTGGTGCGGCGCCGGGTCGTGGGTTCCAGCTTCACCGTGATCGGCGGCCGCGGCATCCGTCAGTCGACTTACCCGGTGGATGGGTGCGCCGTCCGTGTGGATCTCCTCGGCGTGCGGGTGGGCTACGCGGCCAGCTGCGGGTACAGGGCGGCGAGGTCTTCGGCCAGGGCCGCCTTGACCCGCCGCGAGACGTCGTCGGCCAGCACCTCGTGCGCGTCGGACTCGACCCCGTCGAGCGCGCGCACGGCCACGTCCCTCGGCTTGGCCTTCGGCGCGTCGATCCCCGCCGTCATGTCCGTGTCGACGTATCCCACGTGCAGGCCCGTGACCCCGATGCCGCGCGGCTTCAGCTCCAGGCGCAGGGAGTTGGACTGGGACCACAGGGCGGCCTTGGACGCGCTGTACGAGCCGGCGATCCCGAGCCAGGACAGGGCCGAGTGGACGGTGAGGACGTGGCCTCCGCCGTTGCGCTCGATGATCGGCACGAAGGCCCGGGTGACCCGCAGCGGCCCGTAGAAGTTGGTCTCGAACTCCCGGCGGACGTCCTCCAGCGGAGCGTCGAGCAGCGAGGCGTTCACCGACGCCCCGGCGTTGTTGATCAGTACGGTGACGTCCTGGGCCTGCGCGGCGGCGGCGGTGACGGAGCCGGGATCGGTGATCTCCAGCGCCAGCGGCACGGCGTCGGGGTGCCGCACGGTGCGCGGGTCGCGAGCCGTGGCGTACACCTTGGCGGCGCCGCGCGCGAACGCCTCCTCCACCAGCGCGTTCCCCAGGCCCCGGCTGCCACCGGTGACGAGAACCACAGCGTTCTTGAGCGAGGGCATGTCCATCTCCTCATGAGTAAACCGATCGGTTTCCGCAACCGTAAACCGATCGGTTTCATTCCTCAAGCCCGGCCGTCCCGGCGCGGGGGGAGGGGCGGGGAGGCGGATTCGGGTCCGCCGCGCCCCGGAGGCGGGTCCGCGCCCTGTCCCGCCGGGCCGGAGCCGTCGCGGGCGGCGCGCCGGCCGGGGTAAACCGAACGGTTTCTCCGCTGCCGGGTGCCGGGTTACTCTCCCGTCATGACCACAGACGTGAAGCCCGGTTCCCGCGAGCGGCTGCTGGAGGCGGCGGCCGCGCTCACCTACCGCGAGGGCGTCGGCGTCGGCATCGAGGCGCTGTGCAAGGCGGCCGGGGTCTCCAAGCGCTCCATGTACCAGCTCTTCGCCGGGAAGGACGAACTGCTGGCGGCCGCTCTGGAACGGCAGGCCGCCGCGTACGCGGCCCGGCTGCTGCCCGGGGCCGACGACGCGCGTTCGCCGCGCGAGCGGATCGCGCACGTCTTCGCACAGGTGGAGTCCCAGGCCGCCGTACCCGAGTACCACGGTTGCCCGTACCTGTCCGCCCAGATCGAGATCAAGAACGAGAACCATCCGGCGAGCCGGGTGGCCCGCCGGGTGAAGGGGGACCTGACCGCCTTCTTCCGCGCCGAGGCCGAACGCGGTGGCGCGGCCGACCCCGGCCTGCTCGCCCGGCAGCTGACCCTCGTCTTCGACGGTGCCAGTGCCCGCGCCGGGGTCCGGGCCGACAGCCTGGAGGGGCTGATCCTGCCCACCGTGGCCGCCCTGCTGGACGCGGCGGGCGTGCGCTGAGGCCCGCCCGCGCCGCGGCGGGCGGCCCGGCGTCCGCCCCGCGGCGCGAGCGTCTCCTCCCGGCCCCGCGGGGCGTGACGGCGCGGTGCCCGTTCGCCGCTGCCCGGACCTTCGGGTGCGGGATCCTCTGCCGCGGCGGCGGGGCGGGGCCCCGGACGGCTCAGAACACCAGGCACCAGTAGGCGCCGGCCTGCCCGACGCCGACCCGCGCGAGGCCCCCCGGGAGCAGTGCCGGATCCGGCCGGCCGACGGCCGACAGCGAACAGGCGGGATCGCCGACCGCCCCGGCGGCGGCCATGCGCCGCGCGGCGGCCGTCGCCGACGCGCTCGTGTACCACTGTGTCGCCGACGGTGCCGAAGGCGCCGCCGTGGGGGGCGTGGGCGGGGGCACGGGGGCCGGTGACCGCGGCGGCGGTGTGTGCTTCGGCGGCGTCCTCGTCACCGGCGGCTCGGGCACCGCGGGCCGTGTGGGTGTCGGCTTCGGCACCGCGGATCGTGTGGGTGTCGGTCTCGGCGGCATGGGCCGTGCGGGCGTCGGCGCCTGCTTCGTCGGGGGCGGGGGAACGGCCGCCGTCCGGTGGGGCGTCGGCCTGCCGCCCGGCGGCTCCGGCTGCCGGGTGCGGGCCGTCACCGTCGGCTCGGGGACCGGCGCGCGGGTCGGTGTCGGCCGTGTGGCGTCCGGCGTGCGGGTCGGTGTCGGCCGTGTGGCGTCCGGCGTGCGGGTCGGTGTCGGCCGTGCGGTGTCCGGCGTGCGGGTCGGTGTCGGCCGTGCGGTGTCCGGCGCGCGGGTCGGTGTCGGCCGTGCGGTGTCCGGCGTGCGCGTCGGTGTCGGTGTCGGCGTCGGTGGTGTGGTGTCCGGTGTGCGGGTCGGCGTCGGCGGTGCGGTGCTCGGTGTCTCCGGTCCGGTCGTCCGATACGGCGGCGGGTCCGGCGTCGGCACGGACAGGTCGGTCGAGGCCGACGGCGTCGGGAGGGGAGTGTCGCCGTCCGACGCCACCAACGCCCATACGCCGATGCCACCGAGGACGAGTACGGCGGCACCGCCCGCGATCCACGGGGCCCGCCGGGGTGGGCGTCGGTGTCGGTTCATGGTTCTCACTGTCCGGAAGGGACCGCGGCGACGCCACCCGGATCACCGCTCCCCTGGGCCAGGCGGTGTGGTTCCGGACGCTGAACGGCGGGATCACGGGAAGGCGCGTACGGCCCGGCGCCTTCCGCGACCCGGGCCGCGCGCTCGTGGGTGAGCCGGCGGCAGGCGGGCCGACGGGCGGCGACGGCGCGTCCGTGGCGCCGGCGGTCGGTGTGCCCGGCGCCGCGGCGGCAGGCTCACCGGTTCCGGTCCGGCCGGGCGGGCCGCCGCTCGCGCGCCGCCGGACCGGCCGGCGCGGGAGCGGCTGGCGGAGCGGTCACAGCCGTTCGTTCGCCACCTCGTCCTCGCTCGGCTCCCGCCCGCCGCCCCGGCGGGTGCGCACCCGGAGGACGCGCAGCCGATCGAGGCGGGACACGACGGGGGAGGCGGTCACCCCGTGCAGGATGACGGAGACGACGACGGTGAAGGTCACCAGGGCCCACAGCTCCCCGGCCGGCACGTGGAACGTCTCGACGCCCAGCGCGTAGGCGAGGTAGAACAGCGAGCCGATGCCGCGGATGCCGAAGAACGAGATGACCGCGCGTTCCCGGGGGCCCGCCGCCGCGCCGAACTGGGCCGCCCAGCCGGTGAGCGGACGGACCACGAACAGCAGGAGCAGGCCGACGACCGCTGCCTGCCACGTCAGCGCCGCCAGGGCGCCCTGCGCGACGTACACGCCCAGCAGGAAGAGGAGCACGGCGGTCAGCAGACGCTCGATCTGCTCGACGAAGTCGTGCAGGACGACGTGGTAGCCGTGGGAACGCTCGGCGGCCCGGATGCGGCAGGCCGTGATGAACACGGCCAGGAAGCCGTAGCCGTGCAGGAGCTCGGTGACGCCGTAGGCGAGGAACGTGGCGGCCAGGGCGACGAAGCCCTCCCGGTGCTCGGACAGCCGCATCGCCTGCCGGCCGGCGCGGAAGAAGAGCCAGCCGAGCATCTTGCCCACGAGGAGACCGGCGAGGACGCCGACCACGCACTTGTAACCCACGTCGACCAGCAGCCAGTGCCCGAGCCGGCCGCCGTACGGGCCGGTGCCCGCGGCGGCGAGCGCGACGGCCGCCGCGACGACGGGAAAGGCGAGGCCGTCGTTGAGGCCGGCCTCGCTGGTCAGCGCGAAGCGCACCTCGTCCTCGTCGTGCTCGGAGTCGGTCGGTTCGCCGACCCGCACCTCCGAGGCGAGCACCGGATCGGTCGGCGCGAGCACGGCCGCGATCAGCAGGGCGGCGGCCACCGGCCAGTCCAGCAGCCACCAGGCCAGCACCGCCACCACCGCGATGCTCAGCGGCATGGTGATGCCGAGCAGCCGCCACGTGGCGCGCCATCGCAGACGGCCGACGGGGCGGTTGAGGGCGAGCCCGGCACCCATCAGGGAGACGATGACGCACACCTCGGTGAGGTGTTCGGCCAGGGCCCGGTCCCGCACCGGGTCGACGTCCGGCAGGGGCACCGGCAGCAGTTGCAGGGCGATCCCGCACAGCAGGAAGACCAGCGGCATGGACAGGGGGCGTCCCGCCACCAGACGCGGCACCACAGCCGCCGCGAGCGCACCCGCGCCGAGCAGGGCGAAGAGATGATCAGCCGAGGTCACGCGGTGACGTGTGCCCATCCGGCCCGACACTACGCCGACCGCCCGGACGCCGTCGCGACCGCCCCGCCCGCCGGCGCGGGCCCGGGACCGGGACGCCGCCCCGGTCCCGGCCGTCCCTCCCGTTTCCCGGCACCGCAAGGCGATACCCGGGACGACGTCACACGACGAAGCCACGACAGGCGAGGAGAACGGATGAGCAGGACAGCACGGCAGACGGTGGTGGTCACCGGGGCCAGCGCGGGGGTCGGACGGGCGACGGCGAGGATGTTCGCCGCACGCGGGGCCCGGGTGGCGCTGCTCGCCCGGGGACGGTCGGGCCTCGACGGGGCGGCGGCCGAGGTGCGGGAGGCGGGCGGGCAGGCGCTGCCCATCGTCACGGACATGGCGGAGCCGGACCAGGTGGAGGAGGCCGCCCGGCGCGCGGAGGCGGAGCTGGGCGCGATCGACGTCTGGGTCAACAACGCCTTCAGCGCCGTCTTCGGCAGGTTCACGGACGTGACACCGGACGAGTTCCTCCAGGCGACCCGGTCGACGTACCTGGGATACGTGAACGGCACCCGGGCGGCACTGAGCCGTATGCTGCCGCGGGACCACGGCACCGTCGTGCAGGTCGGATCCGCGCTCGCGTACCGCGGCATCCCCCTGCAGAGCGCCTACTGCGGCGCCAAGCACGCCATCAAGGGCTTCACCGAGTCCCTGCGCTGCGAACTGCTGCACGACGGGTCCGGGGTGCGGGTCACGATGGTCCAGCTGCCGGCCGTCAACACCCCGCAGTTCACCTGGCTGCGCACGTACCTGCCCCGGCACGCCCAGCCCGTGCCGCCGATCTACCAGCCGGAGGTCGCCGCCCGCGCCGTGCTGCGCGCCGCCGACCACCCGCGGCGGCGCGAGTACCGGGTCGGCGCCTCGACGGTGGCGACGCTGCTCGCCAACGCCGCCGTGCCGGGGCTGCTGGACCGGTACCTCGCGCGCACCGGATTCGGCGCGCAGCAGACCGACGCCTTCCCGGCGCCCGGGGGAGAGGGCAACCTCTGGGAACCGGCGGACGAGAAGCGGGACTACGGCACGCACGGCGTGTTCGACAGCGAGGCGCACGCCTCCAGCCCCCAGCTGTGGGCCGGCCGTCAAGTCGGAGGCCAAGCGGTCTTAGGAAGACAAATGCTCCGCGCAACTCCTTG
>NZ_BAAATK010000076.1:0-20329 GCF_039533365.1 Streptomyces glaucus
CGGCCTCGGCCTGCACCCGCGCCCGCCGCCGCGCCGCCGTCGGCGTCGCCGCCTGCGCGGGGACCGTCCGACCGGCGCGGCCTTCGGCTGGTACGCCCACCGGGAGACGCACGCGGTGCCGGAGCCCGCCGCGTGCACCGGGCCGCGCCCGGGCGCCCCGGCCGGCCAGGTCGCGCGGGCGCTGCCGGACCGGGCCGTCGCCGGCCCGCCCACGCAACGCGCGCCCGCGCCTCCCGAGGGCGCCGACCGCCGCTCCTACCGCGCCGGCGGCGAACTCCTCGTCTCCGTCGGCCACTTCAGGCTCTGCTTCGACCGGGGGCGGCTCGTCGCCAAGGGCGCGATCCCGCGCGTCGGTCCCACCGGCGAAGGACACGAGGAACACGAGGAGTTCGCATTAGTGATCGCAGTCCTGCCGGCCCGCGCGCTCGGCGGCGGCGCCGCCGGGTTCCTGCTCGAGTCCGGCGACCCGTACGGAATCGTCGCGAACGCGCAGGCGCCGCGGTGCCGTTCGCCGCCACCAGGCGGTGGCGGCGAACGGCGCGACGAGGACCGGCGACACGGCCTCCGTGCCGGTTGCGGCGGTGCGCCGCGCCCATGCCGGAGCGTCATGGGCGAGGTCCGTGACGGCGCGGTGGAGCGCGGTGTCGCCGAAGTTCGTTGTCACGGGCCGTAGTCGGCGGGCCGTCACCGTCACATGCTGCGATCGTCATGCGCCGCACCTCACGAAAGTCCGGGGTGCGCGGCCGGTTTCCGGGATGATGATCCGGAAAAGTTGTGGCTCCTGACGGCGGGTGGGACAGGCGAACGCGCCGATCTCTCGTACAGTTTGCGCCGTGGGATCTCTGCGCAATCCGGTCGGGCCGCTTCCCTCCTCCATCTACTGGCGACGGAGGGCCGTACTGCTGTCTGTGATCGCTCTGTTGGCGCTGCTGATCACGTGGATCGTGACCTCGGGCGGCGGGGGCGGCGGAGACCACGACAACGGTGCCAACGGCAAGAATCCCGCGCCCTCGATCACCCCCGGACCGTCGGGTTCGGGGCCGGCGATCAGCCAGGCGCCGGGCGGCCGGGACGAGTCCGGCTCGGGGGGCTCCGGCGGGTCCGGCTCGGGCTCCGGCGGGTCCGGCGACGGGTCGGGTTCCGGATCCGGTGACGGGTCGGACGGCGACGGGTCCGGGGCGGGCTCCGGGGCCGGGGACTCCGGTGCCGCGGACGGCTCGGGCGGCGGCTCGGGCGGTGCCGGCGGCAGCGCCGGCGGGGACGTCGAGGGCGGCGGCACGGGCGGCGTCGGCGCGGGCGACGCGCTGCCGGCCGGTTCCTCGCTGCCCGACTGCACCGCGAACGCGGTCAAGTTGAGCCTGCGCAGCGTCCGCAACACCTACGAGCCCGGGCGGACGCCGGCCTTCGAACTGACCGCGCGGAACGTCTCCGGCGGCGACTGCAAGGTCGATCTCGGCCCGAAGAACACGGTGGTGACGATCACTCAGGCCGGCAGCGACGACGAGTTCTGGTCGTCGGCCGACTGCCCCAAGGGCTCCGGGAGCCTGCTGTTCCGGGTGCCGGCGGACAGCGGCATCACGTACACCGTGAAGTGGGACCGCAAGCCGAGCGCCCCGCGGTGCGCGACGCCCGCGGCGGGATCGGCCCGCGCGGGGACGTACCTGGTGGAGGCGAAGGCTCCGGGATTCGCGAAGGTGCAGACGTCGTTCGTGCTGGAGAAGGACTAGCCCGCCGGGCGAGGAGGCCGGGACCGCGGCGCGTCCGGACCTGCCGCCGGGCCCGGGCGTCGCCTTCCCGTCGTCCGTCCGGAGCGCGGGCCGCGCGGCGTGTCGGGTGCGTGCTCCCGGCGTGCCGGGCTCCGAGCCTCGTACGGGACGTCCTCGGGCCGGTCCCGGTGCGGCGGGCGCGCGGGCACGGCGTCGCGGGGCGGCGACGGCAGGGGCTAGACGTACCGCTCCAGGATCGAGCTCTCCGCCAGCCTCGACAGCCCCTCCCGTACGCTCCGCGCACGCGCCTCGCCGACGCCGTCCACCGTCTGGAGGTCGTCCACGCTGGCGGCGAGGAGCTTCTGCAGGCCGCCGAAGTGCTCCACCAGGCGGTCGATGATCGCGCCCGGCAGCCTCGGCACCTTGGCCAGGAGGCGGAAACCGCGCGGCGAGACCGCCGAGTCGAGGGTCTCGGGGGAGCCGGTGTAACCCAAGGCGCGGGCGACCGTCGACAGTTCGAGCAGCTCGGCGTGGGAGAGCTTGTCCAGCTCGGCGAGGGCCTCCTCGACCGTGCGGGAGCGCTTGGCGGTCGGCTCGGGCACGTAGTCCCGGACCACCAGTTCGCGCTCGGGCTCCACACCGGCGATCAACTCGTCCAGCTGGAGGGCGAGGAGCCGGCCGTCCGTGCCCAGCTCCACCACGTACTCGGCGATCTCGGTGGCGATGCGGCGCACCATCTCCAGGCGCTGGGCGACCGCCGAGACGTCGCGGACCGTCACCAGGTCCTCGATCTCCAGCGCCGACAGCGTGCCCGCGACCTCGTCGAGACGGAGCTTGTAGCGCTCCAGGGTCGCCAGGGCCTGGTTGGCGCGGGACAGGATCGCCGCCGAGTCCTCCAGCACCCGGCGCTGACCGTCCACGTACAGCGCGATCAGCCGCATCGACTGGGAGACCGAGACGACCGGGAAGCCGACCTGCTTGCTGACCCGGTCCGCCGTGCGGTGCCGGGTGCCGGTCTCCTCCGTGGGGATCGTCGCGTCGGGCACGAACTGCACGCCCGCCCGCAGGATCTTCGACAGGTCCGAGGAGAGCACGATGCCGCCGTCGAGCTTGCACAGCTCGCGCAGCCGGGTCGCGGTGAACTCGACGTCCAGCACGAAACCGCCGGTGCACATCGCCTCGACGGTCTTGTCGGAGCCGAGCACGATCAGACCGCCGGTGTTGCCGCGGAGCACGCGCTCCAGGCCGTCACGCAGGGGCGTGCCGGGTGCCACGGCGCTCAGCGAGGCGCGCATCAGGCCATCGGAACCGGCACTCCCACCGGACTTTCCGGGAGCTGCTGCCCGGTCGTTGGCTGCCACTGCACTCCTCCGGTCGCAGGTTCTGGGGCGCTCCCGTTTCGCACACTCGGTCGTACGGACGGGCGAGACCAGGGCAAAGTCTACCGGCGGTCCTCGTCCTCCCGTGGGGCCTCTCGGCGACGGGAGCGCGGAAGGACCCGGAGCGCGTCCCCTATGTCCGCGACTTCCAGGACCTTCATGCCCGGCGGGATCTTGCCCGGATCGCCCGGTACCAGGGCGTGCGTGAAACCGAGGCGGTGCGCCTCCGCGAGCCGGCGCTGCACGCCCGTGACCCGCCTCACCTCGCCCGCGAGGCCGACCTCGCCGATGGCGACGAGGTTCTTGGGCAGCGGGGTGTCGCTGGCCGCGCTCGCCAGCGCGAGGGCGACGGCGAGGTCGGCGGCGGGCTCGGACAGCTTCACCCCGCCGACCGTGGCGGAGTAGATGTCCCGCTTGCCCAGGGCGCTGATCCGGCCGCGCTGCTCCAGGACGGCCAGCATCATCGAGACGCGGGAGGTCTCCAGGCCGGAGGTGGTGCGGCGCGGGGAGGGGATCTGCGAGTCGACCGTGAGGGCCTGCACCTCGGCGACCAGCGGGCGGCGGCCCTCCAGGGTGACGGTCAGGCAGGTGCCGGGGACCGGCTCGGCGCGGCGGGTCAGGAAGAGCCCGCTCGGGTCGGCGAGGCCGGTGATGCCCTCGTCGTGCAGTTCGAAGCAGCCGACCTCGTCGGTGGCGCCGTAGCGGTTCTTGACGCCGCGTACGAGCCTGAGGCGCGCGTGCCGGTCGCCCTCGAAGTGCAGGACCACGTCCACGAGGTGCTCCAGCAGGCGGGGGCCGGCGATCGCGCCGTCCTTGGTGACGTGTCCCACGAGGAGGGTGGACATGCCGCGCTCCTTGGAGGCCCGGATCAGCGCGCCCGCCACCTCCCGCACCTGCGCCATGCCGCCGGGCGCGCCGTCGATCTCCGGGGACGCCACCGTCTGCACGGAGTCGAGGACGAGCAGCGACGGCTTCACCGCGTCCAGGTGGCCGAGCACCGCCGACAGGTCCGTCTCGGCGGCGAGGTACAGGTGGTCGTCGAGGGCGTTGATGCGGTCGGCGCGCAGCCGGACCTGGCTCGCGGACTCCTCACCGGTGATGTACAGCGTGGGGTGTTCCGCGCCGGCCGACTTGGCGGCCACGTCGAGCAGCAGCGTGGACTTGCCCACGCCGGGCTCGCCCGCGACGAGGACGACCGCGCCGGGCACCAGCCCGCCGCCGAGCACCCGGTCCAGCTCGGGCACGCCGGTGGAGCGCGCGGTCGCCTGGCGGCCGTCGACCTGGGCGATGGGCACGGCGGAGGTGGTGACGCGCCCCGGCGCCGTGGTACGGACCGCGGGCGCGCCGTACTCCTCGATCGTGCCCCACGCCTGGCATTCGGGGCAGCGGCCGAGCCACTTGGCCGTCTGCCAGCCGCACTCCGTGCAGCGGTAGGAGGGCCGGTCCTTGGCGGTCTTCGTACGGGCAGCCATGCACGAACCGTAACCGGAGGCACTGACAACCGGGACGCGGGCGCCGGGGCCGCGGAGCGGCTCCCCGCTTCCCACCACCCCGGAACGAATCATTCCTGTCCTCTTATGAGGGATCGTTTCACCCGTATGGATTAAAAGTGCCGAGCGGGGGAGAAAGGGACTCCCCCGGCCCCCTACGGTCACCGGGTGATGAGCAGCATTCCGGAGACCTCGACCCGCAGGACCGGCGCACACCGGACGCACCGGGAGGCCCGTGACCGGATGGCGGCGCGCACGCTGGCGCGGCGGCCGCCCGAGCACTACGAGCCGTATCTGGACGGCCTGTTCACCTACTGCCTGTCCGTGCTGTGCGACCACGACGCCGCCGTCGCCGCCCTGGGCGAGGTCCTCGCCCTCGCCGGGCGCCGCGCGCGGCACGTCCCCCAGGCCGCCGGGGACCGCAGGGCCTGGCTGTACGCGCTGGCCCGCTGGGCGTGCCGGCGCGAGCTGGCCGGGGCCGGGCGGAACCGCCGGGCCGGCCACGCGGCGGACCACCGGGACACCGGCCGGCGGCGCGCCGCGCGGACCGCCGTCCCGCCCGCCTCCGGGGAGTCCGGGGAGCCCGGGAAACCCGAGGAGGTCCGGGAGCTGCGCCGCCGCGAGCTGGCCCTGCTGGCCTGGCCGGAGGCCGCCGGCACCACCCCCGAGCAGCGCGAGGCGCTGGAACTCGCGGTGCGCCACCACCTGGCCGTCCACGAGATCGCCGCCGTCCTCGGCCTGGACCCGGCCGCCGCGCGGGAACTGCTCGCCTCCGCCGCCTGCGAGGTCGAGCGCACCCGCGCCGCCCTCGCCGTCGTCGAGGCCGGCGGCTGCCCGAGCGTGACCGCCCTCACCGGCGACGACCGGCTCGTGCTCAGCGCGGCCCTGCGCCGCGAGCTGGTCCGGCACGTCGACGACTGCCCGCGCTGCCGCCGCACCGCCGGGCGCGCGATCCCCGGCCGCTGGCCCGGCACCACCGTCACCCCCGCCGAGCTGCCCGTGCTGCCGGCGCCCCGCGCGGCCGTGCACGCCGCGATGAACCACCACCCGCGCGCCCGGGGCGCGGCCCCCCGCTTCGACCGGCGCGGCTTCCCGATGGACCCCAAGGACCACGCGGCCCGCAGGGACCGGCTGCGCGCGCGTGCCGTCACGACGACCGTCGTCGCCACCGTCGTGGCGGCCCCCGCCCTCGCCCTGTGGGTCGCCCACCGGGGCGCCCCGGCGGGCGAGGAGGACCGCCCGGCCAGCGCGGCCGAGGCCCACGGCCCCGAGGGCGCGGACGGCGAGGAGGCCCGCGGCTACGAGAACGCCGGCGACGCCGGCGCCAGGTCCAGCCGCTTCGGCACGGACCGTACGAGCGGCGTCTCGGTGGAGGTCCTCGGCGCCGCCGGCGCCGGACGCAAGGGCGCCGGGCACCTCACCGTCACGGCCGGCCACCGCGGCGACACCACGCTGATCACCCTGACCGCCGCCGGCTCCGCGCCGGTGCGCTGGTCCGCGTCCACGGCGGCCCCCTGGCTCTACCTGAGCCGGTCGGCGGGGACGCTGCGGCCCGGCGAGTCGTCGACGATCAAGGTGTACGTGGACCAGCTGCGGGAGCCGTCCGGGCGCTGGAGCGCGCGGGTGGCCGTCTCACCGGCCGGCGCCGTCGTCTCCATCGAGGGCTACGGCACCGCGCCCGCCCCCGCCCGCCCGGACCCCGGCAGCCCCGGCCTGCCGCCCCCGCCCGCCCCGCGCCCGGACCCGACGCCCCCGGCGCCCGCCGAACCCACGCCGAGCAGCCCGCCCTCGACACCCGCACCGGACCCCACGCCCACCGGCCCGTCCCCGTCCGCGCCGGCCGACCCGGCCCCGCCGCCGGACGGCAGCGGCGAACCGAGCCCGGCCACGCCCTGAGCCCGGTCGTCGCCTTCCCGCCCGCCCCGCGACGCCGGGCCCGCACGCCCACCGCGCCGGGCCCCGATCCGAGGACGTCCCGTACGGGGCCCGGGGCCCGGCACGCCGGGAGCACGCACCCGCCCGCCGCGCGGTCCGCCCGCCGGGCGGACCACGGGACGTGACGACCGGGCCCGGAACCCGCTCGCGGCGCTCAGTCCGACGGCCCGGCCGGGTCCGCCGGATGCGGCGCCAGCAGCGGCAGCCGTGCGGCCAGCCGCTCCTCGCACAGCTCGACCAGGCGGTCGTAGCCCGCCTTGCCCATCAGCTCCGTCAGCTCCGCCCGGTAGGAGACGTACACCGGCTCGCCCGCGCCGTGCGCCGAGGTCGCCGACGTGCACCACCAGTGCAGGTCGTGGCCGCCCGGCCCCCAGCCGCGGCGGTCGTACTCACCGATCGACACCTGCAGCACGCGGGTGTCGTCAGGCCGGTCGATCCACTCGAAGGTCCGCCGGATCGGCAGCTGCCAGCACACGTCCGGCTTGGTCTCCAGCGGCTCCCGGCCCTCCCGCAGGGCCAGGATGTGCAGCGAGCAGCCCGCGCCGCCGGAGAAGCCGGGCCGGTTCTGGAAGATGCACGAACCCTGGTACGGACGGGTCTGCCGGGAGCCGTCCTCGTCCTCGGACACCCAGCCGTTGCGCAGGCCCTCGTCCTGGTGCTGCCAGATGTCCGGCGTGAGCCGCGCCACGTGCGCGGCGACCCGCTTCTCGTCGTCCTCGTCGGAGAAGTGGGCGCCCAGGGTGCAGCAGCCGTCGTCCGCGCGGCCGGCCTGGATGCCCTGGCAGCCGCTGCCGAAGATGCAGTTCCAGCGAGAGGTCAGCCAGGTCAGGTCGCAGCGGAAGACCTGCTCCTCGTCGGCCGGGTCGGGGAACTCCACCCACGCGCGCGCGAAGTCGAGCCCCTTCTCGTCGTCCGCCGCAGGCGCCGCCGGAACCGGCTGCGGCCGCTGCCGCCGCTCCGGCGCGGGCACCCGCACCGAACCCGCGGCGATTTCGTCCCTCTTGGGCGACTTGGGCTTTTTTTCGTCCTTCGCCTTTTTCGTCTTTGGCACCCGTCCAGGGTAAGTCGCCCCGTCGCCGGCCGGGGACCGCCGCGGGGGCCGGGAGCAGCGCCGCGGGCAGTAGCGTTCCCCCATGAGACTCGGTGTCCTCGACGTGGGTTCGAACACGGTGCATCTGCTGGTGGTGGACGCCCACCCGGGCGCGCGCCCGCTGCCCGCCCACTCGCACAAGGTGGAGCTGCGCCTCGCCCAGCTCCTCGACGAGAACGGGGCGATCGGCCCCGGAGGCGTCGACAAGCTGGTCTCGGTCGTCCACGGGGCGCTGCGGGCCGCCGAGGACAAGGGCGTCGAGGAGCTGCTGCCGTTCGCGACCTCCGCCGTGCGCGAGGCGAGCAACGCCGACGAGGTCCTCACGCGCGTGCACACCGAGACCGGCGTCGAACTCACGGTCCTGTCCGGCGAGGAGGAGGCCCGGCTCACCTTCCTCGCCGCCCGCCGCTGGTTCGGCTGGTCCGCGGGCAGGCTGCTGGTCCTGGACATCGGCGGCGGCTCCCTGGAGATCGCGTACGGCATCGACGAGGAACCCGACGCCGCGGTGTCGCTGCCGCTGGGCGCGGGCCGGCTGACCGCGGGCCGGCTGCCCGGCGACCCGCCCGACCCGGACGCCGTCCGCGCGCTGCGCCGCCATGTGCGCACGGAGATAGCCCGTACGGTCGGCGAGTTCAGCCGCCTCGGCGGCCCCGACCACGTCGTGGCCACCTCCAAGACCTTCAAGCAGCTGGCCCGCATCTGCGGTGCCGCCCGCTCCGCCGACGGCCCCTACGTCCAGCGCGAACTGAAACGGTCCTCCCTGGAGTCCTGGGTGCCGCGGCTGGCCGGCATGACCACCGCCGAGCGCGCCGGGCTGCCGGGCGTCTCGCCGGGCCGGGCCCGGCAGATCCTCGCGGGCGCGCTGGTCGCGGAGGGCGCGATGGACCTGTTCGGCGTGGAGCGGCTGGAGATCTGCCCGTGGGCCCTGCGGGAGGGCGTGATCCTGCGGCGCCTGGACCACCTGGGGTCGGCGTAGGGGCCCGGACGGGCCGCCGCCCCGCCCGTCCCGCGCCAGGACCGCCTCGCGGCGAGGGACACGACCGCTATGGCAAACACCACAACGACGAGCAGGAGCCCGGCCCAATCCCGCACGCACCCCGTAACCTGTCATTCGTGGCAGAACCAGCGGTGCGCATCCCGGATGCGAAGGTCGCCCTGTCGACGGCCTCCGTGTATCCGGAGTCCACGGCGACGGCCTTCGAGATCGCCGCGCGCCTCGGGTACGACGGGGTCGAGGTCATGGTGTGGACCGACCCGGTCAGTCAGGACATCGAGGCGCTGCGCAGACTCAGCGACTACCACGGGATCCCGATCCTGGCGGTGCACGCCCCCTGTCTGCTCATCACGCAGCGCGTGTGGTCCACCGACCCGTGGGTCAAGCTCCAGCGCGCCCGCGCGGCCGCCGAGAAGCTCGGCGCCAGTACGGTCGTCGTCCACCCGCCCTTCCGCTGGCAGCGGCAGTACGCCCGCGACTTCGTCACCGGAATCTGGCGGATGGCGAACGAGACGGATGTGCGGTTCGCCGTCGAGAACATGTACCCGTGGCGGTACCGCGACCGCGAGATGCTCGCGTACGCCCCCGACTGGGACGTGACGAAGGACGACTACCGCCACTTCACGATCGACCTCAGCCACACCGCCACGGCCCGCACCGACGCCCTCGCGATGATCGACCGCATGGGCGACCGCCTCGGCCACGTGCACCTCGCCGACGGCCGGGGCTCGGCGAAGGACGAGCACCTCGTCCCCGGCCGCGGCACCCAGCCCTGCGCCGAGGCGCTGGAACGCCTCGCCGTGAGCGGCTTCGACGGCCACGTCGTCATCGAGGTCAACACCCGCCGTGCCATGTCCGGCGCCGAACGGGAGGCCGACCTGGCGGAGGCCCTGGCCTTCACCCGCCTGCACCTGGCCTCGGCGGCGAAGGTGCCCCGGCGGTGACAGGCGTGACCGCGCCCGGCCCCGGGAAGGGCGACTCCTCGCCGGCGGGGCGGGCGCGCGGACACGGACGCTCCCCGGTTCCTCCGGCCTCTCCGGCCCCTCCGGTCTCCCCGGCTCCTTCGGCCTCTCCGGTCTCCCCGACCCCCTCGGCCCCTCCGGTCCCCCCAGCCCTTGCGTCCTCTCCGGTTTCCCAGGCCCCCTCGGCGGCCCCGGCCGCCCGGCGCCGGGGCCGCCCCCGCCGTACGGAATCCGCCGGCACCCGCGACCGCATCCTGGCCGCGGCCCGCGAGGAGTTCTCCGCGCGGGGGTACGAGAAGACGTCCGTACGCGGCATCGCCAAGGCGGCCGGCGTGGACCCGGCGCTGGTGCACCACTACTTCGGCACCAAGGAGCAGGTCTTCGAAGCGGCCGTCGAGGTGGCCCTCGCCCCCGCGCTGCGGGCCCGGGACGCGATCCTCGACGGCCCGCCGGAGGACGTCGGCGAGCGGCTGACCCGCATGATCCTCGGCCTCTGGGAGAACCCGGTGACCCGGGCGCCGCTGCTGGCCATCGTCCGGTCGGCCGTGGACAACGAGACCGCGGCCGCCGTCTTCCGCCACCTGATCGCCACCCAGCTGCTGCGCCGCATCGCCGGCCGGCTCGGTCTGCCGGACGCGGAGCTGCGCGCCGAGCTGGCGGCCGCGCAACTGGTGGGGATCGTGATGATCCGGTACGTGATCAAGGTGGAGCCCCTGGCGTCGGCGGACCCGGAGCAGATCATCACGCGGGTGGCGCCGGTGGTGCAGCGGCATCTCACCGGCCCGGACCCCGCCGCCGGCCGGCTCTGACCGCGGGAACCGCCGACCTCCGGCGCCGGGAACCACCCGCCCCCGGTCCCGGCCCCGTCCCCGGCCCCGACGCCACGACCGAGCCGCACATCCCGCATTTCGGACACACGGTCCGCCCACTGGATGACCGGCGTACGCTCGATGACAGTCAGAACTCTGCCCGGACTCCCCGGCAGATCCCCCCGAAGGAGCGAGCGACGATGCCCGAGCTGAGGTCCCGCACAGTCACCCACGGCCGCAACATGGCGGGCGCCCGCGCCCTGATGCGCGCCTCCGGGGTACCTGGCGCGGACATCGGCCGCAAGCCCATCATCGCGGTCGCCAACAGCTTCACGGAGTTCGTGCCGGGCCACACCCACCTCGCGCCGGTCGGCCGGATCGTCAGCGAGGCGGTGAAGGCGGCCGGCGGCATCCCGCGCGAGTTCAACACGATCGCCGTCGACGACGGCATCGCGATGGGCCACGGCGGCATGCTCTACTCCCTGCCCTCCCGCGACCTGATCGCGGACAGCGTGGAGTACATGGTCGAGGCGCACCGCGCGGACGCCCTGATCTGCATCTCCAACTGCGACAAGATCACCCCGGGCATGCTCAACGCGGCCCTGCGCCTGAACATCCCCACCGTCTTCGTCTCCGGCGGCCCGATGGAGGCCGGCCGGGCCACCCTCGTCGACGGCACGGTCCGCACCCTGGACCTGATCGACGCGATGGTGGAGGCCGCCAACGACAAGGTCTCCGACGCGGACGTGCTGCGCATCGAGGAGAACGCCTGCCCGACCTGCGGCTCCTGCTCCGGCATGTTCACCGCCAACTCGATGAACTGCCTCACCGAGGCGATCGGCCTGTCCCTGCCCGGCAACGGCTCGGTCCTGGCCACGCACACGGCCCGCAGGGCGCTCTACGAGAACGCGGCCCGCACGGTGATGGACCTCACCCGCCGCTACTACGAGCAGGACGACGACTCGGTCCTGCCCCGCTCCATCGCCACTTTCCAGGCCTTCGAGAACGCGATGGCCCTCGACATCGCGATGGGCGGCTCCACCAACACGATCCTGCACCTGCTGGCCGCCGCCCAGGAGGCGGGCGTCCCCTTCGGCCTGACCGAGATCGACGCCCTCTCCCGCCGCGTGCCCTGCCTGGCGAAGGTCGCCCCGAACGTCGCCAAGACCCGTACGTACTACATGGAGGACGTGCACCGCGCCGGCGGCATCCCCGCCCTCCTCGGCGAACTGCACCGCGCGGGCCTGCTCAACGAGGACGTCCACGCGGTGCACAGCCCGTCCCTGGCGGACTGGCTGAAGACCTGGGACATCCGCGGCGGCTCCCCGTCCCCGGAGGCGGTGGAGCTGTGGCACGCGGCCCCCGGCTGCGTCCGCTCGGCCGAGGCCTTCTCCCAGTCCGAGCGCTGGGAGTCCCTGGACGAGGACGCCGAGAACGGCTGCATCCGCTCCGCCGAGCACGCCTACTCCGAGGACGGCGGCCTGGCGGTCCTGCGCGGCAACCTCGCGGTCGACGGCTGCGTGGTCAAGACGGCCGGCGTCGACGAGTCGATCTGGACCTTCGAGGGCCCGGCGGTCGTCTGCGAGTCGCAGGAGGAGGCCGTCGAGAAGATCCTGACCAAGCAGGTCAAGGAGGGCGACGTGGTCGTCATCCGCTACGAGGGCCCCAAGGGCGGCCCCGGCATGCAGGAGATGCTCTACCCGACCTCGTACCTGAAGAGCCGCGGCCTGGGCAAGGCCTGCGCCCTGGTCACCGACGGCCGCTTCTCCGGCGGCACCTCCGGCCTGTCCATCGGCCACGCCTCCCCGGAGGCCGCCTCGGGCGGCACGATCGCCCTCGTCGAGGACGGCGACCGCATCCGCATCGACATCCCGAACCGCTCGATCGAGCTCCTCGTCGACGACGCGGAGCTGGCCCGCCGCGAACAGGCCCTGAACGGCGTGTACGCCCCGAAGAACCGCGACCGGAAGGTCTCGGCGGCCCTGCGCGCCTACGCGGCGATGGCGACCAGCGCCGACAAGGGCGCGGTGCGGGACGTGACGAAGCTCGGCTGACCCCCGGGTCCCGCGGGGCCGCCTCCCTCTCCACGGGGGGCGGCCCCGTCGCGCACGGCCGCCGGGAGGACCCCGTGGCGCGGGGCCTACCAGGAGGAGGGGTCCCGGGCGTCCAGGGCGAAGACGGTGCCGTCGGGGGCGGCGGCGTAGACGCGGCCGTCGGCGAGGACGGGTTCGGGCACGGCGCCCGCGACCTGCCCGGAGGCGGAGCCGAGCCGGGACGGGGTCTGGCCGCGGAGCGCTCCGCTGCGCGCGTCCACGGCGAGGAGACGGCCGTCGGGGGCGGTGACGTACACGTGGCTGTCGTCGGCGGCCGGCGCCGATCCCCGCGGCACCGACGTCTCCAGCTGCCACAGCCGCTTGCGCGCCCCCAGGTCGACGGCCTCCAGCGCGCCCCCGGAGGCCAGGAGGTGGACGACGTCGCCGTGCACGGTGGCCTGGACGTCCTGGCGGGGGACGGGCAGCGTCACCCGGTCCGTCGTCCGTGACCGGGGGGTGTAGCGGACGACGCCGGTCGTGTCACCGGTGACCCGGTCGGTGGCCAGCAGGACGACGGAGCCGCCGTGGGCGCCGACGGGCTCCAGCGCTCCGCTCAGCGTCGCGTCCCACCGCACGTCGCCCGTGCGCGGGTCGACCGCGGTGACCCGCGTCGTGCCGTCGTCGGACACGCTCGTCGCGTAGGCCAGCGGATCCCCGGCGAACGAGGCGAAGACGGGGCCGGCGTGCCCCGGTATCCGCCGGCTCCACTCGGTCCTCCCCGACGCGCCGTCCACCCCGGTGACCGTCCCGTCCGTCTCCGTGCGCAGCAGCATGTCACCGGCGTGCCCGAGCGACCCGTACGCGGAGAAGTCGCGCTGCCACACCTTCTCGCCCGACGCGGGATCGAGCCCTTCCTGCCGCGGGCCCCCGTCCGGGTAGGGCTGCACGAGCCCTCCCGCGACGGCCGGCGCGTCGCTGACGTTCTCCGTGGCGACCGGGCGCCGCCACAGCAGCGTGCCGTCGGACGGGTCGAGCGCGAAGACCACGCCCGGCTGCGCACAGACCAACCGGCCGGCGCCGTACGCGCATTGCGGCATGCCCCCGCTGCCGGACAGCGGCTCCGCCGCCCACCCGGCGAACGCGGCCCGCCCGGCCCGTGCGGACGTCCCCTTCGGCGCGGGGTCGTCGCCACCGCTCGGCCGGAGGGAGACCAGGGCGCCGCCCGCGACGAGACCGAGCGCCACGGCCACCAGAACCGCGCGTCCGCCCCGGCGCCGGCCGGACGGCCACCGGCCGGGCCGGTGCCCGCGGGCCGGCGCCCCGGACACCGCGACACCGGACTCGGGGCCGGATGCGGGGCCGGGGCCGGACTCGCGAGCGGGCTCGGCCCCGGAGCCGGGGCCGGGGCCGGACGGATCAGCCGTCCGCTGCGCCGGTATGAACGCCTGCGTGTCGTACGACGCCGCCACCGACCGCAACTCCCGCATCAACTCGTCGGGCGTGGGCCGCTCCTCGGGCTCCTTGGCGAGACACCGCGAGACGATCGGCGCGAGTTCCTCCGGCACGCCGGTCAGGTCCGGTTCGTCGTGCACGACCTGGTAGGCGACGACGTACGGACTGTCCGAGTCGAACGGCCCGCGCCCGGTCGCCGCGTGCACCAGCACGGACCCGAGCGCGAAGACGTCGGCGGCGGGCCCCACCTCGCGCGGGCGCCGGAACTGCTCGGGCGCCATGAACGGCGGCGTACCGATCAACTTCCCCGTCTCGGTGCGCAGTTCGCTGTCCTTGGGCCGGGAGATCCCGAAGTCGATGACCTTGGGCCCGTCCTCGGCGAGCAGGACGTTGCTGGGCTTCAGGTCCCGGTGCACCACTCCGACCCGGTGGATGTCACGCAGCGCCTCCGCGAGCCCGGCCATCAGCCGGCGCACCTGGGAAGGGGCCATGGGCCCGTTCCGCTTCACGTACTCCGCCAGCGTCGGGCCCGGAATGAACAGCGTCGCCATCCACGGCCGTCCGGCCTCCGGATCGGCGTCCACCACGGGCGCGGTGAACGCCCCGCTCACCCTGCGCGCCGCGGCCACCTCCTGCCGGAAACGCCCCCTGAACTCGGGATCCCTGGCGAACTCGGCATGGACGACCTTCACCGCGAGCTTCAGCCCCGAGGTGCTGCGGGCCAGGTGCACCACCCCCATGCCGCCCGACCCCAGACAGGACTCCAGACGGTAGTGACCGGCGTATTGGGGAAGTTCCGCTTCCGTATTCGGTCCGGCATTCTGCGGTGCCGCCATGGGACCACCCCCGTGCTGTTCGTCCGCGTGCGACGCACGGAGCCTAGTCGATGACTCCGGTGGGGCGGAGGAGGCTTGCTAGCCTGCGTGTGCGATGTGCGCACGTGTGTTTCGCCGTGCGACCTGGGGGTATCAACGGGGCCCCACGACAGTCGTGGGATCCGACGGGGGAGGACCATATGTCTGTTGGCAGTGTCGAAGAGGCCGAGGGCGGCAAGGAGGAGACCGTCCTGACGGCGGCCGCGGCGGCCGTTCGCTACTACTCGGTCGCCCCGGGCGTGCGCCTCAACGTCCGCAGCGGTCCCGGCACCGGCTACTCCATCGTGCGCGTCCTGCCCGAGGGGGCCCGCGTCCCGATCTACTGCCAGAAGCCGGGCACGACGGTGACCGGCCCGTACGGCACGAGCAACATCTGGGACAACATCAGCAACGGCGAGTACGTCTCGGACGCCTACGTGCAGACCGGCAGCGACGGCTACGTCGCCTCCCGCTGCGCCTGACCCCGATCGGGGGGCGCCTGACACTCCTTCGGAGGGGGCACGCGGCATTCCTCCGGAGGGGGCACGCGGCATTCCTCCGGAGGGGGCACGCGGCATCCCTCCGGAGGGCACCTGTGACGGACACCCACCGGACGCCGGCCCGCCCCGCTCGCGGCCGGCGCCGGGGCGTTCCCGTGCCACCGGGCCCGGCCCAGCCCAGGCGGGGACCCCGCGCCCCCACTCGATCGCGTCCGGCGCCGCCCGAACGCGCGCAGCGCTCCCGGCACCGGCTGTGCCGTCGCGCGCACGCCGCCCGAAGGCGCCAGGGCGGCGATCCCCTGCCGGCGGCCGGGCCCGCACGGCACGCCAAGCATCCGGGACGACACCGGCACCGGCACCGGGGAGCACGTCCCGGACACGTACCCGAACACCGGCGGCGACGGCCGCACCCACCCGCGCCGCCGCGCACCCCTGACGAGTGCGCGGCGGCGCCGGAGCCATAATCGATCCGTGAGCGACGACAACGGCACCCCGGACACCCCCGCGGGCCCCCAGGGCAGTCCGGACCCGGCGTCCCTCACCGGTCCCCGCCCGGAACCCCTCCGCTTCTTCGGCACCACCTGGCTGCACCACGACAACGGCTACGCCGCCCGCCGCGTCGGCGTGGCCGCCGGCTCGCTCGCCGCGGCCGCCGCCTCCTGTCTCGTCCTGCGCTTCGCCTACGACGGCCTCCGGATCGCCGACGTCGGCGGCTTCGTCACATTCCTCATGGTCGCCATGTCCGCGATCTGCAGCGCGCTCGCCTTCCGCCACACCTGGGACGGCTTCACCCGCCGCCCCGACCCCGAACGCCAGGCCTCCCTGCGCCCCCTGCTGACCATCGGCTTCGTCGGCTCCCTCCTCGCCTACTCCGTCCGCTCCCTCATCGAGGCCCCCGGCGAGAAACTGCACCGCGAGGAGTACGAGACGGCCCGCGAGCGGCACGAGAAGCGCCTCACCCGCCGCTCGGGCAACCCGTCGAGGAAGCGCCGCCGCTCCTGATCCGGCCTTCCCGGGTACGACGTCCGCCGGACCGCCCCTCCCCGGGCACGACCCGCCGCCCCCGCGGTCCACGCCGAGAACCTCACCGTCGTCCGCGGTTCCCGCACCGTCCTGCGCGACCTCGGCTTCACCGTCCCCCGGGGCCGGATCACCGGCCTCCTCGGTCCCTCCGGCTGCGGCAAGTCGACCCTCATGCGCGCGATCGTCGGCACCCAGGCCAAGGTCACCGGCACCCTGCACGTCCTCGGCCGCCCCGCCGGCCACCCCGCCCTGCGCACCCGCCTCGGCTACGTCACCCAGGCCCCCTCCGTCTACGACGACCTCACCGTCCGCCAGAACCTCGACTACTTCGCGGCGATCCTCGACCCCGGCCGTGCCTTCGCAGTCCGTTGCCACGAGAGCGTCACCCGCGCCCTGGCCGACGTCGACCTCACCCCGCACGCCGGCGCCTTGGCCGGTGCCCTCTCCGGCGGCCAGCGCAGCCGCGTCTCCCTCGCGGTGGCCCTCCTGGGCACCCCCGACCTGCTGGTCCTCGACGAACCCACCGTCGGCCTGGACCCGGTCCTCCGCCGCGACCTGTGGGACCTCTTCCACTCCCTGGCCGCCGACCGCGGCGCCACCCTCCTCGTCTCCTCCCACGTCATGGACGAGGCCGAACGCTGCCACCACCTCCTGCTCCTGCGCGACGGCGAACTCCTCGCCGACGGCACCCCCGACGCCCTGCGCGCCCGCACCGGCTCCGAGACGGTCGAAGCCGCCTTCCTGCGCCTGGTCGACGAAGCGACCGGGGCGAGCCGCACGAAGGACACCACGCGATGAACCCCACCAGCGCCACCCCGCCCCGTGCGCCCGCCGGCCCCGCCGCCACGAGCGCCCTGAACCTCTCCCGCACCACGGCCACCGCGACCCGGGTCCTGCACCAGCTCGGCCACGATCCGCGCACCATCGCGCTGATGCTCCTGATCCCCTGCCTGATGCTGCTCCTGCTGCGCTACGTCTTCGACGGCAGTCCGCGCACCTTCGACAGCACCGGCGCCTCCCTGCTGGGCATCTTCCCGCTGATCACGATGTTCCTGGTCACGTCGATCGCCACCCTGCGCGAACGCACCTCGGGCACCCTCGAACGCCTCCTCGCGATGCCCCTCGGCAAGGGCGACCTCATCGCGGGCTACGCCCTGGCCTTCGGCGCCCTCGCGATCGTCCAGTCGGCCCTGGCCACCGGCCTGGCGGTCCGGGTCCTGGGCCTGGACGTGACCGGCAGCCCCTGGCTGCTCCTCCTGGTGGCCCTGCTCGACGCCCTCCTCGGCACGGCCCTCGGCCTCTTCGTCTCGGCCTTCGCCGCCTCGGAGTTCCAGGCGGTCCAGTTCATGCCGGCGGTGATCTTCCCGCAGCTCCTCCTCTGCGGCCTGTTCACCCCCCGCGACCGGATGCACCCCGTCCTGGAGGCGGTCTCCGACGTCCTCCCCATGTCCTACGCGGTCGACGGCATGAACGAGGTCCTCCGGCACACGGACACGACCGCCGCCTTCGTCCGGGACGTACTGGTCGTGGCGGGCTGCGCCCTGCTGGTCCTGGGCCTGGGCGCGGCGACCCTCCGCCGCAGAACGCCGTGACCGCCCCCGCCGGGCAGCCGGCGTCCCGCCCACCGGACACCCCGCCCCCGGCCGCGCCCCCGGTGCGAGGATGAAGCCGGACGACGCAACCCCCGGAGGCACCCCCGCCATGACCCAGAAAGTCGCAGTCCTCGGCACCGGCAAGATCGGCGAAGCCCTGCTCAGCGGAATGATCCGGGCCGGCTGGGCCCCGGCCGACCTCCTGGTCACCGCCCGCCGCCGGGAACGGGCCGAGGAACTCCGCACCCGCCACGGAGTCACCCCGGTCACCAACCCGGAAGCCGCCAAGACCGCCGACACCCTGATCCTCACGGTCAAACCGCAGGACATGGGCACCCTCCTGGACGAGCTGGCCCCCCACGTCCCCGCCGACCGCCTGGTCATCAGCGGAGCCGCCGGCATCACCACCTCCTTCATCGAGGAGCGGCTCACCGCCGGCACCCCGGTGGTCCGCGTCATGACGAACACCCCCGCCCTGGTCGACGAGGCCATGTCCGTCATCTCCGCCGGCCGCCACGCCACCGCCGACCACCTCACCCACGCCGAGGAGATCTTCGGCGCCGTCGGCAAGACCCTCCGCGTGCCCGAGTCCCAGCAGGACGCCTGCACCGCCCTCTCCGGCTCCGGCCCGGCCTACTTCTTCTACCTGGTCGAAGCCATGACCGACGCCGGCATCCTCCTGGGCCTCCCCCGCGACAAGGCCCACGACCTGATCGTCCAGTCCGCGATCGGCGCGGCGACCATGCTCCGCGACAGCGGCGAACACCCGGTCAAGCTCCGCGAGAACGTCACCTCCCCCGCGGGCACGACCATCAACGCCATCCGCGAACTGGAGAACCACGGCGTACGGGCCGCCCTCATCGCCGCCCTCGAAGCCGCCCGTGACCGCAGCCGCGAACTGGCCTCCGGCAACACCAACTGACCGGTGTGCCGCCTCCCCCCCGCACGGAGGAGGACGGCACACCGCGCCCAGCGGGCCGCCCGCGCCGCGACGCGGAGGTCAGCGCGACGCGGACATCAGGGACGAGCGCCGGAGGCCGCCGGCAACAGCCCGATCGCGCGATAGGCGGCATCCACGGTCGGCCGGGCCGTCGCCCGAGCCCTGCGCGCCCCGTCCCGCAGCACCTCCTCCACATGGCCGGGATCCGCGCACAGCTCCTTGTGCCGCTGCTGCACGGGCCGCAGCACCTCGACGACGGCTTCCGCGGTGTCCTCCTTCAGGGCGCCGTACGACGTGTACGCCCCGCTCAGCTCCGCCGGCTCCCCACCGGTGCAGGCCGCCAGGATCTCCAGCAGGTTCGCCACCCCCGGCCGCGCCTCCCGGTCGTACACGACCTCCCGCCCGCTGTCGGTGACGGCCCTCATGATCTTCTTCCGCACGACGTCCGGCTCGTCGAGCAGATAGACGATCCCCGGCCCGACGTCGTCGCTCTTGCCCATCTTCGACGTCGGATCCTGCAGGTTCATCACCCGTGCCGCCACCGCCGGGCGCGTCGCCCTGGGCACCACGAACGTGTACCCGTACCGCTGGTTGAACCGCACGGCCAGATCCCGGGCCAGCTCCACGTGCTGCACCTGGTCGTCCCCCACCGGCACCTCGTCGGTCCCGTACGCCAGGATGTCCGCCGCCATCAGCACGGGATACGTCAGCAGCGACAGCCGCACACTCCCGCCCCGCCCCCGCTCCCGCACGGCCTTCTCCTTGTACTGGATCATCCGCCGCATCTCCCCGTCGGTCGCCACGCACTCCAGCAGGTACGACAGCCGCGCGTGCTCGTCCACCTGGCTCTGCACGAACACGGTGCACAACGCCGGATCCAGTCCCGCCGCCAGCAACAGCGACGCCGCCTGCCGGCTCAGCCTGCGCACCCGCGCCGGATCGTGCTCCACGGTCAGCGCGTGCAGATCGACGATGCAGAACAGCGCGTCGGCCCGGTGCTGATCGACGGCGACCCACCGCCGCATGGCCCCCAGGTAGTTCCCCAGCGTCAGGTGCCCGGTCGGCTTGACCCCACTGAAGACCCGCGTCATCTCTCCACCTCCGGTCCAGGACCGCCGCCTGAGCCGGCCGCCCCTCCTGGAGGGAGATACGAGTACGGCCGCCGAGGCGGCGGCCGTCGAGTGCATACGTGAGTACGGCCGCCGTCAGGCGGCCCACCACTGAAGGGTGCACGTACGCGTCATCACGCGCACCAGGCTACGCCTCCCGGATCCTCCCCGGACCAGAGTTGACACGCCCCCACCCGATCCGTACTGTTCTCCGAGTTGTCCGACGTGAGCACCGACTGCGGTCGGTCCCCGGACAGCCATCCCGCAAGTACCAACCAGCGATCGACGATCTTTCGTCGTGCGCTCGGCGTCTTTTGGCGTGCGTATTTGCGGAATGAGGAATCCGCGTTCGAAAGAACGCAGCCCCCGATTAGCTCGGGAGCCAGGAATCCGCTAAAGTCTCACTCGTCGGAACGGCCCAACGGCCGCGAGGACGAACCCCGCTGACTGGGGATCAGGCC
>NZ_BAAATK010000077.1:0-20118 GCF_039533365.1 Streptomyces glaucus
CCGCCGCGATCCGCCCCGCCCGGGCGGCGCGCCGCCCCGCACCGCCGGCGGCGGACCGACCCGCGCTCCCGGCGGCACCCCGCCCCACGCGTCCGCGGACGGCCGCCGCCCGCCCGGGTCCCCCGGCACGGCCCCGCGCACCCGTACGAGGCCCCTGGACACCCGGCCGCCCACGGCGCCCCGGAGCGGCGCCCCCGCCCCGCGCGGGACGGTCCCGCCCGGACCGCGGCCCCGGCCCACCGACGTCTTCGCCGAGCTGCTGCTCGCCGTCCTGAGCGGCCGGCGCCCCGTGCACTCGATGCTCCGCCACACGGCGGGCCGCGCCTACGACGACCTGGCCTGGCTCGCCGAACGCGGCCCCCTGCGCACCCGCGGCACCCGCCCCGTCGTCCGCGACATCGGCTACTACGTCCCGCGCCCCGGGGCCGTCGAGGCCTTCGCCCGTATCGGCGCCGGGGACCAGCTGCGCGCCATGGCCTTCCGCCTGGAGCGCGGCCAGGACCTGCGCTGGCGCTGCACGGCGGTGGAACTGGGCGGTCCGCGCCCGCCCCGCCCGCCCGCCGACTGAATCCCGCGGATCCCGGCGGATCCCGCCGGGGCGCCGCGGCGGACAGGCCGAGGGGCCGGGCACCCTCGGGTGTCCCGGCCCCTCGCCGCGCGCCGCTCCGCGGGGAGCGTCCGTCACTTCTTGCGGCGCCGCCCCTTGGCCTGCTTGCGGCGCTCCGCGCGCGTGAGACCGTCGGCCTCGCTGCGCACCGGCTCCTCGTCGGTGGTGAAGTCCCGCTCGATGGTGCCGCCCTCGCCGTCCACGGTCGGCGCGGACAGATGCAGGTTCCGCCGCTGCGGGACGTCGAGCCCCTTGGCCCGGATCTCCGGCCGCGACCCCGCCTGCGCCGGCACCGCGTCGTGCTTCTCCAGGTCGGCCACCGGCTTGGCCTCCTCGACCGGGACCTCCTCGACCTGCTGCTCGACCTGGACCTCCAGGTTGAACAGGTAGCCGACGGACTCCTCCTTGATGCCGTCCATCATGGCCTGGAACATGTCGAAGCCCTCCCGCTGGTACTCGACCAGCGGGTCCTTCTGCGCCATGGCGCGCAGGCCGATGCCCTCCTGGAGGTAGTCCATCTCGTAGAGGTGCTCGCGCCACTTGCGGTCCAGCACCGACAGCACGACCCGGCGCTCCAGCTCCCGCATGATCTCGGAGCCGAGCTGCGCCTCGCGCGCCTCGTACTGCTGGTGGATGTCGTCCTTGATGGACTCGGCGATGAACTCGGCGGTGAGCCCGGCCCGGTCGCCGGCCGCCTCCTCCAGCTCCTCGATGGTCACCTTGCACGGGTAGAGCTGCTTGAACGCGCCCCACAGCCGATCCAGGTCCCAGTCCTCGGGGAAGCCCTCGGAGGTCTCGGCCTGGACGTAGGCGTCGATGGTGTCGTCCATGAAGTGCTGGATCTGCTCGTGCAGGTCCTCGCCCTCCAGGACGCGGCGCCGCTCGCCGTAGATGACCTCGCGCTGCCGGTTGAGGACCTCGTCGTACTTCAGGACGTTCTTGCGGGTCTCGAAGTTCTGCGTCTCGACCTGCGCCTGGGCGGAGGCGATCGCGCGCGTGACCATCTTGTTCTCGATCGGCACGTCGTCGGGGACGTTCGCCATCGACATCACGCGCTCGACCATCTGGGCCTTGAACAGCCGCATCAGGTCGTCGCCGAGCGAGAGGTAGAAGCGGGACTCGCCCGGGTCGCCCTGACGGCCGGAGCGGCCGCGCAGCTGGTTGTCGATCCGCCGCGACTCGTGCCGCTCGGTGCCCAGCACGTAGAGGCCGCCGAGCTTCTCGACCTCCTCCTTCTCGGCCTTGACCGCCTCCTCGGCGCGCTTGAGCGCCTCGGGCAGGGCCGCGGCCCACTCCTCGATGTGCTCCTCGGGGTCGAGGCCGCGCTGGCGCAGCTCCGCCTCGGCGAGGTCCTCGGGGTTGCCGCCGAGCTTGATGTCCGTACCGCGGCCGGCCATGTTGGTGGCCACCGTCACGGCGCCCTTGCGGCCGGCCTGGGCGACGATCTGCGCCTCGCGCTCGTGGTGCTTGGCGTTGAGCACCTCGTGCTGGATGCCGCGCTTGCTGAGCTGCTGCGAGAGGTACTCGGACTTCTCGACGGAGGTGGTGCCGACGAGGATCGGCTGGCCCTTGCGGTGCTTCTCCTCGATGTCGTCGACGACCGCCTCGAACTTGGCGACCTCGGTGCGGTAGATCAGGTCCGAGCGGTCCTTGCGGATCATCGGCTTGTTGGTCGGGATCGGGACCACGCCGAGCTTGTAGATCTGGTGGAACTCGGCGGCCTCGGTCATCGCCGTACCGGTCATGCCGGAGAGCTTGTTGTAGAGGCGGAAGAAGTTCTGGAGGGTGATCGTGGCGAGCGTCTGGTTCTCGTCCTTGATCTCCACCCCTTCCTTCGCCTCGATCGCCTGGTGCATGCCCTCGTTGTAGCGGCGGCCGGCGAGGATACGGCCGGTGTGCTCGTCGACGATCATGACCTCGCCGTCGATGACGACGTAGTCCTTGTCGCGCTTGAAGAGCTCCTTGGCCTTGATGGCGTTGTTCAGGTAGCCCACGAGCGGGGTGTTCACCGACTCGTAGAGGTTGTCGATGCCCAGCCAGTCCTCGACCTTCTGGACGCCGGACTCGTGGATGGCGACCGTGCGCTTCTTCTCGTCGACGTCGTAGTCGCCGGTCTCCTCGATGCCCTTGAGCGGGTTGCCGGGCTCGCCGCGCTTGAGGCGCTTGACCAGCTTGGCGAAGTCGCCGTACCACTTGGTGGCCTGGTCGGCCGGGCCGGAGATGATCAGCGGCGTACGGGCCTCGTCGATGAGGATGGAGTCGACCTCGTCGACGATGGCGAAGTTGTGGCCGCGCTGGACCAGCTCCTCCTTCGACCACGCCATGTTGTCGCGCAGGTAGTCGAAGCCGAACTCGTTGTTCGTGCCGTAGGTGATGTCGCACGCGTACTGCTCACGGCGCTGGGCCGGCGTCATGCTGGCGAGGATGCAGCCGACGCTCAGCCCGAGGAACCGGTGGACGCGGCCCATCATCTCGGAGTCGCGCTCGGCCAGGTAGTCGTTGACCGTGACGATGTGGACGCCTTCGCCGGAGAGGGCGTTCAGATACGCGGGGAGCGTGCCGACCAGGGTCTTGCCCTCACCGGTCTTCATCTCGGCCACGTAGCCCATGTGCAGGGCGGCGCCGCCCATCAGCTGGACGTCGTAGTGCCGCTGGCCCAGGACGCGCTTGGCGGCCTCCCGGACGGTGGCGAACGCCTCGGGCAGCAGGTCGTCCAGGCTCTCGCCGTCGGCGTACCGCTGCTTGTACTCGTCGGTGAGGGCCCGCAGCTCGGCGTCGGAGAGGTCGACGAAGTCCTCTTCGATGGAGTTGACCTGGTCCGCGATGCGGTGCAGCTTGCGCAGGATCTTGCCTTCGCCTGCACGCATGATCTTCGAGAGGACGGACACGGGGGTTGGTCTCCTTGCCGGTCGGGCCTGGGACGGTCGGTTACCACTTGACTTACTGAGCAACGGCCATCGTATGCGAGGACCCCGCCGCGCCGGGAGGGCCCGCGGTGACGGCGACCGTCCGCTGCTGCATTTCTTTTCTCGCTCCTGCTTCACCGGGGACAACGTCCGGGCCCCTCGGATGGTGCCGCATCACCCCGGCGAATTGCGCGATGCGTGATCAATTCCTCACGCACGGTGCCGCCCCGTTCCCCGCCCCCGCCGGGTCGCCCGGCTCCCTCCCGCGCACCGCGCGCTCCCTCCCGCGCGGTGGCGGAACGCGCCGGCTTCACCCTCGAGGGCACCCTGCGCTCCGCGATCGACAACAAGGGGGTGCGGCGGGACTGCTGGGTGGGCTCCCTGCTCCCCTCGGACCTGGCCCTCCCGTCGACGACCCCGTACCTGCCGGCGCCCGCGCGACCGTCGTGACGTGTCCGCAGGCCACCACGGGCTGTCGGTGCCACCCCTTATCGTGCGGAGCCATGACGACCCTTCCGCGCCCCATCACGGAACTCTCCGCAGACGAAGCCCGCCGTGTCGTCCTGCGCGCGCAGGGCTTCCTGGGCAGTCCGAACCGCGGGGCCGGCGTCCGCGGCGTCCTCCGCCGGCTCGGCGCGGTGCAGCTCGACACCATCTCGGTCCTCGCCCGCTCCCACGAACTGGTGCCGTACGCCCGCCTCGGCGCGGTGGGCCGCAAGGCCGTGGAGGACGCCTACTGGAAGCCCCGGTCCGCCGGCGCGTCCCCGGCCCGCCCCCACGCCTTCGAGTACTGGTCCCACGCCGCCTGCATCCTGCCGATCGAGGAGTGGCCCCACTTCGCGTTCCGCCGCCGCGCCTACCGCGACCGCCCCCACTGGCACCACGAACTCCCCGACGGCGTCTACGAGCAGGTCATCAAGCAGCTCCGCGCCGAGGGCCCGCTGACGGCGACCGAGCTGGGCGGCGCCAAGAGGACCGGCGAGTGGTGGGACTGGTCCGCCACCAAGGTCGCCGTCGAGCGCGCCCTGATGTACGGCGAGGTGGTGTGCGTCGAGCGCCGCGGCTGGAAACGGGTGTACGACCTCGCCGAGCGCGCCGTCCCGGACGCCCTGCTGCACGACGAGCTGGACGACGCGGAGTGCCTGCGCCGCCTGGTCCGCCTGGCCGGCCAGGCGCTGGGCGTCGGCACGCGCGCCGACATCGCGGACTACCACCGCCTCAAGGGCGAGCAGGTCGACGCGGTGATCGCGGACTCGGGCCTGGTCCCGGTCGCGGTGGAGGGCTGGTCCAAGCCGGCCTGGGCCGACCCCGCGGCCCTGGAGACGCCTCCGCGCGGACGCCACCGCACGACGCTGCTGTCCCCCTTCGACTCCCTGGTCTGGGAGCGGGCGCGCACGGAGCGGATCTTCGGCTTCACCCACCGCCTGGAGGCCTACGTCCCCCGGCACAAGCGGGTGTACGGCTACTTCGCGATGCCGGTCCTGGCCGGCGGGCGTCTCGTCGGCCGGGTCGATCCGGCCCGCGAGGGCCGCACGCTGGTGGCCCGGCAGGTCGCGCTGGACGGTCCGAAGGCGGTTCCCGCGGTGGCCCGGGCCCTGCTGGAGGCGGCGAGCTGGGTGGACTGCGCGGATGTGCGGGTGGAGCGGGTCGACGCGCCGGAACTGCGCGAGCCGCTCACGCGGGAACTGGCCCGCCTGCCGGCATGACGCGCATACCGGTGCGGAGTCAGCGGATTTCGAGGATCTTCTCCCGCATCGCGTACACCACCGCTTCCATCCTGGAGTGCAGCTGCAGCTTCTCCAGGATGTTGCGCACGTGGTTCTTCACGGTGTTCTCGGAAATGAACAGTTCCTTGGCGATGTCCCGGTTGTTCATTCCGGTGGCGACGAGTTTGAGGACTTCCAGCTCGCGGTCCGTCAGGCGCGGCGCGGGCACGAGACGGCGCTCGTCGGTCCGCTGGATCATCGACTTGAACTCGGTGAGCAGCTTGGACGCCATGGACGGGCTGATCTGCGACTGCCCGTCGGCCACCGCCCGGATGGCGGTGGCCACCTCGTCGGTGGAGATCTCCTTGAGGAGGTAGCCGGTCGCACCCGCCTTGATCGCGTCGTAGAGGTCGGCTTCCTCGTCGCTGATCGTCAGCATGATGATCTTGGCGCTGGGGGCCACCTCCTTGATGGAGGTGCACGCCTCGATCCCGCCCCGCCTGGGCATCCGCACATCCATCAGAACGATGTCCGGCAGCAGGTCGGCGGCCTTCTCGACGGCCTCGGCGCCGTCGCCCGCCTCTCCGACGACCTGGATGTCCTCCTCGGCCGCGAGCACGATCTCCAGGCCGCGGCGGAACAGGGCGTGGTCGTCCACGACAAGGACTCTGATCGGCTCCTTGCGTGGAGTGCCCGCGTCCGGGCCCGTGCCGGCGACGCGGCCGTCGGCATCCTCGTCCCGCGCCGGTCCGAAGCTGTCCGCCATCGTTCCTCCCCCTGAAGGCTGTGGCTGTGGTCCTGAGCCATCGCCAACGCAAGGCAACGACCCACCCGTTGGGCCGTTGCGGCCATGATTTCATGCCCGGGTGACACCGGGGCGACCGAGCGGGACGCCGAGTGGTCGCACGCCGGTGCCCCTGGGGGCGCACACGCGCTCCAGGGGCACCGGTCGAGCTGTCACCCCGCGCGGGTCAGCCGCCGAGCGCGCCGCCCGCCTCGGGGGAGTGCGCCTGGGTGACCATCGTGTCCGTCCTGAGGTGGATCACGCCGTAGTCGTAGGCGTGCCGCCGGTAGACGACGCTGGGTTCCTTGGTCTCGGAGTCGATGAACAGGTAGAAGTCGTGCCCGACCAGCTCCATCTCGTAGAGCGCCTGGTCGAGGGTCATGGGGGCGGCGACGTGGGTTTTCTCGCGGACGACGAGGGGGCCCTCGCCCTGTACTTCCAGCGAGCCGATCTTCTTGGTGGGCACGGCCTCCGGCTCCTGCTGGGGAGCCGCCGCCCCGTTTCCGTCGAGCGTCGCCGCGTCCGGGACGTGGTCGGCGACCTCCGCGGCCGGGATCCGGCGCGCGCCACGGCGCGAGAACCGCTTGTCGTGTTGCTTGCGCAGCCGGGCGCCCAGCTTCTCCGCCGCCAGGTCGAGCGCCGCGTACGGATCGCTCGCCGCCGCCTCCGCCCGGATCACCGGACCGCGGGAGCGGAGCGTGATCTCCACTCGGTCGCAGCGGTCGGCCTGTCGGGGGTTGGGCTCCTTGGACACCTCGACGTCGAGGCTGATCACCTTGCCATCGAGCTTCTGGATCTTCTCCAGCTTCAGCTTCTCGGCCACGTGCTTCCGGAACCGCTCGGGCACCTCGGTCTTGCGGCCCTTGACGACGATGTCCACGCAGAACTCCGTTCCCGGATCGCTCCGCATCGGTGGCGGAGCATCTCCCTTTTCGCACCAGGTTCCGGCGAGCCCGGAACCTCGGACTCGGTGACGTCCACCTCCTCCCCCATGGGCGGGATCTCCACTCCACCGGCACGGGTGATTATGAAAAAACCCGCAGCGCGGCATTCCGATCAGAGGGGCGTGGCCTGCGGCTTTCCCTCACAACCGAACATATCTCGCCCGGACGGATGTCGTCACCCTCTCCTGCGGCATACCTCCGTTCAGGTGTTTTGGTTCTCTCAATGCCTGCAACGATTCAAGATCTCAGCCGGTTCCGGTTTATTTCGAAGGAATCCGGTGACGCCGCGACCACGGCCGCGCAGATCACGTCGAAGTCGTCCCCGGTCTCCTTTCGGATCTCGTCGCGGGTCTCGCCAGGGATCTCGTCACGGATCATGTCCCCGTTTCCGCTCGCCGTCGTCCCCGGACCGGCGGGCCACCGGCCGGTGACCGCTTTTGCCGCTCCGGCTCTCCGTTCCCCTCCGACTTCCCGTCCCGGACCCATGTACACGGCCGCCGCCGCTGTTCCGTACGTGTCCGGCCCCGTGCTCCGGTCATACGGGGCCGCGCCCGCCGCCGTCGCCGCCCGTACCGCCCGGGCCGCCTCCGCCAGGGACGCGCCCGTCGTCATCAGGTCGTCGACGAGCACGACCGGGCCGGCGGCGAGCAGGCGGGCACCACCGGGGGCCACCGCCAGGGCGCCCGCCAGATTGGCCAGCCGCTGCCGGAAGCCGAGCCCCGCCTGATCGGCCACCGCACGCCGCTGCCGCAGCACGGCGGTCACCCGGGCGGCCGTCCCGGTCCGCCGCAGCTCACCCGCCGCCGCGAGCGCGATCCGCCGCGCCGGATCGTGTCCCCGGGCCCGCACCACCGCACGCGCGGACGGAACGGGCACGAGCAGCACCGGCGCACCGGCGCCCCCGGACGCCGTACCGCCGCCCCGCGCGCGGGCCTCGCCCAGCCCGGCCCGCACCGCTCCCGCCAGAGCCGCGCCGAGCGGCCCCGCGAGCGGCAGCGCGCCCCGTTCCTTGTGGGCCAGAAGCACGGCCCGCACCTCGTCCGCGTACCGGGCCGCCGCGTGCACCGCCGGCAGTCCGGGCGGTTCCGGCACCGGCCGCACCCGGCGCGGCGCGGCCCCGCTCAGGGCCGCACGGCACTGCGGGCAGAGCACCGTACGAGGCGCCCCGCAGCCGCCGCACTCGGCCGGCAGCACCAGGTCCGTGAGATCCCGCCACCACTCCCGCATGGCCACCACTGTGCCGACGCCCGCCCCCACCGGCCACCCCTGTGGAAAACCCCCTGTGGACGACCGCCCCGCACCCTCGGGAACGGCGGCGGCCCCCCGCCCGGAAGGACCCCGCGGCCCCGGAACGGAGGCGGCCGCTTCCGCCGGGGACCCGGCGGAAGCGGCCGCCTCCGTCGGCGCCTCACCCCGGATAGACCGGCGCCGTGCCCTCCGTGACCTTCTGCCACTGCGTCCCGGACGGCAGCCGGACGATGCCGTCGTCCGAGTGGGCGACCATCGGCACCCGGTCGTCCTCGGACGCGGCGATCTCCTTCACCCCGGTCAGGGCGGCCGGCGCCGGGGCCTCCGGCACGGAGCCGTCGACCTGGACGTAGCGCAGCTGCTGCACGCCCCCGTGCTCGCGCCCGACCACCACCAGCCGGCTGTCACCGGCCCAGGCCATGGCCGTGACCTCCTCCAGCCCGGGCGTGGCGGCGCGCAGTTCGCGCACGGTGACCGCCGGCCGCCCGCCGCTCCCGCGCTCCCGTTCGATCCGCCCGACGAACAGGGAGCCCTTGCCGTCCTTCTCCACGACGAGCGCGATCCGCACCCCGTCGGCGGCCACCCGTACGGCCTGGACACGTCCGTCCAGGCCCGGGGTCCCGGCCTCCACCGGCTCGCCGTCGCCGCCCGGCAGCAGGAGCAGCCGCGGGTCGTCGGGGTCGCGGTCGGCCACCCACAGGTCGCCCCGCGCGTCCCAGCTGGGCGGCGTCAGCCGGTCCTGCTCCGTGCCGCCTTCGCTGACCAGGACGGGTTCGCCGAGCGAACCGCCGGCCGCCAGCGACCCGACGTACAGCGCCCCGCCGTCGAGGGCGACACCGGCCGCGGCGTGCTCGTCGCGGGAGACCGCCACCGACCTGAGCGGCCTCTCGCCCTCGCCCAGCGCCCCCGGCACCGGTTCCGGCCTGGTGGCGGGGCTGCCCGCCGGGATCCGCACCAGGCGGTGGTCGCCGTCGAGGAAGTACAGGTTGTCGGGGTGCTGCGCCGCTCCGTGGGTCGCGACGGCCCCGGCCCGCTCCTCGGCGAGCGAGCACAGCTGCTCGTCGCCCGCGAGCAGCTCGACCTCGTCCACGGCCGGCGTGAGGTTCCGCAGCGTGAACAGCAGCTGGGCCGCCATCTCGTCGCACGTGTCCGGGCCGACCCGGGCGGCCTTCGCGTCGAGCGGGACGGTCAGCTTGTTCCGGTCGTCGGGCGTCAGCGCGGTGACGCCCTTCCGCAGCCCCGTGCCGGTGGGGAAGCTCGACCTGACCACGGGCCGGAGCAGGCTGGTGGGTCCGTTGAGGACGGAGCGCACCACCTGGGTCATGGGGTCGACGCGCTCGCGCACGTAGACCGGGTCGGCGACGAGCGCGGGCTGAGCGCCCGCGCCGGTCCGCGGGTCCGCGGCGGCGTTCGACGCGAAGTAGTACTTGTTGACGGACATGTAGTTGCGCTGGAAGTCCGACTTGCCCATGACGATGCCGCGCGGCGGCACGTCGATGCGCCACTGCCCGCTCTCCTTGTCCCGCCTGAGGTGCACCGGCTGGCTGTACGGTCCGTCGGCGGGCGTGTACGCCTGCTGGGCGTCCACCGTGGCGACCCTGGTGCCGGTCAGGGTGAGCGAGTAGTCGTCGATCTCGTCCCGGTTCCCCATGTGGTCGGGTTCGGTGCCCGGCCCGTCGGCGAGCACGGTGATGGACAGCTCCGGCCGCCACGTCCGCGCGGCCTCGGGGGTGAGGTACTTGCGGGCCGTCTCGTAGTGCGGATCGTCGCTGGTCAGCGCCTCCAGGAAGCCCTGCACGATGTCCGGGGCCGAGGCGTCCTCCGGCGGCGGCATGGCGAACACCCGTACCTGCGTGTCCTGGCGGGGCGTGGACTCCACGCCCCGCAGATCCCCGCTGTCGGGCATCGAGGCGCACCCCGCCAGCAGGACGACGCCCGAGACGGCGTACGCCGCCGCGCGCACCGGCCCCCGCCGGACGCCCCCCTCGCGGTCAGCGCCCACGAAATGCCTCCCCTTGCCTGTCCGAGTCCTCCGGCCCCGTGTCCGTACGGGTCCCCTGCGTGTCGTCCTGCCGCCGGGCGCCGGAGACGGGGCGGGGCACCACGCGCGCGCCGTTGCCGGGCAGGGCCGTCGGGTCGGCCGCGGGGGCCACGGCGGCCGGCCGCGGCCCGATCGGGTCGCGGGCCGGCCGCGGCGGCGCGGCCTGCCCGGCCGACTGCTGCGCCGGCACGCTGACGGCCCTGTCGCCGCCGGACGAGGCACCGGCGCCGTCCGGTCCGCGGTTGCGGCGCGAGTCCTTGGGCTCCAGCGGTATCGGGGAGCCCCGCAGCGGCTCGTCCGCGGTCCGCGGCAGCGTCAGCCGGAACTGCGAGCCGCCGCCCGGCTCGCCCCACGCCTGCAGCCAGCCGCCGTGCAGCCGCGCGTCCTCCAGGGCGATCGACAGCCCGAGGCCGGTGCCGCCGGTGGTGCGCGCGCGTGCCGGGTCGGCCCGCCAGAAGCGGTTGAAGACCCGCGTCGCCTCGCCGGGCTTGAGCCCGACCCCGTAGTCGCGCACCGCGACCGCGACGGCGCCGCCGGCCGCGGCGAGCTTGACGACGACGTCCCGGCCCTCGCCGTGCTCGACGGCGTTGACGACGAGGTTGCGCAGGATGCGCTCCACGCGCCGGGCGTCGGCCTCGGCGACGACGGGCTGCTGGTCGCCCACGATCCGTATCCGGCTGCCCTTGCGCTCGGCGAGCGGCTCGGCGCCGTCGACGACCCGCCGGACGACGTCCCGCAGGTCCACCGGCTCCGCCTCCAGCGCCGCCGCGCCCGCGTCGAAGCGGCTGATCTCCAGCAGGTCGGCGAGCAGTGACTCGAACCGGTCCAGCTGGTCGGCGAGCAGTTCCGCCGACCGCGCGGTCACCGGGTCGAAGTCCTCCCGCGCCTCGTGAATCACGTCGGCGGCCATCCGCACGGTCGTCAGCGGCGTCCGCAGCTCGTGCGACACGTCCGAGACGAACCGCCGCTGCATGCGCGACAGGTCCTCCAGCTGGTTGATCTTCCCCTGCAGGTTCTGCGCCATCTTGTTGAAGGCCTCGCCGAGCCGCGCGATGTCGTCCTCGCCGGTGACCTTCATCCGCTCCTGCAGCCGCCCGGCGGACAGCCGCTCGGCGATGCCGGCCGCCATCCGCACGGGCGTGACGACCTGCCGCACCACCAGCCAGGCGATGGCCCCGAGGAGGACGACGACGAAGAGGCCGGCCGTCGCCAGCGTCCCCTTGACCAGGCTGAGCGACTTCTCCTCCTGCGTCAGCGGGAAGAGGTAGTACAGCTGATAGGGCTCGCCGTTCGGGTCGTTGACCCGCTTGCCGATGACCAGGGCCGGCTGGGACTCCTTGTCGGAGCTGTAGACGATGCGGGTGTAGCTCTGGGCGGCGGCCGTGCTGCTGTCGACCCGCTCGCGCAGGTCCTCGGGCACGCTGGCCGACGGGTCCACGTAGCCGGAGGCGCGCGGGCCGCGCCCGCCGCCGCTGTCGTCGCCCGCGGGCAGCGTGACCACGTCGAACGCGCCCTGGCCGCCGCTGGACAGCGACTCCACCAGATCGCTCATCCACTGGATGACGTTCTGCGGCGGACGGCCGTCCACCGCCGCGCCGTCGTCACCGCTGCCGTCGGCCGCCTCGTCGGCCCTCTGCCGGGCCACCGCGAACCCGCCGGTGGCCTGGCTCTGCGAGGCCTTCACCTTGGCGTCCAGCAGGCCGTTGCGGACCTGCCCGATGACGACGAAGCCCAGCAGCAGCACGACGCCCAGCGACATCAGCAGGGTCGTGGCGACGACCCTGAGCTGGATGTTGCGCCGCCACAGCCGCATCACGGGCAGCAGCGGCCGGCGTATCCAGCGCATGAGCAGCCGGACCACCGGGCTGCCCTGGACCCCGCCCTGCAGCAGCCCGCTCTCCAGGAGCCGGCCCCAGCGGGAGCCCGCCGCCTTCCGGCCGACAGGCCGCCCCCCGCGGGCCCCGGACCGGCCGGGAGCCGAAGCGGCACTGTCCCCGGACATGTCAGCTCGGCCCGGCCTTGTAACCGACACCGCGGACGGTCACCACGATCTCCGGCTTCTCCGGGTCCTTCTCGACCTTGGACCGCAGCCGCTGCACGTGCACGTTGACCAGCCGGGTGTCCGCCGCGTGCCGGTAGCCCCACACCTGCTCGAGGAGCACCTCGCGCGTGAACACCTGCCACGGCTTGCGGGCCAGCGCCACCAGCAGGTCGAACTCCAGCGGCGTCAGCGCGATCGGCTGCCCGTCCCGCTTCACGGAGTGACCGGCCACGTCGATGACCAGGTCACCGATGGCCAGCTGCTCCGGCGCCGGCTCCTCCGACCTGCGCAGGCGCGCCCGGATCCGGGCCACCAGCTCCTTGGGCTTGAACGGCTTCACGATGTAGTCGTCGGCGCCCGACTCCAGGCCCACGACGACGTCGACGGTGTCGCTCTTGGCCGTCAGCATCACGATCGGCACCCCGGACTCCGCCCTGATCAGGCGGCAGACCTCGATGCCGTCCCGCCCGGGCAGCATCAGGTCCAGCAGCACCAGATCGGGCTTGGTCTCCCGGAAGGCGGCCAGCGCCTTGTCGCCGTCGGCTACGAAAGACGGCTCGAAACCCTCACCACGCAGCACGATGCCGAGCATCTCGGCCAGTGCGGTGTCGTCGTCGACGACAAGGACTCGTCCCTTCATAAACGACATCATCCCATTCTCATAACGGCGGCGAAGGCGCTGGTGAGGTAGCTCACTGGCCAGTGACGATAGTCGTACGGGGCCGTCACTGTCTGCCCTCGCCCGCCGCGGCATCACGGCCGGGACGACCGTCGGCCCCGCCGCGCCGGCACGCGCACCCGCGGCCGGACTCCGCGCACGGCCGCCGCCCCGTCCGCCCCGTCCGCCCCGGCGCAGCGGACGGCCCCTCCCCGCACCACGCGGCCGAAGGGGCCGTCCCCGCCGGTCAGCCGGGCGTCACCCGCCGTCCGCGGCCCGGCGCGCCCGGCCGCACACCTGCGCCAGCGCCTCGGCCGTCACCGGCGAGACCACGCCCTCCTCGGTGACGATCGCCGTCACCAGCTCGGGCGGTGTCACGTCGAACGCCGGGTTGTACGCCTGCGTCCCCAGCGGCGCCACCGGGACCCCGCCGCCCGCTCCCGTCACCGGCACCTGAGGCACCGTGACCTCGGTCACCTCGTACCCGGGGCGCTGCTCGACCTCGACGGACGCCCCGTCCGGCGTGTCCGGGTCCACCGTCGTCACCGGCGCCACCACGATGAACGGCACATGGTGATACCGCGCCAGCACCGCCAGCGGATAGCTCCCCACCTTGTTCGCCACCGACCCGTCGGCCGCGATCCGGTCCGCGCCGACGAGCACCGCGTCCACCTCCCCGGCCGCGAACAGCGAACCCGCCGCGTTGTCGGTCAGCAAGGTGTACGCCATGCCGCTGCGGGCCGCCTCGTACGCCGTCAGGCGGGAGCCCTGCAGCAGCGGGCGCGTCTCGTCCACCCACAACCGCCTGAGCCGTCCCGCGCGGTGCGCCGCGAGCGCCACGGCGAACGCCGTGCCCTCGCCGCCGGACACCAGCGATCCGGTGTTGCAGTGCGTGAGGATGCGGTGTCCGCCGCCGGGCAGCAGCTCGTCCAGCAGCGCCAGGCCGTGTTCGGCCATCCGGGCGCTGGCCGCGGCGTCCTCCCGGTGCAGCGCCCGCGCCGCGGCCAGCGCGGCGTCGGCCGCCTGCCGGGGGTCGCCGGTCCTGGCCAGCGCGGCCTGGTGGGCGGCCTGGGCCCTGCGGACGCCGAGGGCGAGGTTCACCGCGGTGGGCCGGGCGCCCGCCAGCGCGTTCGCCGCCTCCTCCACCTCGAAGCCCCGCACGGCGGCGAGCGCGACGCCGTACGCCCCCGCGATGCCGAGCAGCGGCGCCCCGCGCACGGCGAGCGAGCGGATCGCCTCCACCAGCGCGGATGCGTCCGTGCACACCAGCTCGACCTCCTCGGCCGGGAGTCTGGTCTGGTCGAGAAGGACCAGCACCGGACCTTCGGGGGGCTCTTCCCAACGGATCGCGGGGATCTCGGTCGGCCGCTTGTGCTCGCCGGATTGCGCGTACTGATCAGCCATGCGGCCAGTCTGCCCCTTTTCCGGCGGACAATTGAAGGTGCGCAGCCCGTACCGCGGCCGGTCCTTCGAGGACCACCCCATGGCACGATGGCTGCCAACCTGCCGCCGCGACCGCGGACGGGCACCGTGAAGGAGCGACGATGAACGACACTCCGGGCTGGGCCTCGCCCGGATCCGCCCCCTCGGACGGGCAGGGCACCGGCGCGTCCGGTCCCGCCGGGCCCGTGGACCGCCCCGACCCCGCACAGCCCGCGGACCAGACCGGCCCGGAGCCGGCGGACCCCGGCCCGAAGTGGTCCGAGGAACAGCCGCCACCGGCCCAGTGGTCCGCGCCGGCCGGTCCTCCGCCGCCGGGCCGGACCCCGCCGCCTCCACCGCCCGGCCCCGGCGGCTGGGGTGCTCCGCCCCCGGGAGCCCCCGGCGGCGGATACGGCGGTCACGGCGGCTGGGGAGCCGGCTGGGGCGGCCCTCCGCCCGCGGCCAAGCCCGGCGTGATCCCGCTCCGCCCGCTCGGCGTGGGCGAGATCCTCGACGGCGCGGTCTCCACCATGCGCGCCCACTGGCGCACGGTCCTGGGCATCTCGCTGACCGTCGCGGTCCTCACCCAGATCGTCGTCGTCCTGCTCCGGGGCTTCGTCCTGGACGACACCAGCACCGCCGCCCTCAGCGATCCGAGCGCCACCCTGAGCGAGCTGAGCCGCGCCATGGGCGACGCCATGCTCAGCTCCGCGGTCGTCTCCCTGGTCGCCCTGATCGGCACCGTCGTGGCGACCGCGCTGCTGACGACCGTCACCAGCCGCGCGGTGCTCGGCAAGCCGGTCACCACCGGCGAGGCCTGGCGGGACGCCCGCCCGCAGGTGCCGAAGCTGTTCGGCCTGATCTTCCTGCTGCTGCTCATCGCCTTCGGCGTCATCGGCGCCGGCTCGCTGCCCGGCATCCTGGTGGCGTTCGCGGGAGGCGGCGAGGCGGGTGTCGCGCTCGCCGTCCTCGGCAGTCTCGGCGCCGCCGTCGTCGCGCTGTGGCTCATGATCCGCTTCTCGCTGTCCTCGCCCGCGCTGATGCTGGAGAAGCAGGGCATCACCAAGGCGATGGGCCGCTCCGCGAAGCTGGTGCGCGGCTCCTGGTGGCGGGTCTTCGGCATACAGCTGCTCGCCATGATCATCGCGAACGTCCTCGCGTCGATCATCGTCATCCCCTTCACCCTCCTCGCCGCGGCCCTCAGCGGCGACGGCATGGCCGGCTTCCTCGACGGCAGCGGCGACCTCGGCTGGGCGTTCCTCGTCGTCAGCGGGATCGGCTCGGTGATCGGCTCCATGATCACCTTCCCGGTCTCGGCGGGCGTGACCGTGCTGCTCTACATCGACCAGCGCATCCGCCGCGAGGCCCTCGACCTCGAACTGGCCCGCGCCGCCGGAGTCCAGGGCTACGGCGTCCCCGGCGCCACCCCGGGGAGCTGATGCCGTGAGCGCGGCGGGGGGAGTGCTCGGCGCGGTGCCGGCGATACCGCAGGCCGCCGGCACCGCGATACGCACGCTGCTGCGTCCCGGCGACGAACCGCCGGTGACGGTCCCGCGCGATCCCGCGCGGGAGGCGGCGCGGCGCGAGCTGTCCAAGCGGATGTACCACGAGAACGACCCCAGCCTGTTCCAGCGCGCCCTGAACGCCTTCTGGGACTGGGTCGACCGGCTGTTCGACGCGGCCTCCACCGCGGCCCCCGGCGGCACACTCGGCCTGGTCGTCGTCGTCCTGGTCGCCGTCGCCGCCCTGGCCGCCCTGTGGTGGCGCCTCGGCACTCCGCGCCGCCGGCCCGCCTCCTCCGCCGCCCTGTTCGACGACCGCCCCCGCAGCGCCGCCGAACACCGCGCGGCCGCCGAGGCGCACGCCGCCCGGGGCCACTGGAACCAGGCTGTCCAGGAACGCATGCGGGCCGTCGTCCGCGCCTTGGAGGAACGCGCCCTCCTCGACGTCCGCCCCGGCCGCACCGCCGACGAGGCCGCCGCGGAAGCCGGCCGCACCCTGCCCTCCCACCACGACCGGCTCCACGCCGCCGCCCGGGCCTTCGACGACGTGACGTACGGCGGCCGGACGGCGACCGAGCAGGCGTACCACCGCATCGCCGGTCTCGACCGCGACCTGCAACGCACCAAGCCGCACCTCGTGAGCAGCGGCAGCGCCGCCGGCACGGCGGCCCACCGCGCCCACCGGGGAGCCGCCGAATGACCACCGAGGGCACGCTCCCCGTCACCTCGGCCTCGCCCACCGCCCGCCAGGTCTGGACCCGCGCGCGCGGTGTCGCCCTCGCCCTCGTGCTCCTTCTGGCGGGGGCCGTCGCGATCGCCGTGATCCGCTCCGACGCCCGGCACGGCGAGCTCGACCCGCGCTCCGCCGACCCCTACGGCAGCCGCGCCGTCGCCGAACTCCTCGCCGACCGGGGCGTCGCCACCCGCGTGGTCACCACCCTGGCCGCGGCCCGCGCCGCGGCCGGCCCGGACACCACCCTCCTGGTCGCCGCCCCCGACATCCTGACGCCGCGCCAGCAGACCGGGCTGTACACCGCGACCGCCGCCTCCCGCGGCCGCACCGTGCTGGTCGCCCCCGGCAGCCCTTCCGTCGAGCGGCTCGCCCCCGGCGTCACCGCGGACCCCGCCACCAGCCTCGACTCGACGCTGTCCCCCGACTGCGACCTGCCCGCCGCCCGGCGCGCCGGAACCGCCGACACGGGCGGCGTGCGCTACACCACCACCCGTCTCGACGCCACCGCGTGCTACCCCAGCGCGCGGCTGGCCACCCTGCTGCACATCCCGGAGGCCTCCGGGGGCGACACCGTCGTCCTCGGCGCGCCCGACATCCTCCTCAACGACCGCCTCGACGAGCAGGGCAACGCCTCGCTCGCCCTCCAGCTCCTCGGCTCCCGCCCCCATGTGGTCTGGTACCTCCCCTCGCTCTCCGACGCGGCGGCGATCGACCCCGACGACCAGCGCGACTTCTTCGACCTCGTCCCCTCGGGCTGGCTCTGGGGCACGCTGCAGCTCTTCATCGCCGCGGCCCTGGCCGCCCTGTGGCGGGCCCGCCGGCTCGGCCCCCTCGTGCCCGAGAGACTCCCCGTGGCGATCCGTGCCTCCGAAACCGTCGAAGGCCGCGCCCGCCTCTACCGCAGGGCGAACGCCCGCGACCGCGCGGCCGCCGCTCTCCGCTCCGCCACCCGCACCCGTCTCGCCCCCCTCGTAGGCGTCCCCGTCGCCCAGGCGCACGCGCCCGAGATCCTGCTCCCCGCGCTGTCCGCCCACCTCCACGGCGACGGGCAGTCCCTGCAGCCCCTCCTTTTCGGGCCGCCGCCCAGCGACGACACGGCCCTGATCTCCCTCGCCGACCGACTCGACGCCCTCGAAAGAGAGGTACGCCGTCCATGATGGACCCGACCACTGACAACGCCGGGCGGACCGGGGACCCGGGCGACGCCCGAGCCGCCCTGGAGACCCTGCGCGCCGAGATCGCCAAGGCCGTGGTCGGCCAGGACCCCGCCGTGACCGGACTCGTCGTCGCGCTCCTGTGCCGCGGCCACGTCCTCCTCGAAGGCGTTCCCGGCGTCGCCAAGACCCTGCTCGTCCGCGCCCTGGCCGCCGCCCTCGACGTCGGCACCAAGCGTGTCCAGTTCACCCCCGACCTGATGCCGAGCGACGTGACGGGCTCCTTGGTCTACGACGCCCGCACCGCCGAATTCTCCTTCCAGCCCGGCCCCGTCTTCACCAACCTCCTCCTCGCGGACGAGATCAACCGCACCCCGCCGAAGACCCAGGCGTCCCTCCTCGAGGCCATGGAGGAACGCCAGGTCACGGTCGACGGCACTCCCCGCCCCCTCCCCGAGCCGTTCCTCGTCGCCGCCACGCAGAACCCCGTCGAGTACGAGGGCACGTACCCTCTCCCCGAAGCCCAGCTGGATCGTTTCCTCCTCAAACTCACGATCCCGCTGCCCTCCCGCCAGGACGAGATCGACGTCCTGACCCGCCACGCCGAGGGGTTCAACCCGCGTGACCTGCACGCCGCCGGCGTACGCCCCGTGGCGGGCCCGGCCGATCTGGAGGCGGCCCGCGCGGCGGTGGCCAGGACCACCGTCTCTCCGGAGATCACCGCCTACGTCGTCGACATCTGCCGGGCCACCCGCGAGTCCCCGTCCCTCACCCTCGGCGTCTCCCCCCGCGGTGCCACGGCCCTGCTGGCCACCTCCCGCGCGTGGGCATGGCTCACGGGCCGCGACTACGTCATTCCCGACGACGTCAAGGCACTGGCCCTGCCCACCCTCCGCCACCGGGTGCAACTCCGCCCGGAGGCGGAGATGGAGGGCGTGACGGCCGACTCCGTCATCAACGCGATCCTCGCCCACGTACCCGTTCCCCGCTGATGGCAGTCACCGGACGCGCCGCGCTCCTCGCGGCCCTGGGCACCCTCCCCGTCGGCATCTGGGACCCCAGCTGGACGGGCGTTCTCGCGGTCAACGCTCCCCTGGCAGTGGCCTGCGCCTGCGACTTCGCCCTGGCCGCCCCCGTGCGCCGTCTGCGCCTCTCGCGCTCCGGCGACACCTCCGTGCGCCTGGGCGACACCGCCGACGTCACTCTGACGGTCACCAATCCGTCCCGCCGCCCGCTCCGTGCCCGTCTCCGCGACGCCTGGCCCCCCAGCGCCTGGCAGCCCGGCACGGAGACGGCGGCCTCCCGCCACCGTCTGACGATCCCGCCCGGCGAGCGCCGCCGCCTCACCACCCGTCTGCGTCCCACCCGCCGCGGCGACCGCCAGGCGGACCGCGTGACGATCCGCTCCTACGGTCCTCTCGGCCTGTCCGCCCGTCAGGGCACCCACAGGGTTCCCTGGACGGTACGCGTCCTGCCTCCTTTCACCAGCCGCAAGCACCTGCCCGCGAAGCTGGCCCGCCTCCGTGAACTGGACGGCCGCACCAGTGTGCTGACGCGCGGCGAGGGCACGGAGTTCGACAGTCTGCGGGAGTACGTTCCCGGTGACGACACCCGTTCCATCGACTGGCGTGCCACGGCCCGCCAGTCCGCGGTCGCCGTACGCACCTGGCGTCCGGAACGCGACCGTCACATTCTTGTCGTCCTCGACACGGGCCGCACCTCGGCCGGCCGCGTCGGCGACGTCCCCCGCCTCGACGCCGCCATGGACGCGGCCCTGCTCCTGGCGGCCCTCGCCTCCCGCGCCGGCGACCGCGTGGACCTGCTCGCCTACGACCGCCGAGTGCGCGCCCTGGTCCAGGGCCGCACGGCAGGCGACGTCCTTTCGTCCCTGGTCGGCGCGATGGCGACGCTGGAACCCGAACTCGTCGAGACGGACGCCCGCGGCCTCACCGCCGCGGCGCTCCGTACGGCCCCCCGCCGTTCCCTGATCGTGCTGCTCACGACTCTCGACGCCGCTCCCGTCGAGGAGGGTCTGCTGCCCGTCCTGCCCCAGCTCACCAAACGCCACACGGTTCTGCTGGCGTCCGTGGCGGACCCGCACATCGCCCAGATGGCCAAGGCCCGCGGCAGTACGGAAGCGGTGTACGAGGCCGCTGCCGCCGCACAGGCCCAGGCCGAGCGTCACCGCACCGCAGAACAACTCCGCCGCCACGGCGTCACGGTCGTCGACGCAGTACCGGACGAGATCGCTCCGGCACTGTCCGACGCATATCTGGCGCTGAAAGCAGCGGGTCGGCTGTGAAAGGGCGGGCCTTCCGGCCCTGCCTTTTCACGCCAAATGCAGAAAGCCCCGCACCGGAAGGTGCGGGGCT
>NZ_BAAATK010000078.1:0-19584 GCF_039533365.1 Streptomyces glaucus
CCGGCGCCGGCCGCGGGGTCCGTCCCGCGCCTGCCCGCGCGCTCCGCCCGGCCGGCGCCGGCCCGGACGGCGGTGTCCGTCTCCCGGGCGGGCCCGAGGCCCGTACGCCCGGCGGCGGGGGCCGTGCCCCGGGCGGCCCCCGGGTCCGCCCACCCGGTGGCGGCCCCTTTGGCGGCGTTCGTCTCCCGTGTGCCGACGGCATCCGACCGCCCGGTGGCGGCCGGTGCGCCCGGGCGCTCTGCCTGTGTCAATGGTCCGTCACTGCTCGCGGCACCTCCATCGCCGTCACCGCCGTCGCCCGGGCCTCCGGCGGGCACGCGGAAACGGAGTGGTCTGTCTTCCTGTGGATCCTCCCGGCGGCCTCCGGTGCGGACGGCCGGCCGGCTTCTCGTCTCCCTCGGGTCGCCGCGGCTCGAAGCAGTCAGGTGGCGGAGGTCTCGCGCGGCGGCAGGCTGTGATAATACTCACCGACGGAGGTCAGGTACTGCGGGTCCATCGTCTCGCTGTCGGTCCGGAACCGGGGCGCGGCCTTGACCTCTCCTCTGGTGCAGGCCACCGTGATCCGCCGGTTGCCGGCATCGATGGCGGTGACGACGCCGACCGGCACGAGGACGCTCCGGCCGAAGACCCACACGCCGGTGTCGACGACCAGGTGCCGCATGCCGAAGTGGTCGGCCTGCCGGTCCACATGCCCGATGGTCCCGTCACTCGCGACGACGGTGTAACCCGTCAGGTCCCGCCCTTCGACGTGACCGCTGCCGGGTGCGTACGACCAGATTCTGTCAATGGGCACGCTGCTCCTTCCCTCCCGGGGCGCCGCCGGTCCCGGCCCGGCCGGCCGGTGATCCGGGCACGCTCGCTTCCACAGCAGCCAAATACCCCCCTGCGGCGGCGCCATTCGAAGCACGCCCCGGATCCGGCCGGGTCCCAGCCGGTCCCCCGGCGCTCCCGCCCGTGGCCGCCGGCCTCCCGGGGCGCGGTGAGGTACTCGAGGGTGCCCGTCAGCCCGAGGACGCGGTCCAGCGGGGCGGGGCGCCGGTCCAGACACGGGCCTGCCGGCGCCGCAGCGGCGCCGGCAGGCCCGAGGAGGCGATGCCGCGCAGGCGCGGGAGGAGCGTCGGCCGCGGGCACAGCGGCGACTCGCAGGGAAATCTTTCCAAGTACCCCTGCCACGCCCGTTCATGCATGATCCGTCCCGTCCGGATCCGTCGGGGCCGAACTGCGCCCCGCGCTTTGTTCCCCACCTGGGACGTGGGTTAGCCTGCGACGTATTTTCTCATCGCGCAGATCCGTGAACTGCGGAAATGCACACACGACAGCCGGACCGCCGATCGGTCCGGCGGGGGTTCCGAGTCCTCGCAGCCGAGGACTCCTGGGGAGCGGAACGAGGGTTCGCATGACCAGCGACAGCGCCGGGGCCGTCGACACGGTGCCGGGCGATCAGGAGTTGCGGCGCCTCCTGGCGGGCCTGACGGCCGTCCGGGACGGCGACTTCGGCACGCGTCTGCCGGACGACGCCGACGGCCTCATGGGCGACATCGCCAAGGTCTTCAACGGCATGGTGGACCAGTTGTCCCTGTTCACCTCCGAGGTCACCCGGGTGGCCCGCGAGGTGGGCACCGAGGGCACGCTCGGCGGGCAGGCCGAGGTGCCGGGCGTCTCGGGCACCTGGGCCGACCTGACGGACTCGGTGAACGCCATGGCGGGCAACCTCACCACCCAGGTCCGCGACATCGCCCAGGTGGCCACGGCGGTCGCCAAGGGCGACCTCTCCCAGAAGATCGACGTGCCCGCCCGCGGGGAGATCCTGCAGCTGAAGGAGACCGTCAACACGATGGTCGACCAGCTCTCCGCCTTCGCCGACGAGGTCACCCGCGTCGCCCGCGAGGTCGGCAGCGAGGGCCGCCTCGGCGGCCAGGCCCAGGTGCCGGGCGTGGCCGGCGTGTGGCGGGACCTGACCGACTCGGTGAACCACATGGCGGGCAACCTCACCAGCCAGGTCCGCTCCATCGCCCAGGTCACCACGGCGGTGGCCCAGGGCGACCTCTCCCAGAAGATCACCGTCGACGCCCGCGGCGAGATCCTCGAACTGAAGAGCACCATCAACACGATGGTCGACCAGCTCTCCGCCTTCGCCGACGAGGTCACCCGCGTCGCCCGCGAGGTCGGCACCGAGGGCCGCCTCGGCGGCCAGGCGGACGTCAAGGGCGTCAAGGGCACCTGGCGCGATCTGACCGACTCCGTGAACTTCATGGCGGGCAACCTCACCGGCCAGGTCCGCAACATCGCGCTGGTGGCGACCGCGGTGGCCAAGGGCGACCTCTCCCAGAAGATCACCGTCGACGCCCGCGGCGAGATCCTCGAACTGAAGAACACCATCAACACGATGGTCGACCAGCTCTCCGCCTTCGCCGACGAGGTCACCCGCGTCGCCCGCGAGGTCGGCACCGAGGGCCGCCTCGGCGGCCAGGCCCAGGTGCGGGGCGTGTCGGGCACCTGGAAGGACCTCACCGACAACGTCAACGTGATGGCGTCCAACCTCACCAGCCAGGTCCGCTCCATCGCCCAGGTCGCCACCGCCGTGGCCCGGGGCGACCTGTCGCAGCGGATCACGGTCGAGGCCAAGGGCGAGGTCGCGGCGCTGGCCGAGGTCATCAACACGATGGTCGACACGCTGTCGGCGTTCGCCGACGAGGTCACCCGCGTCGCCCGCGAGGTCGGCACCGAGGGCCGCCTCGGCGGCCAGGCGCACGTGCCGAACGTGGCGGGCACCTGGAAGGACCTCACCGACAACGTCAACTCCATGGCCAACAACCTCACCGGCCAGGTGCGCAACATCGCGCTGGTGACGACCGCGGTGGCCAAGGGCGACCTGTCGAAGAAGATCGACGTCGACGCCCGCGGCGAGATCCTCGAGCTCAAGACGACGATCAACACGATGGTCGACCAGCTCTCCGCCTTCGCCGACGAGGTCACCCGCGTCGCCCGCGAGGTCGGCACCGAGGGCCGCCTCGGCGGCCAGGCCGAGGTGGAGGGCGTCTCGGGCACCTGGAAGCGCCTGACGGAGAACGTCAACGAACTGGCCGGAAACCTCACCCGGCAGGTCCGCGCGATCGCCGAGGTCGCCAGCGCCGTCGCCGAGGGCGACCTGACGCGCTCGATCACCGTGGAGGCGTCCGGCGAGGTCGCCGAGCTCAAGGACAACATCAACTCCATGGTGGAGTCCCTGCGCGAGACCACCCGGGCCAACCAGGAGCAGGACTGGCTCAAGACGAACCTCGCCCGGATCTCCAGCCTGATGCAGGGCCACCGCGACCTGCCCGTGGTCGCCGAGCTGATCATGGACGAGCTCGTGCCCCTGGTGTCCGCCCAGTACGGCGCCTTCTACCTGGCCGAGGACGGCGAGAGCGGTCCCGAGCTGCGGCTCGTCGGCTCCTACGGCTATCCCGACGACGACGCCCGGCCCACCCGCATCCCCTTCGGCCGCACCCTGGTCGGCCAGGCCGCGCGCAGCCGGCGCACCATCACGGTGGACGAGCTGCCGCCCGACTACGTGACCATCTCCTCCGGGCTCGGGCAGGTGACGCCGACCGCGCTGGTGCTGCTGCCCATCGTGTTCGAGGACCAGGTGCTCGCCGTGATCGAGCTGGCGTCGGTGACGCGCTTCACCCAGATCCACCACGACTTCCTGGCCCAGCTGATGGAGACCATCGGCGTCAACGTCAACACCATCGTGGCCAACGCCCGCACCGACGAGCTGCTGGTCGAGTCGCAGCGGCTGACCGCCGAGCTCCAGGCCCGCTCGGCCGAGCTGCAGGTGCAGCAGGAGGAACTGCAGCGCTCCAACGCCGAGCTGGAGGAGAAGGCCTCCCTGCTGGTGGCGCAGAACCGGGACATCGAGGCGAAGAACCTGCAGATCGAGCAGGCGCGGCAGGAGCTGGAGGCCCGCGCCCAGCAGCTGTCGCTGGCCTCGAAGTACAAGTCGGAGTTCCTGGCGAACATGAGCCACGAGCTGCGCACCCCGCTCAACAGCCTGCTCATCCTCGCCCAGTTGCTCGCCCAGAACCCGTCGCGCAACCTCACCCCGAAGCAGGTCGAGTACGCGCAGATCATCCACTCCGCCGGTTCGGACCTGCTGCAGCTGATCAACGACATCCTCGACCTGTCGAAGGTCGAGGCCGGGAAGATGGACGTCACGCCCGAGCGGGTGACGCTCCGTCAGCTCATCGAGTACGTCGAGGCCACCTTCCGGCCCATGACGACGCAGAAGGGCCTGGACTTCACGGTGGCGACCGCGCCCGGCGCGCCCGCGGACCTCCTCACGGACGACTCGCGGCTGCGTCAGGTCCTGCGCAACCTGCTGTCGAACGCGGTGAAGTTCACCGAGCGGGGCAGCGTGGAGCTGCGCATCGAACCCGCGACGGACGACGAGGTGCCGCAGAGCGTGATCAGAGGCGGCGCCGTGGTGGCGTTCCGGGTGAAGGACACCGGCATCGGCATCCCCGAGCAGCACCTGGAGACGATCTTCGGCGCGTTCCAGCAGGCGGACGGCACGACGAGCCGCAAGTACGGCGGCACCGGCCTGGGCCTGTCCATCACGCGGGAGATCGCCCAGCTGCTCGGCGGAGCCGTCACCGTGGACAGCACGCCCGGCCAGGGCAGCACGTTCACCCTCTACCTGCCCGTGGCCCGGCCCGACTTCGAGCAGCTGATGACCTCCGGCCGGACCCTGGAGCCGGCTTCGGCGGAGGCCCCGGCCGAGGAACCGGCCGCGGTGGTGCCCGAGACCGGGCCCGGGCCGCGTCCCCGGCGGCTGCTCGTCGTGGAGGAGCGGCCACGCGGCCTGCTGACCCTCGTCGCGGAGAGCGTCGTCACGGATCTGACGCACGGCCGGAGCGACGGCGGGCAGCGGCCGGCGATCGACATCATCACCGCCGTCGGCGCGCAGGAGGCGGCGGGCGCCCTGGCCGCCGAGCCGTGCCACTGCGTGGTCCTGGAGCTCGGCATGCCGGACGGCGAGGCGTCCCGGTTCCTGGAGGCCACCCAGGGCGACTCGGCGCTGGCGAGCGTTCCGGTGCTCGTGCACAGCGGTCACCGCGCCGACGCGGCCCTGGAGGAGACGCTGCGCTCCCGGGCGGAGGGCGGGGCGCTGGAGTTCCTGTCCAGCCTCGACGAACTGCGCGAGCGCATCGCGCTGCACCTGTCCGCCGAGGAGCCGGGCGAGGTGCTCGCCCTGGTGCGCCCGGAGGACCCGCAGCGGCACGCGGCGCTGCCCGTCGACGAGTCCGCGGCCGGGCGCACGGTGCTCGTCGTGGACGACGACGCGCGCAACCTCTTCGCGCTCAGCGGGATCCTGGAGCTGCACGGCTTCCGGGTGCTGCACGCGGAGAACGGGCGCAAGGGCATCGAGACGCTGGTGAACAACCCGGAGGTCGCGCTCGTGCTGATGGACGTGATGATGCCGGAGATGGACGGCTACGCGGCGACCGCGGAGATCCGCGGCATGCCGCAGTACGCCGACCTGCCCATCATCGCCGTCACCGCGAAGGCGATGCCCGGCGACCGCGAGAAGAGCCTCGCCTCGGGCGCCAGTGATTACGTCACCAAGCCGGTGGACACTCGCGACCTGATCGCCTGTGTCCGCCGCTGGCTGCCCGCATGACCGCGCCGGCGACCGCCCCGCAGCGTCCTGCGTCCCGCACGCGAGTGCGCTGCAGTCGAGGAGCATCCGCATCGTGAGCATCTCCGAGCATCCGCGCGAACCGCTGGACGGTGAGCCGCGGTTCACCCCAGCCGTGGCCCCGGCGGCCTCCGCCGCCGTGGAGCCGTCCGCCGCCGAGCCGCCCGCCTCGCCCGTCGGCAGACTGGCGGCCACCGTGGAGCGGCTCAGCCGCGAGGTGCGGGCGGCCCAGGCGGAGGCCGAGGGGCGCGCCCTGATCGAACTCGCCAAGGGCATCCTCGTCGAACGCCTCAAGTGCGGTCCGGCGCAGGCCGCCCGGCAGCTGTCCGAGCTGGCCGAGCAGGCCCAGGTGACGCCGCTCGAATTCGCGGTCGACGTCATCAACCAGGCCGCGCGGGACCGGATGTCCGAGGTGACGGACGCGTTCCTGGCCGCCACCACCGGAGCCGGCGACGAACCGCTCGACGAGTCGGCCGCGGTACGGCTGCGCGCGGCCGAGAGCGGAGCGCTGGCCGCGGACGACACCCAGGCCGTCGCCGACGCCCTGCTGGAGCAGGCGCTGCGCCCGCTCGGCGCGGTGGCCGTGGCCATCTGGGCCGCGGGCTCCGACGGGTCGCTGACGCTGGCCGGCAGCGCCGGGTTCTCCCCGGCCGAGGCCGCGCGCTGGCGGTACGTGCCGCCGGACGTGGCGACGGTGGCGCGGCGCGGTCTGACCGAGCGCGCGGGACAGTGGATCGGGTCCCTCGCGGAGACCGGGCTGCCCAGCATCGGCCGGCACCACCACCCGGACGGCGGCCGGGCCGCCCTGCCCGCGGGCACCGGGGGCCGCATCCACGGCGTGCTGGAGATCGCCTGGCCGGAGCCGCTGCCCGAGCTGCGGCCCCAGATCGTCCGCCAGGTGGAGGCCCTGGCGGAGCTGTGCGCCCACACGCTGGAGGCGTACACGCCGGCGCACGGCCCGGCCCAGGAGCCGCGGGTGCTGCCGGACGCCGCGGAGCTGATGGACCTGGCCGACGGGCTGCACGATCCCGCGCTGGTGCTGGTGCCGCACCTCGACGCCGCCGGGCATCTGGTGGACTTCCGCATCCAGCACGTCAACAGCCGTTTCCTGGACCCGGCCGGCCGGCCGCGCGCGATGGTGGGCGGCTCGCTGCTGCTGGAGGCCTATCCGATGGCGGCCGGGCAGAGCGAGCTGTTCCAGCAGGTGGAGCGCGTGTACGCCACCGGTGAGCCCTTCCGGGCCCGCCGGATGAACCTGACCGCCCTCGTCGACCAGGTCCCGCTGTCGGCGGTCGCGGACATCAGCATCAGCCGGCACGGCTCGGCCGTCCTGCTCATCTGGCGCATCGAGGACGAGACGGCGCGGCTGGCGAGTCTGCTCCAGCACGCCCAGCGCCTCGGCCGCATCGGCGGCTTCGAGGAGAACGTGCTGACCGGGGAGATCACCTGGAACGGGCAGCTGTTCGACCTGTACGGGCGTCCGCAGTCGAGTACCCCGGTGCCGCTGGAGGAACTGCCGGCCCACGCCCATCCGGACGACGGCGTCACCATCCGCCGCTTCCTGCGCACCCTCCTGCACCACCGGCGGCCCGCGTCGGCGGCCTTCCGGCTGCAGCGGCCCGACGGGGTGACCCGGCACATCCGGGTCGTCGCCGAACCGGTCCTCGACACCGACGGCCGGCTGCTCGTGGTCCGCGGGGCCTACCAGGACATCTCGGCGCAGCACTGGACGGAGGTGGCGCTCGCCGCCACCCGCGACCAGCTGGCGCACACCGAGCAGCAGGCCAGCGAACGCAACCGGCTGGCCCTGCAGTTGCAGCACGCCATCATGCCGCCCACGCAGGACCCGCTGCGGGTTCCCGGCCTCCAGGTGGCCGTGCGCTACCGGCCCGCAGAGACCGAGCAGTTGGTCGGCGGCGACTGGTACGACGCCGTCGTCCTGCCGTCCGGGCTGGTGCTGCTGTGCGTGGGGGACGTGGCGGGCCACGGCATCGAGGCGGCGACGAGCATGGTGGTGCTGCGCAACGCGCTGCGCGGGCTGGCGGTGACCGGCGCGGGCCCCGGCCAGCTGCTGTCGTGGCTGAACATCGTGGCGCACCATCTGACGGGTGCGGTCACCGCCACGGCGGTGTGCGGCCTGTACGACCCGGACACGCGCACGTTCCGCTGGGCGCGGGCGGGCCATCTGCCGCCCGTCCTCGTGCGGGACGCGGACGCGGCTCCCCTGCCGCTGGCCAGGGGGATGCTGCTGGGCGCGGTGCCCGAGGCCGGGTACGAGGAGACCCAGGTCCAACTGGCCGCCGGCGACACCCTGCTGATGTACACCGACGGTCTGATCGAGCGTCGCGACCGGTCGGTGGAGGAGTCCCTGACCCATCTGGTGACCACCGCGCGCACGGCGCCCACCACGCTGGACCAGCAGCTGGACCGGCTGCTCACGTACAGCAGGTCGGACACCGACGACGACACCTGCATCGTGGGCATCCGGGTCGGGTGAGGACGGCGGCCGGCGCGCCGTGGGCATGACCCGCTGATTACGGGGTAGGCGCGGGTGCGCGGTGAGACACGACCCGCGGGTGAGGGGGTACGGGACGGGCCTCGGGGTCCGGGACGGACCCGGCCTCCTCACGGCGCGGGTGCACGGTTCCGTAGGGGCGCGGATGAGAGTTTGATCACTGCGCGCCCCGCGGGACCGGCGGGTGTCGGAGCCGCTTCCAGGGGTAGCCAGCCCTGGCCGTCAGCACTGTTGGAGGTACTCGTGCCCATTGCCCAGAACCCTCTGTCCGTCGAGGTGACGCTGCCCCGGGAGGATGTCGCGCTGTTCAAGGTGGAGGGGTACCTGGACGTCGACACCGCCACGGAGTTCCAGCACCATCTGGCGAACCAGCTCCACCACGGGCGACGGCATTTCCTGCTCGACCTGTCGGCGGTCCCCTTCATGGACTCGTCCGGCATGAACATCATCCTGCGCGTCTACCAGGAGGTCCGGGAACTGCCGGGGAGCGTGCACATCATCTCGCCCACCCCGGCCGTGCAGCGGATCCTGGACCTGACGGGCGTCAGCATCACCGTCCCCGTCTCGCGGAGCGCCGAGGAGGCCCTCGGACGCGTCGACGGGCAGCCCGCGGCCGTCCCGGAGCAGGAGGACGTCTGAGCAGCCCCCGTCGGCCGTCCGGCCCCCGCTCCCGCACCGGGCGGGTGGCTGCACCCCCTCGTACCGAACTGTTGTTCCCCCGCCGGACGTGCGTCACGGCGGCCGCCGACCGCCCTGCCCCTCGACCGGATCACTTGCCCGGAGCGAGGTGTCGTACGAGATCGGGCGGTGGTTACAGTGGTCGCCCGGCAGGAGTCACGTCGCCGTTTCGTTGCCTCCAACGGTGCGGTTCGACGCAACGCGGATGAGGAGAGAAACAGGTGCCGGAGCACGTAGCGGACGGACAGCTCGCATCACCGACGACCGAGGTCAGGGATTTCCTGCGGCGTCGCCGGGAGCAGGTCGCCCAGAGGTGGGCGGACGAGCCCCTGTTCCGCACCGTGTTCACCGTCTCGCGGGACGAGGCGGTGGAGGCGGGCAAGGCCGTGGTCGACGCGCTGGCCCAGGTGGCCGACGGGGGCCGGGTGGAGGATCCGGACGCGGCCGGGTTCAGCATGGTGCGCGAGCAGCTGGCCCGGATGCAGGTGGCCCGCTCCCGCGCCGGCCTGACGGCGGCTCAGGTGTCCACCGAACTGGACACCTTGCGGCCCCCCGTCGAGAACCTCCTCGCCGACGACCTCGCGGACGCGCCCGCCGAGCACCTGCGGGCCTGCACGAACACGCTGACCGTCCTGCTGGGGACGCTGCGGGTGGTCGTCATGCAGACGGCGCTGAGCGAGGGGCAGGCCCTCATCGACCGGCAGCGGCTGCAGCTGATGGAGGTGGCCACGCCCGTCATCAAGCTGTGGGACGGCATCGTCGCCGTGCCGCTGATCGGGACGCTGGACAGCGCCCGCAGCCAGGTGGTGATGGAGACCCTGCTGGAGTCGATCGTCGAGCAGCACGCGCAGTTCGCGATCCTCGACATCACCGGCGTGCCGACGGTCGACTCGCTGGTCGCCCAGCACCTGATGAAGACGGTCGCCGCCGCCCGGCTGATGGGCGCGGAGTGCATCGTCTCCGGCATCCGCCCCGCGATCGCGCAGACCATCGTCCACCTCGGCCTGGACCTGGGCACGGTGATCACCCGCGCGGGCCTGGCCGACGCGCTGGCGTACGCCCTGCACGAGCTCGGCACGGACATCGTCAACTCGGCGCCGGGCGATGCGGGGCAGCGGTGAACGACGCCTTCCCCCGGCCCACGGGGCACGTGCCGGTCCTGCGGCTCGGCGACGTCCTCCTGATCACCCTCCAGGGCGACCTGTACGACAGCGCGGCACAGCAGCTGCAGCAGGACATCGCCGAGGCGATCTCGCGCAGCAGGGTCACCGGCGTGCTGATCGACCTCTCCGGCGTGGAGATCGTCGACTCCTTCCTCGGCCGCGTCCTGGCCGAGATCGCGGCGCAGGCCAAGCTGCTGGCCGCGGAGACGGTGGTGGCCGGCATGCGGCCCGCGGTCGCCATCACCCTGGTGGAACTGGGCCTGACGCTGCCGGGGCTGCGCACCGCGCTGAGCACCGAGGCGGCCATGGACCTGCTCACCCGGCCGACCCGGCCGTCCCGCTTCGGCGGCAGGCGCCAGGAGCGTCCGTGATGTACACCAGCGCGGGCGTCGAGGCCCGCCTGCCGATCCGCTCGGACATGGATCTGGTGTGGGTGCGACAGCATGTGCGGCAGGCGGCCGCACAGCTCGGCTTCGGCCTCGTGGACCAGACGAAGCTGGTCACAGCGGCCAGTGAGCTGGCCCGCAACACCCTCGTGCACGGCGGCGGCGGGCACATGGAGGCGGCGCACGTCACCCGGGGCGGGGCGCACGGCCTGCGGCTGACGTTCACCGACGAGGGACCGGGCATCACGGACCTGGACCGCGCGCTCAGCGACGGCTACACCTCCGGCGACGGCCTGGGAATGGGGCTGGGCGGCGCGCGGCGCCTGGTGCACGACTTCACCATCGAGTCCACTCCGGGGGCCGGCACCACCGTGTGCGTGACGTCGTGGACGGCCGTGCCGCCGCGTCCGCGCGAGGAGAGCTGATGCCGCGGGTGTGGGACGTCCCGGTGCACGACTCGACCCGGGTGCGCGACGCACGGGTGGCGGCGGAGCGCGCGGCGGCCCTGGCCGGGCTGGACGAGAAACGCACGGCGAGTGCCGCGCTGGTGGCGACCGAGCTCGCCACCAACCTCCTCAAGCACGCGGGGGGCGGTCAGGTCCTCATCGAGAACGTGGCCCCGCCCGTGCCCGCCGAGGGCCCGGGCGGGGCCCCGGCCGTGCAGATCGCCGCGATCGACCACGGTCCGGGCATCGCGGACGTGCCGGCGGCGCTGCGCGACGGGTTCTCCACGACCCGCTCGCTCGGCGCCGGCCTCGGCACCTGCCGGCGCCTCGCCGACGACTTCGGCCTGCACAGCCTCCCGGGCCGGGGCACGGTGGCGCTGGCCCGGATCGGCAACCCGCCGGGCGGCGGGACCGGGCCCGCGCGGCCGGCGGGCGGGGTGCGGGCCGGCGGGGTGAACATCCCGTACGGCGGGGCGGAGTACTCCGGTGACGCCTGGGCCTGGGTCCGCTCCGGCGACCGGCTGACGCTGATGCTGGCCGACGGCCTGGGCCACGGCCCCGAGGCGGCCCGTGCCTCGACGGCCGCGGTGGAGGCGCTGCGCGGCTCGGCCCACCTGCCGCCCGCCGAGGCGCTGCGGCAGCTGGACACGGCGCTGGGCGGCACCCGGGGGGCGGCCGTCGCCGTGGCCCAGGTCGACGTCCGCGCCGGACGGCTGCGCTTCGCCGGCGTGGGCAACGTGGGGGCGCGGCTGCGCGAGGGCGACCGGTGGCGCGCGCTGGTGTCACGGCCCGGCATCGTCGGCGTGCACCGGCACGCGTCGCTGCGCGAGGAGGAGGCGGTCTGGGCGGACGACCGGCTGCTGATCCTGCACAGCGACGGGCTGCCCAGCCGCTGGACGCCGCCGTCCGACGCCGGTCCGGTGGCGGACGACCCGGCCGTGACGGCCGCCGTGACGATACGCGACGCCAGCAGTCCCGCCCGCCCGGTGCGGGACGACACCGCCGTCGCCGTGTTGACTCCGACCCCGCCGGACCGCCCATGAAGCGCACGTGGCAGATCTCCACCGTCACCGATGCGGCACGGGCCCGCATCGCCACCGCGCGCCTGGCCGCCGCGTACGGCGTGCCGCCCCTGGACCGCACCCGCCTGGCCGCCGCGCTCAGCGCGCACCTGCGCCAGTGCCTCACCAAGGGCGGCGTGTGGCGGCTCAGCCTGACGGTGACCAGGGCGCCCGGCGAGGGGACGCTGCTGCACACCGTGGTGACCCCCTCGCACGACGCGGCCGCGGCCGGGGAGCCGCCGTGGCGGACGGCGGTCGCCTGTCCCGAGTCCGCCCGGGCGGACGGCGGCGACGGCGTGCCCGAGGACCCCGCCGTGCTCGCGGAGGCCCTGCTGGGCGCCGACGAGGACACGGCGCTGGTGCTGGAGAAGCTCACCGAGCAGGAGCAGCTGGTCGCCTTCCACCGGGAGGAACTGCACCAGACCAACCAGGGCGTGCTCGCGCTGCACGCCGAGCTGGACGCCGCCGGGCGGGCCCAGCGGGAGGCGTTCGCCGCCGAGCGCAAGGCGCGCACCGAGGCGGAGAACGCCCGCCGCAGGCTGACCTTCCTCGCGGACGCGAGCGCGGTGCTGACGGCCTCGCTCAACCACGACGAGATCGTGCGCCGGCTCCCCGATCTGCTGGTGCCGGAATACGCCCGCAGCGTCGACGTGTGGCTGTTCGACCACGACGACCAGCAGCGGCAGACACCGCATCCGGCCGCCGCCGTGGTCGCCGCGCGCACCGGCCGGCCGCAGTACGCCGCCGACCACCCCGGCGGCCTGCCCGGCGTCGACGACCAGCCGCCCTCGGCGCTGGAGCCCGGCCGGCCGCTGCTGTGCATCCCGCTGCCGACCCGGCGGGCGCCGCTGGGCGTGCTGACCCTGTCGCCGCCCGGTGAGCGCTGGGACCCGGACGACGCCGTGATGCTGATCGAGCTGACCCGGCGGGCCAGCATCGCGATCGACAACGCCCGGCGCTTCGAGCACAACCGTGACATCGCCGAGACGCTGCAGCGCGCCCTGCTGACGGACCTGCCCGCGACCCCCGGCCTGACCCTCGCGGCGCGCTACCTGCCGGCCACCCACGGGCTGAACATCGGCGGTGACTGGTACGACGCCTTCCGCCAGCCCGACGGGAGCCTGATCGCCGTGGTCGGCGACGTCACCGGGCACGGGCTGCACGCGGCCGTCATGATGAGCCAGCTGCGCACCGCGCTGCGCGCCTACGCGGTCGACGGCGGCAGCCCCGGCCGGCTGCTGACCCGGCTGCACATGTTCCTGCACCACCTGCAGCCCGACCTGTACGCCACCGCGGTCATCGCCCGCTTCCACCCCGACGACCCGACGCTGACCTGGGCCGCCGCCGGCCATCCGCCGCCGGTGCTGCGCACCGCCGACGGGCGGGTGACCACCCTGGACGCCAAGCCGGGCGCGATGCTCGGCATCCCGCTGCGGCAGGAGATCGACGACCACACCGTGCGCCTGACGCCCGGTTCGACGCTGGCGCTGTACACGGACGGGCTGGTCGAGCGGCGTGCCCGGGGGATAGACCCGGGCATCGAGCGCCTGGCGGCGGCGCTCGGGGCGTTCCGCTCCGCGGAACTGGACGCGGATCTGGAGGGCTCGGCGGACCGGCTCCTCGATCCGCTGCTGAGCGACTCCGAGCGCGACGACGACGTGTGTCTGCTGCTGTGCCACCTCGGCGGCGCGGGGTGACCGCCCGCCGCCGCTCCCCCGTCGCCGGAGGGACGACGTCCGGTGCGCCGGGGCGAAGGACGCGGATCCGGCCGGGCACGTGCTCCTCCCCGGGCGGGGCGACCGGCCCGTCGCCGGCGTACGGGCCGGGGACGGTGCCGGGCGCGCGGCCCCGCTGACGACGCGGAGGCGGCCCTCCCCGCACCGGCCGCAGCCGCCGGTGCGGGTGCGTCCCGCCGTTCGGCCCGTCGGCGGCCGCTCCCCGTGGAGCCGGGCGGCCGGGGGTCCCGGCCGCCGGTCCGCCCGCGTCCGCGCTCGCGGCGGGTCGCCGGACCGGACTGCCGGCCCGGCGGGTCCCGCGTCGGCGACGGCGTCGGCAGGGCGCGTGACGAGGCGGCGCACACCGCGGCGGGCACGGCCCGCGTCCGCGGGGACGCGGGCCGCCCGCCCGCGCGGGGCCGTTCACCTGAATGCGCTCCGGTCCCCGCGCCGGGCAGGCGCCCCGGCCTCCGGGACCAGGCCTTTCGGCCGTCAGGACGGCGCGGCGCGGTGCCCGCCGCCCCCTTCCGCCGGTGCGCCGCGGCCCCGGCGCGGGCATGGTGGTTGTCGACGCGTTCGTCTCCCCGCCGCTCCCGGCTGGCGCGACGGCCGGCGACACGATGGGATCGATGAGGTGCGAAGCAGCGATCCAGGGGCAGGCGAAAGGCGTTCGAGTCGGACCGCCTGGAGCCGCAGAAAGGGATGAACACCGTGACACGACCCAGGATCCTGGTGGTTGGCGCAGGTTTCGCCGGGGTGGAGTGCGTCCGCCGCCTGGAACGGAAACTCTCCCCCGACGAGGCCGACGTCACGCTGGTGACGCCGTTCGCCTACCAGCTCTATCTGCCGCTGCTGCCCCAGGTCGCTTCCGGGGTGCTGACGCCCCAGTCCATCGCCGTGTCCCTGCGCCGCAGCAAGAGGTACCGCACCCGGATCATCCCGGGCGGAGCGATCGGCGTGGACCTGAAGTCGAAGGTCTGCGTCATCCGTACCATCACCGACCGGATCCTCGACGAACCGTACGACTACATCGTGCTGGCCCCCGGCAGCATCACCCGGACCTTCGACATCCCCGGGCTCACGGACCACGCGTTCGGCATGAAGACGCTCGCCGAGGCCGCCTACATCCGCGACCACGTCATCGCCCAGCTCGACCTCGCCGACGCCAGCCAGGACCCGGCCGAGCGGGCCTCGCGGCTGCAGTTCGTGGTGGTCGGCGGCGGATACGCGGGCACCGAGACCGCCGCGTGCCTGCAGCGCCTGACGCACGCCGCCGTCAAGCGCTACCCCCGCCTGGACCCGGGCCTGATCAAGTGGCACCTGATCGACATCGCGCCCAAGCTGATGCCCGAGCTGGGCGAGAAGCTCGGGCGCAGCGCGCAGGAGATCCTGCGCCGGCGCGGCATCGAGATCTCCCTGGGCGTCTCCATCGCCAAGGCCGGTCCGGAGGAGGTCACCTTCACCGACGGGCGGGTGATCCCCACCCGCACGCTGATCTGGACCGCGGGCGTGGTGGCGAGCCCGCTGATCGCCACGCTCGACGCGGAGACCGTCAAGGGGCGGCTCGCGGTCACCGCCGAGATGTGCCTGCCCGGCCACGACGGGGTGTTCGCGCTCGGCGACTCGGCCGCGGTGCCCGACCTGGCCAAGGGCCAGGAGGGTGCCGTCTGCCCGCCCACCGCCCAGCACGCCATGCGGCAGGGCCGGCACGTCGCCGACAACGTCATCGCGACGCTGCGCGGCCAGGCGATGCGGCCGTACGTCCACAAGGACCTCGGGCTCGTCGTCGACCTCGGCGGCAGGGACGCGGTCTCCAAGCCGCTGGGCGTCGAGCTGCGGGGCCTGCCCGCCCAGGCCGTCGCCCGCGGCTACCACTGGTCGGCGCTGCGCACCAACGTCGCCAAGACGCGCGTGATGACGAACTGGCTGCTCAACGCGGTCGCCGGCGACGACTTCGTGCGCACCGGCTTCCAGGCCCGCAAGCCGGCCAAGCTGAAGGACTTCGAGTACACCGACGCGTACCTGACGCCGGAACAGGTGCGGGCGCACGTCGCGGGGACCGCGCGGCTGGACCGGTGACCCGTCCGGAGGAGTCCGGTCCCGGCACGACCCGCCGGGACACGGACCTCGGCGTGTCGTGGCGTGGAACGGGAGAGAGTACGGCGGCGTGAGGGCAGCGGGACGCTCGGTGCGGACGCGACTGCGGGACCGCGTGGCGGCGTCCGACCCCGGGCTGATGCGGCTGACGGCCGGGCTGCGCACGGTGGGCGCCATCGCCCTGGCGCTGGCCGTGCTCGCCCTGCTGGGGGCGGACGTCACCCATCTGGTGACAGGGGCGATGGCGGCGATGGCGGCCACCTTCGCCATCCGGGAGAAGCAGCGCCGCCGGCAGGCCGTCACGCTGGCCGTCGGCCTGCCGGTGGCGCTGGCCATGGTGGCGCTGGCCGCGCTGCTGCACACCCGGATCGTGCTCGGCGACGTCTTCTTCGTCGTTCTCATCTTCTGCGCCGTCTACGGCCGCCGGTTCGGCGACCGCGGCACCGCGCTGGGGCTCATCGCCTTCCAGGTCTACTTCCTGTCGCTGTTCGTCGGCGCGACCGTGCCTGAGCTGCCGGAGCTGTGCGGTGTGATCGCCGTGGCGTTCCTGTGCAGCGCCGTGGTGCGGTTCGCGGTGGTGCCGGCGACGCCCGCCGGCGTCCTCCAGCGGCTGCGGGAGGCCTTCCGCGCCCGTCTGGCCCAGCTGGTCTCGGCGCAGATCGAGCTGCTCGACGCCGGGCCCGAGGGCGTCGACAAGGCCCTGGAGGCCGTCCGGGAGGGCACCGCGCGGCTGCACGAGACGGCTCTGATGATCCAGGCCCGGCTGGAGGAGGGCACCCCGGACGAGGCCGCGGCGCGACTGGTGCAGCGCCGGATCGCGGACGCCGAGATCACCGCCGAACGGCTGGGGCTGCTGCTGCTGTCCGCGCGCAGCGCCGAGCGGGCGGACACCCTCACCCTGCACCTGCCGGGCGCGCCCGCCCCCTCGATGGGCCGGCTGCCCGGACCGGACGAGGCCGTCGCCACCCTGCGCCGTGATCTCCAGGCGCTGCGCACGCTCGTCGAGCGGACCGGGGACGAGGTGACGGGGACGGCGCTGGCCCACGTGCGCAACCGGCTCCTCGGGTACCGGGACGAGGAGCACCTGCCGGCCGCGTCCCCGGCCGTGCAGGACGTCTTCCGGGGCGTCGGCGAGGCCGCCCGTGCCGTCCTGGGGCTGCGGCTCGCCCTGGGCGGGCCGCAGGACGAGTCGGACGACACCCCCGCCACCGCCCGGTCCCGGGAGGAGCTGGACGCCGAGGACGCGGCCATCGACGCCGGCGAGGAGGCCGGGGACGAGGAGCGGCCGACCGGGCTGCGCCGGCCCACCACGCGCGCCGCGATCCAGGTCACGGTGGGCTCGTCGCTCGCCATCGTCGGCGGTGAGTTCCTGTCCAGCCAGCGCTGGTACTGGGCGGTGCTCACCTGCTGGATCGTGTTCATCAACACCGCCTCCACCGGCGAGATCCTCGTCAAGGGCTACCGGCGGCTGCTGGGCACGGTGCTCGGGGTGGTGGCGGGCCTGGTGCTGGCCGGGCTGGTCGGGCACCACACGTGGACGGCGTTCGCGCTGGTGCTGGTGTTCGTCTTCGCGATGTTCTACACCGCGCCGCTGTCGTACACCCTGATGTCCTTCTTCGTCACCGCGGCGCTGGGGCTGCTGTACATGCTGCTGCACACCTACAGCCCGTCGGTGCTGGTGCTGCGGGTGGAGGAGACGGCGCTCGGCGCGCTCTGCGGGATCGTCGCCGCCGCGCTGGTGCTGCCGGTGCGGACCGACCGGCGCACCGACGAGCTCCTGGTCACGGTGCTCCAGCGGCTCTGCGACGTCACCGAGAGCGCCGTCGACCAGCTCAGCGGCGGGCCCGCGGCGGACCTGCTCGACCGGGCCCGCGACCTGGACCAGGCGCTGGGCGACCTGCGGGCGGCCACCCAGCCGCTCACCCACCCGATCACGCCGCTGCGGGCCCGGCGGGACACCGCCCGGTACGTGGTCGCGCTGCTGGAGACCTGCGCCTATCACGCGCGCTCCCTGGCCGCGACCGCGGAGCTGCTGCCCACCCATCCCTCGATCGCGGCGGACCCGCGGCTGCGCGGCGCGATGCGGCGCACCGTGCGCAACATCGAGGCGATCGCCGGGCGCGTCGCGGGCGAACGGCCCGACGCCACGATCGCGACCGGGCCGAGCATCGCCTCGCTCCTGGAGCCCGGCGCCGCGGGCGGCCCGCGCTACGGCCGGATCACCGGCCGTGTGCTGCGGCATCTGGAGCGCCTGGACGAGGCTGTGACCGGCCTCGGCCGCCCGCTGGGCGTGCCCGTCGCCACGCCGAAGCGGTGAGGGGTCCCGCCCACCGCGGCGGCCGGTACCCGGGTCAGAAGTCGGTGGGCAGTCCGCTGGCCTCGGCTATGCCGCGCAGCTCCTCGTTCTGGCGGTGCCGTTCCCTCAGGTAGTCGGCGATCTCGCCGAGGCGGGCCGGGTCGCTCGCGGTGGCCGCGTCGGTGACCACCCGGACCGGCCCGCTGTCGTCGATGTGGATCTCGATGACCTCGTTGTCCAGTCGGCCGGTGACGGCGGTGGCGATGACCAGGGCGGCCTCGTCCCGGATCTCCTGGGGCAGCTCCGCGGCGTCCTCACCGTCCAGCGCGAAGTCGAGGGTGGGCAGCCGCTCCTCGTCGATCGCCCGCAGAACCGGTTCCACCACGCCGAGCAGACGGTGGAAGTCCTCCGTGTCCATCCGGAGGCGCAGCAGGTCGAGATAGACGTCCACGGGACGTCCGTCCGGCGGAATCTCGGATTCGTTCATCCCGTCCGTGTTCCCTGTGCGGCGCTCGTCAGACCCGCCGCCAGCGGGCCATCGCGAAGGAGAACACGCCGAACAGCACCAGCCCGGCCGCGACGCACACCAGCAGCCACGGGCCGAGCGGGGTGCCGGCGAAGGAGCGCAGCGTGTCGTCGAGCCCCTTGGCCTCGTCGGGCCGGTAGGCGACCGCGGCCCGCACGGCGAAGGCTCCGGCCGCCGCGAACACCAGGCCGCGCGCCACGCCGCCGGCCACGCCCGTCACGTCCACCAGCCGCCGGACCCAGGGCCGCAGCTGTCCGAGCTTCAGCTTGTCGTGGTACTTGCGGCGTACGGCCTGGACGCCGATCCCCACCCCGACGGCGACGATCGCCACCCCGGCGGCGCCCACCAGCCAGCGTCCCGCGGGCACCTCCATCACCCGGGCGGTGACGTCCCGGGACTGCTGGTCGCTCGACCCGCTCCCGCCGCCGGGGCTCGCCGCGAAGGCCAGCACCGAGTAGGCGACGAACGAGTAGAACACGCACCGGGCGGCCGCCAGCAGCCGCTTCCTCGCCGTACGGCCGTTGCGTCCGACGGAGCCGAAGAGCGCCTCCGACAGCCGCCACAGGGCCATGCCGACGAGCCCGACGCCCAGCGCCCACAGCAGGACGGCGCCGAACGGCCGGTCCGACAGTTCGGCCAGGGCGCCGCCGCGGTCCGCCTGCCGGCGTCCGTCGCCGAAGGCGATCTGCAGCGCCAGCATCCCCACCAGCAGATAGATCACGCCGCGCGCGGTGAAGCCGGCCCGTGCGGCGCCCTCGGCCGCCGATCCCTTCGCCGCCCGGCGTGCCCGCGTCCGGCCGCTCCGTATCAGGACATCCGTGTTCATGTCGACCTCCCGGAGTGCGGATGCCCCGGCTTCCCCGGCGCACACGCACGGCGCGCGGCCGGTCACCCGGGGCGATTCCGGCCGGCCGGCACGGCCGGGAACGCACGAACGCGCCGGGGCGCGGCACGGCGGTGCGCCGCGCCGTCCGGACGTGCGGATGCGCCGGGGCGCGGCACGGCGACGGGTACGCCGGGG
>NZ_BAAATK010000079.1:0-19216 GCF_039533365.1 Streptomyces glaucus
CGCCCGCCGCACCGACCTGCCCACCTACCCCTTCCAGCACCAGCACTACTGGCCCGAGCCCGGTCCGTCCCGTACCCCCTCGGACGACGCGGTCGAGTCGGCCGACGCCGAGTTCTGGGCGGCGGTGGAACGTACGGACGTCGACGGGCTCGCGGCCCGGCTGGATCTGGACGCCGAGGCGCTGAGCGACGTCGTGCCCGCGCTGTCGGCGTGGCGTGGCCGTCGGCGGCTGCGGTCGGCGGTGGACGCCCTGCGGTTCCGGGAGGCGTGGCAGCAGCTCGGCGAGCCGTTGCCGGTCGAGCCGGGCGGGGGCGGCCGGCTGGTCGTGGTCCCCGCGGGGCAGGTGGACGAGCCGTGGGTGCGGTCGGTGGTGGCCGCGCTGGGCGCGTCGGCGTTCGTGCTGCCCGTGGAGGCGGACGACGACCGGGAGACCGTGGCCCGGCGGCTGCGGGAGTGCGTCGCCGGGCTGCCCGACGGGGCGCACGTGTCGGGCGTGGTGTCCCTGCTCGCGGCCGGGTCGCAGGTCCGGCCCGCCTCGGCGGTGCCGGTCGCGGTGGTCGGCACGGCCGTGCTCGTCCAGGCCCTGGAGGACGTGGGGCTGGACGCGCGGGTGTGGGCCGTGACCCGTGGCGCGGTGAGCGTGCCGGCGTCCGACGGTGCGCGGGCGGCGCTGCCCGCGCCCGGGGCCGCCGCCGTCTGGGGGCTGGGCCGGGTCGTCGCCCTGGAGCACCCGGAGCGCTGGGGCGGCCTCGTCGACCTGCCCGACGAGGTGGGGGAGGAGGTCGTCCGGGGGTTCCTCGGGGCCCTCGCGCGCACCGACGGCGAGGACCAGGTCGCGGTGCGGGCCCACGGGACGTACGGGCGACGGCTGGTGCCCGCGCCCGGCGCCGGGACCCAGAACCCGCCGGGGTCCGTCGACGCCTGGCGTCCGTCCGGCACCGTGCTGGTCACCGGCGGCACCGGTGCCCTCGGGGCGCATGTCGCGCGGTGGCTCGCCGGGCGGGGCGCGGAGCACCTGCTGCTGGTCAGCCGGCGCGGGCCGCAGGCGCCGGGGGCGGAGGAGCTGACGGCCGAGCTGACCGGGCTGGGCGCCCGCGTCACCGTCGTGGCCTGCGACGTGGCCGACCGGGAGGCGCTGGCGGGTGTCCTCGCCCGCGTCCCGGACGGGACGCCGCTGACGGCGGTCGTGCACACCGCGGGCGTGCTGGCCGACGGGGTGCTGCACAGCCTCACGCCCGACCGGTTCGAGGAGGTCTTCCGGGCCAAGGTGCGGGCCGCGGCCGTACTCGACGAGCTGACGCGGGACCGGCCGCTGGACGCCTTCGTGCTGTTCTCGTCCCTGGCCGGGGCGGTCGGCAACCCGGGGCAGGCCAACTACGCCGCCGCCAACGCCGCGCTGGACGCGCTGGCCCGGCGGCGCAGGGCCGCGGGCCTGCCCGCCACCTCCGTCGCCTGGGGCGCCTGGCGCGGTGCCGGCATGGCCGGTGACGGGCGGCTCGGGCGGCACGCCGCGGGCCGGGCGCTGGAACCGGGCCTCGCCCTGGAGGCGATGGCGGAACTGGTCGCCGAGGACGCGGCGGACACGGTCGTCGCCGACCTGGCCGCGCCGGAACTGCTGACGGGCATGTTCGGGCTGCGGCACACCGCGTCGCTGACCGCGCTGCCCGGGGCCCGCGGCATCGCCGCCGCCGCGCAGCAGGCGCGGCAGGAACGCGCCGGCGCCGCCGGCGAACTGCGCGCCCGGCTGGCCGCGGCCCGCGAGGACGACCGGCTGCCGCTCGTCCTCGACCTGGTCCGCACCCACGCCGCCGCCGTGCTCGGGCACCCGGGCCCCGACTCCGTGAAACCCGAACGGGCCTTCCAGGAGCACGGGTTCGACTCCCTGATGGCCGTCGAACTGCGCAAGCGGCTCACCGCGGCCGCCGGGCTGCCGCTGCCCGCCACCCTGGTCTTCGACCATCCGACACCGCTGGCCCTGGCCCGGCACCTGCTGGCCGGGCTCCTCGCCGGGGACGAGGCCGGAGCCGTCGAGGCCGCGGTCGCGGACGTCTCCGACGAACCCATCGCGATCATCGGGATGAGCTGCCGCTTCCCCGGCGGCGCCGACTCCCCGGAGGCGTTCTGGGAACTGATCGCCTCCGGCGCCGACGCGATCGGGGAGTTCCCCGCCGACCGCGGCTGGGACGTGGCCGGACTGTACGACCCCGACCCCGACCGCAGCGGGACGACGTACTCCACGCAGGGCGGGTTCCTGCGGCACGCGGGCGCGTTCGACCCCGCCTTCTTCGGGATCTCGCCGCGCGAGGCGCTGGTGATGGACCCGCAGCAGCGGCTGCTGCTGGAGACCGCGTGGGAGGCGATCGAACGCGCCGGGATCGACCCGGCCACGCTGCGCGCCAGCCGCACCGGCGCGTTCATCGGCTCCAGCTACCAGGAGTACGGGCGGGGCGCCGGGGACGGCACCGAGGGACACCTGGTCACCGGGTCCAGCCCGAGCGTGCTGTCGGGCCGGCTGTCGTACGCGCTCGGCCTGGAGGGGCCGGCCGTCACCGTCGACACCGCCTGCTCGTCCTCGCTGGTCGCGCTGCACCTGGCCTGCCAGTCGCTGCGCACCGGGGAGAGCACGCTGGCACTGGCCGGCGGTGCCACGGTGATGACGACGCCGGACTCGTTCGTGGCGTTCAGCCGGCAGCGGGCGCTGGCCGCCGACGGCCGGTGCAAGGCGTTCGGCGACGGCGCCGACGGGATGACGCTCGGCGAGGGCGTCGGGCTGCTGCTGGTCGAACGGCTCTCCGACGCGCGCCGCAACGGGCACCCGGTGCTGGCCGTGATCCGCGGCAGCGCGGTCAACCAGGACGGCACGTCCAACGGGCTGACCGCGCCGAGCGGGCCCGCCCAGCAGCGCGTGATCCGGCAGGCGCTCGCCAACGCCCGCCTCACCCCGGACGACATCGACGCCGTCGAGGCGCACGGCACGGGCACCGCGCTCGGCGACCCCATCGAGGCGCGGGCGCTGGCCGCGACGTACGGACGGGAACGGGATCCCGGGCGGCCGGTGTGGCTCGGCTCGGTGAAGTCCAACATCGGGCACGCCCAGTCCGCCGCCGGTGTCGCCGGGGTCATCAAGATGGTGCTGGCGCTGCGCCACGGCGTGCTCCCGAGGACCCTGCACGTCGAGGAGCCGTCCCGGCACATCGACTGGTCCGACGGCACGCTGCGGCTGCTGGCCGAGGAGCGGCCGTGGCCGCGCGGCGGACGGCCGCGCCGCTGCGCCGTCTCCTCGTTCGGGATCAGCGGCACCAACGCGCACGCCGTCCTGGAGGAGGCGCCGCGGGAACCGGCGCCCGCGGCCCCGGCCGGGGACCCGGTCCCGACGGCGGCCCCGGTCGCCGGGGCGCTGCCCTGGGTGCTGTCCGCCCGCGGCCGGGCCGCCCTGCGCGACCAGGCGGCCGCCCTCGCCGCGCACGTCGCGCAGGCGGGCGATCCCGGTCCGGCGGACGTGGGGCACGCCCTGGTGACCACCCGCACCCTGTTCGAGCACCGGGCCGTGGCGCTCGGCGCCGGCACCGCCGAACTGGCCGCCGCGCTCGGCGCGTTCGCCGCACGGGACCTCGACGCGCCCGTCGTGCACGGCGAGGCCGACCTCGACGGCCGTACCGTCTTCGTCTTCCCCGGCCAGGGCACCCAGTGGGCCGGCATGGGCGCCCGGCTGCTCGACGCGTCCCCGGTGTTCGCCGAGCGGATGGCCGCCTGCGCCCTCGCCCTCGCCCCGTTCGTGGACTGGTCGCCGGCCGCGGTGCTGCGCCAGGAACCGGGCGCGCCCGGACTGGACCGGGTCGACGTGGTGCAGCCGGTGACCTGGGCGGTGATGGTGTCCCTCGCCGCCGTCTGGGAGGCGTACGGCGTGCGGCCGGACGCGGTCGTGGGCCACTCCCAGGGCGAGATCGCCGCGGCCGTCGTCGCCGGCGCGCTGTCCCTGGAGGACGGCGCGCGCGTGGTGGCGCTGCGCAGCCAGGCCATCGGCCGCACCCTGGCCGGACGCGGCGGCATGATGTCCGTGGCGCTGGACGCCGACCGGGCCGAGGCCCGCCTGGAGCCGTGGGAAGGGCGGCTGTCCGTCGCCGCCGTCAACGGGCCGGGCGCGGTGGTCGTCTGCGGCGACCCGGAGGCGCTGGACGCCCTCCACGACGAACTGGCCGCCGAGGACGTACGGGTGCGCAAGATCCCCGTCGACTACGCCTCGCACTCCGTCCACGTCGAGGACCTGCGCGACGAACTCCTCGACCTCCTCGCCCCCGTCGCCCCGCGCACCCCCCGCGTCCCGCTGCTGTCCACGGTGACCGGCCGGTGGCTCGGCGACCCCGGCGACGACGGCGGCATGGACGCCGGCTACTGGTACCGCAACCTGCGGCAGACCGTGCGGTTCGGGCCGGCCGTCGAACAGCTGCTGACCGACCGGTACCGCGCGTTCATCGAGGTCAGCGCCCATCCCGTGCTCACCCTCGGCATCCAGGGCGCGATCGACGCGGCCGGGGTGCCGGCGTACGCCGGCGGCACCCTGCGGCGCGGCGAGGACGACGCGCGGCGCGTACTGACGTCCCTGGCGGAGGCGTTCGTCCGCGGCGTCCGCGTCGACTGGACGGCGGCGTACGGCGGGACGGGCGCGCACCGCCCGGTCGCCCTGCCCACCTACCGCTTCCAGCACCAGCACCTGTGGGTGCCGCCGGTCGCCCCCGGCGCGGGGGACGGCACGGCCGGCCCGGCGGACGCGGCGTTCTGGAACGCCGTGCAGGAGGCGGACCTCGCGGGCCTCGCCGAGGACCTGGACGTCACCGAGGACGCCCTGGCCGCCGTGCTGCCGGGGCTGGCCGCCTGGCGGCGGCGCCGCAGCGAGGCGGCCACGCTGGACGACTGGCGGTACAAGGTCCGCTGGGTGCCGCTGGACACCCCGCCCGCCGCTGCCACGGGCCGCTGGCTCGTCGTCACCGCCGACGGCGTCGACGACGCGGACGTCGTCGCGGCGCTGGCCGGGCACGGCGCGCAGCCGGTGCGGCTGGTGCTGGACCACACCCACCTGGACCGCGCGGTGCTGGCCGACGCGCTGCGGGCGGCGGGCGTGGCACCCGGCGCCGCCCCGGAGGGGGACGCCGACTCCTGCGCGCCCGCGCCCGCCGGCCTCGTCTCCCTCCTCGCCGGCGCCGAGCAGGACTGCCCCGGCGTGCCCGGGGCGGCGCTCGGCACCGCCCTCAACGTCGTGCTCGCGCAGGCCCTCGGGGACCTGGACGCGGACCGCCCGCTGTGGCTGCTGACCCGGGGCGCGGTGGCCACCGGGCGCGCCGACCGGGTGACGCGGCCCGTGCAGGCGCAGTCGCTCGGCATCGGCTGGACCGCGGCGCTGGAGCACCCCCGTTTCTGGGGCGGCACCGTCGACCTGCCCGAGACGCTGGACGAGCGCGGCGCGCGCCGGCTGGCCGCCGTCCTCGCCGGCGGGGACCACACGGCCGAGGACCAGCTCGCCCTGCGCGCCTCCGGCGTCTTCGCCCGCCGCGTGGTCCGCGACCGCGCCGGCGACCGCCCGGCCCGCGGCGCCTGGAGCCCGCGCGGCACCGTCCTGGTCACCGGCGGCACCGGCACCCTCGGCCCGCACGTGGCGCGCTGGCTGTCCGCCCAGGGCGCCGCACGCGTCGTGCTGGTCTCCCGCCGCGGCCCCGACGCCCCCGGCGCGGCCGACCTCGTCGCCGAACTCGCCGGGGCGGGCACCGAGGTCACCGTCGCCGCCTGCGACATCACCGACCGGGCCGCGCTCGGCGCGCTCCTGGACCGGCTGCGCGCCGACGGGCACGTCCTGCGCACGGTGATCCACGCCGCCGCCGTCATCGAGCTGCACACCCTGGCCGCCACCGACCTGGCCGCCGTGTCCCGCGTCATGCACGCCAAGGTCGAGGGCGCCCGGAACCTGGACGCGCTGCTCGCCGACGCCGACCTCGACGCGTTCGTGCTGTTCTCGTCGGTGGCCGGCCTGTGGGGCAGCGGCCGGCACGCCGCGTACGTCGCCGGCAACGCCTACCTGGGCGCGCTCGCCGCCGAGCGCCGCGCCCGCGGCCTGGCCGCGACCTCCGTGCACTGGGGCATCTGGGCCAACGAGCTGGGCGTCGGCCGGGTCGCCCCCGACGAGGTGCGGCGCACCGGCCTGGTGTTCATGAACGCCGACCTGGCGCTGGCCGGGCTGCGGCGCGCCCTGGAGGACGACGAGACCCAGCTCGCCGTCGCCGACGTGGACTGGGAGCGCTACTACCCGGTGTTCGGGTCGGTGCGCGAGACCCGGCTGTTCGACGAGGTGCCCGAGACCCGGCGGGCCGCGCAGGCCGCCGAGCGGCGGGCGCCGGACGCGGACGGCGAGTTCGCGGCCCGGCTGGCCGCGCTGCCGGCCGCCGAACGGGACCGGCTGCTGCTGGACACCGTGCGCGCGCAGGCCGCGGCCGTCCTCGGCCTGGCCGGCCCCGACGACCTGCCCGACCGGCGGGCCTTCCGCGACGCCGGCTTCGACTCGCTGACCGCCGTCGACCTGCGCAACCGGCTCGCCTCCGCCACCGGGCTCGCACTGCCCGCCACGCTGGTGTTCGACCATCCGACGCCGGCCGCGCTCGCCGCCCACCTGCGCACCCGGCTGGACGGCGACCGGGCCGCCCTGCCCGCGGGGCCCGCCGCCCCGGTGGCCACCGCCGCCGACGAGCCGATCGCGATCATCGGCATGAGCTGCCGCTACCCCGGCGGCGTCGACTCTCCCGAGGCGCTGTGGGAACTGGTGATGAGCGGCACCGACGCCATCACCGGCTTCCCCGCCGACCGCGGCTGGCCGGTGGAGGAGCTGTACGACCCGGACCCGGACGCGCCCGGCCGCACCTACGCCGTGCGGGGCGGGTTCCTGCACGACGCCGCCGACTTCGACGCCGCCTTCTTCGGGATCTCGCCGCGCGAGGCCCTGGCCATGGACCCGCAGCAGCGGCTGCTGCTGGAGACCGCGTGGGAGGCGTTCGAACGCGCCGGGATCGTGCCCGAGCGGGTGCGCGGCAGCCGCACCGGGGCGTTCATCGGGGCCAGCTACCAGGACTACCCGGCGGCGGGCCGCGACGGCGCCGACGGGCACGCCGTGACCGGCTCGCTCGCCAGCGTCCTGTCCGGCCGCGTCGCCTACCTGCTCGGCCTGCAGGGACCGGCGGTCACCCTCGACACCGCCTGCTCGTCCTCGCTGACCGCGCTGCACCTGGCCTGCCAGTCGCTGCGCAACGGGGAGAGCGACCTCGCGCTCGCCGGCGGCGTCAGCCTCATGGCCACCCCGCACACCTTCATCGGGTTCAGCGGCCAGCGGGCCCTGGCCCCCGACGGCCGCTGCAAGGCGTACGCGGACGGCGCCGACGGCATGGCACTCGCCGAGGGCGTCGGCATCGTCCTCGTCGAACGGCTCTCCGACGCGCGCCGCAACGGGCACCCGGTGCTCGCCGTCGTCCGCGGCACGGCCGTCAACCAGGACGGCGCCTCCAACGGCCTGACCGCGCCCAACGGGCCCGCCCAGCAGCAGGTCATCCGCGCCGCGCTGGCCGCCGCCCGCCTCGCCCCCGCCGACGTCGACGCCGTCGAGGGCCACGGCACCGGCACCGCGCTCGGCGACCCCATCGAGGCCCAGGCGCTGCTCGCCGCCTACGGCCAGGACCGCGAACGCCCGCTGCTGCTCGGCTCCGTGAAGTCCAACATCGGCCACACCCAGGCCGCCTCCGGCGTCGCCGGAGTCATCAAGACGGTGCTGGCGCTGCGCCACGGCGTCCTGCCGCCCACCCTGCACGCCGAGGTGCCGTCCCGGCACATCGACTGGTCCGCCGGGGCGGTCCGCCTGCTGACCGAGCCCACGCCGTGGCCCGAGACGGGCCGGCCGCGCCGCGCGGGCGTGTCGTCCTTCGGCATCAGCGGCACCAATGTGCACGCGGTCCTGGAACAGGCACCGGACCGGCCCGCCGGGGCGCAGGCCGCGGCCCCGGCCGGCGGGGCCGCCGCGCCGGACGAGGCCGCGGCGCCCACCGGGCCGCTGCCGGTGCTGGTGTCCGCGCGCGGGGACGAGGCGCTGCGGGCACAGGCGGACCGGCTGCTGGACTTCGTGGAGCGGCGACCGGAACTGACGGTGAGCCGGCTGGCCGCCGGTCTGGCGCTGCACCGTTCCGCCTTCGAACGGCGGGCCGCCGTCGTCGCCGGGGACCGGGAGGAACTGCTGCGCGGACTGCGGGCCCTGCGCGACGGGAAACCCGCCGCGCACCTGGTCCGGGCCGTCGCCCCCGGACGGGGCCGGGTCGCGTTCCTGTTCACCGGGCAGGGCGGGCAGCGCCTGGGCATGGGCCGCGAACTGTACGGCCGTTTCCCGGTGTTCGCCGACGCGCTCGACGCGGTCCTCGCCCACCTCGACACCGGCCTCGAGGTGCCGCTGCGGGACGTGATGTTCGCCGCGGAGGGCACCCCCGAGGCCGCCCTGCTGGACCGCACCGGCCACACCCAGCCCGCGCTGTTCGCCGTGGAGGTGGCGCTGTTCCGGCTCCTGGAGTCCTGGGGCGTCACCCCGGACCTCGTGGCCGGCCACTCCGTCGGCGAGATCGCCGCCGCCCACGCGGCCGGGGTGCTCGGCCTGGCCGACGCGTGCGCCCTGGTGGCCGCCCGCGCCCGGCTCATGGCGGAGCTGCCCGAGGGCGGCGCGATGGCCGCCGTCGAGGCCGCCGAGGACGAGGTGGCCCCGCTGCTCGACGGGCGGGTGTCCGTCGCCGCCGTCAACGGGCCCGCCTCCGTGGTGGTCTCGGGTGACGAGGATGCCGTCGAGGCCGTCGCCGCCACGCTGGCCGCCCGCGGCCGCCGCGTCCGGCGGCTGCGGGTCAGCCACGCCTTCCACTCGCCCCGCATGGACGCGATGCTGGAGGAGTTCGCCGAGGCCGCGGCCCGCGTCACGGTCGCGCCGGCGCGGCTTCCGCTGGTCTCCACGCGCACCGGCCGGCTCGCCTCCGACGCGGAACTCGCCTCGCCGGAGCACTGGGTGCGGCACGTCCGCGACACCGTCCGGTTCGCCGACGCGGTGGCCACCCTCGCCGGGCACGGCGTGCGCACCTTCGTCGAGGTCGGCCCGGACGCCGTGCTCAGCGGCCCGACCCGGGCGGTCCTCGACGCCGCCCGGGAGGACACGGCCGACACGCCCGACACGGCCGTCCTGCCCCTGCTGCGCCGCGACCGGGACGAACTCGCCCAGCTCACCACCGCCCTCGCCGGGGCCCACGCGCACGGCGCGAGCGTCGACTGGGCCGCCTTCCTCACCGCGCGCGGGGTCCGCGACGAGCGCCTGGACCTGCCGACGTACGCCTTCCAGCGGCAGCGCTACTGGCCCGAGCCGGCGCCCGCCGCCCCGGCCGCGGACCCGGCGGACACCGAGTTCTGGGCCGACGTCGAACGGCAGGACGCCACCGCCCTGGCCACCACGCTCGGCCTCGACCAGGACACGGCCCGCGCACTGGCGCCCGCCCTGTCCGCCTGGCGCCGGCGCCGCCACGACCGGGCCCGGCTGGACGCCCTGCGCCACCGCGTCGTCTGGCGGCCCGCGGCGCCCGCCCCGGCCGCCCCGGCCGGGCGCTGGCTGGTGCTGCTGCCCGAGGGCGCCGGGACCGACCCGTGGGCCGGGGAGGTGACCGCCGCGCTCGGCACGCCCGTCGAGCGAGTCGCCGTCGCCGCCGACCGCCAGGAGACGGCCGCCCGGCTGCGCGCGGCCGACGGCGCCTGCACGGGCGTGCTGTCGCTGCTCGCGCTCGCCGGGGACGACGCCGCCGCGCTGACCGCCACCGCGTTCCAGGCCCTGGGCGACGCCGGCGTCGACGCGCCGCTGTGGTGCGCCACCCGGGGCGCCGTCTCCGTCCTCGGCGCGGCCGACCCGGTGCGCGACCCCGCGCAGGCCGCCGTGTGGGGCCTGGGCCGGGTCGCCGCCCTCGAACACCCCGCCCGCTGGGGCGGGCTGGTCGACCTGCCCGACCGGCTCGACGCGCCCGCCGCCCGCCGGCTGCGCGCCGTGCTGGCGGGCGACGCGCCCGAGAGCGCCGTACGCGCCACGGGCGTCCTCGTCCGCCGGCTCGTCGCCGCCCCCCGCACCGGGGCCGCCGCCCCCCGCCCGCACGGCCTGGCCGACCCGGACGGCACCGTCCTGATCACCGGCGGCACCGGCGGCCTGGGCGCCCACGTCGCCCGCCGGCTCGCCCGGGACGGCGCCGGCCACCTGCTGCTGCTCAGCCGCCGCGGCCCGGACGCGCCCGGCGCCGGGGAACTGCGGCGCGAACTGACCGCGCTCGGCGCCCGGGTCACCCTCGCCGCCTGCGACGCCGCCGACCGCGACGCGCTCGCCGCGGTACTGGCCGGCGTGCCCGCCGACGCGCCGCTGACCGCCGTCCTGCACACCGCCGGTGTCGTCGAGGACCGGGTCGTCGACGCGCTCACCCCCGACGACTTCGCCGCCGTCCTGCGCGCCAAGGTGACCGCCGCCCGCCACCTGGACGAGCTCACCCGGGACGCGCCGCTGACCGCGTTCGTGCTGTACACCTCCACCGCCGGCGTCGTCGGCGCCGCCGGGCAGGGCAACTACGCGGCGGCCAACGCCTGGCTGGACGCCCTCGCCGCCCGCCGCCGCGCCGAGGGCCGGCCCGCCACCGCGATCGCCTGGGGCCCCTGGGCGGGCGCCGGCCTGGCCGGCGGCGAGGACGTCGACCGCCGGCTGCGCCGCGCCGGACTCACCCCCCTCGACCCCGGACGCGCCGTGGACGCCCTGCTCGACGCCGTCGCCCACGACGACACCGCCGTGACCGTCGCCGACGCCGACTGGTCCCGCCTCGCCGCCCTGCAGCCCGCCTCGGCGGCGCTCCTCACCGAACTCGCCGGCCCCCCGGCCGCCGCCCCCGCAACAGCGCCGGGCGGCGCGGACGACCTGCGGGCCCGGCTGGCCGCGCTGCCCGCCGCCGAACGCGGCCGGGTGCTGCTCGACCTGCTGCGCGCCCAGGCCGCCGCCGTCCTCGGCCACGCCGACACCCGGACCGTCGAGGCCGACCGGACCTTCCGCGACCTCGGCTTCGACTCGCTGACCACGCTCGAACTGCGCAACGGCATCGCCGCCGCCACCGGCCTCACCCTGCCCGCCTCCCTGATCTACGACCACCCCACCCCGCGGGACCTGGTGGACTTCCTCCTCGCCGAACTCCTCGGCGGCGACGAGGAGCCCGCGTCCCGGGCGGCCGGCACCGAGCCCGCGTCCGGCGCGGCCGCCGACGACCCGATCGCCGTCGTCGGCATCGGCTGCCGCTTCCCCGGCGGCGTCACCTCCCCCGACGACCTGTGGCGGCTCCTCGCGGACGGCCGGGACGCCATCGGACCGTTCCCCGCCGACCGCGGCTGGGACCTCGACGCGCTCGCGGCGGGCGCCTCCGCCACCCGCGAGGGCGGCTTCCTCGACGGCGTCGCCGACTTCGACGCCGACTTCTTCGGCATCTCCCCGCGCGAGGCCCTCGCCATGGACCCGCAGCAGCGGCTGCTGCTGGAGACCGCCTGGGAGGCGCTGGAGCGCGCCGGCATCGACCCGAGCGGCCTGCGGTCCAGCCCGACCGGCGTCTTCGTCGGCACCAACGGCCAGGACTACGCCACCGTGCTGCGCCGCGGCGCCGACGACGTCCGGGGCTACGCCGCCACCGGCACCACCGCCAGCGTCCTCTCCGGCCGCCTGGCCTACGTCCTCGGCCTGCAGGGCCCGGCCGTCACCGTCGACACCGCCTGCTCGGCCTCGCTGGTGGCCCTGCACTGGGCCGTGCGGGCCCTGCGCGACGGCGACTGCGAGCTCGCCCTGGCCGGCGGCGTGTCCGTGATGTCCGCCCCGGACGCCTTCGTGGAGTTCAGCGCCCAGGGCGGCCTCGCCCCCGACGGCCGCTGCAAGGCGTTCTCCGCCGACGCCGACGGCACCGCCTGGTCGGAGGGCGTGGGCGTGCTCGTCCTGATGCGGCTCTCCGACGCCCGCCGCGGCGGCCACCGGGTGCACGCCGTGATCCGCGGCACGGCCGTCAACCAGGACGGCGCCACCAACGGACTGACCGCGCCCAACGGGCCCGCCCAGCAGCGCGTCATCCGGCAGGCGCTCGCCGACGCCCGGCTCGCCCCCGCCGACGTCCACGCCGTCGAGGCGCACGGCACCGGCACCCGGCTCGGCGACCCCGTCGAAGCCGAGGCCCTGCTCGCCGCCTACGGCCGGGACCGCCGGCGGCCGCTGCTGCTCGGCACGGTCAAGTCCAACCTCGGCCACACCCAGGCCGCGGCCGGCGTCGCCGGCGTCATCAAGATGGTCCTGGCCATGCGGCACCGGATCCTGCCCCGGACCCTGCACGCCGACCGGCCCTCCCCGCACATCGGGTGGGACTCCGGCCTGGCCCTGCTGACCGAGGCGACCGACTGGCCCGACACCCCGGGACCGCTGCGGGCCGGCGTCTCCGCGTTCGGCATGAGCGGCACCAACGCCCACGTCATCCTGGAACAGGCACCCGAGGACACCGAGCCCGCCGCAGCCCCGCGGGACGCGGCCGGCCCGCACACCGTCGTGCCCTGGGTCGTCTCCGGCCGGACGGCCGCCGCCCTGGACGCCCAGCTCGACCGGGTCCGCGCCGCGGCCGATGGACTCGACGCCCGCGACGTGGCCCGGACCCTGGCCACCGCCCGCGCCCACCTGCCGCACCGCGCGGTGCTGCTCGCCACGCCCGATGGCGTCACCGAGGCCGCCCGCGGCCGGGCCCGCGGCACCCGCGGACCGCTCGCCGTCCTCTTCCCCGGACAGGGCAGCCAGCGCCTCGGCATGGGCCGCGGCCTGTACGAGCGGTTCCCCGCCTTCGCCGACGCGCTCGACGCGGTCCTGGCCCGCCTCGACCTCGAACTCGGCCGCCCGCTGCGCCCGGTGATGTGGGGCGAGGACGCCGCCGCCCTGGACCGGACCGGCGTCGCCCAGCCCGCCCTGTTCGCCGTCGAGGTGGCGCTGTTCCGGCTGCTGGAGTCCTGGGGCCTGACCCCGGACCACCTGGCCGGCCACTCCGTCGGCGAGATCGCCGCCGCCCACGTCGCGGGCGTCCTCACCCTCGACGACGCCTGCGTCCTCGTCGCGGCCCGGGCCCGGCTCATGGACGCCCTGCCGCCCGGCGGCGCCATGGCCGCCGTACGCGCCCGCGAGGAGGACGTGCGGCCGCTGCTCGGCGACGCCGTCGCCGTCGCCGCCGTCAACGCGCCCGACGCCGTCGTCCTGTCCGGCGAGGAGAGCGCGCTGGACGCCGTCCTGGCCCGGCTCGACGCGGAGCGCGTCACCCGCCTGCGGGTCTCCCACGCCTTCCACTCGCCGCTCATGGAGCCGATGCTGGACGCCTTCCGGGCCGTCCTGGACCGCATCACGTTCCACCCGCCGGCCCTCACCGTCGTCACCGGCCTCACCGGGCGGCCCGCGGCGGACGGCGACCTGACCACCCCCGGCTACTGGGTGCGGCAGGTCCGCGAGACCGTGCGGTTCGCCGACTGCGTGACCGCGCTGCGCGACGCCGGCGTCGGCGCGTTCGTGGAGGCCGGCCCCGGCGCCGCGCTCTGCGGCGCCGTACGCGGCCGGCTCGACGACGACACCCCCGTGGTGCCGCTGCTGCGCCGCGACGGCGACGAGCCGGCCGCCGCGCTCACCGCCCTCGCCCGGCTGCACACCGACGGCCTCCCGGTCGACTGGGCCGGCTTCTTCGCCGGCACCGGCGCCCGCCTCACCGACCTGCCCACCTACGCCTTCCAGCGCCGCCGCTACTGGCCCGAACCCGCGCCCGCGGCCCAGGCCGACCCCGCCGAGGCGGAGTTCTGGCAGGCCGTCGACGCCTCCGACCCCGCCGCGCTCGCCGCCACCCTGGGCACCGACCTCGGCACCGAGGCGGCCGGCGCGCTCGCCGCCCGGCGCCGCCGGCGCCGCGCCCGGACCGCCGCCGACCGGCTCCTGTACCGCGCCGAGTGGGTGCCGGTGGAGCCGCCCGCCGCCCCCGCCGCCGGACCCTGGCTGCTGCTGACCGGCCCCGGCGACGACACCTGGGCCGAGGCCGCCGCCGCGGCCCTGGGCACCGCGCACCCCCTGCCCGCCGCCCCGGACGCGCTCGCCGGCGCCCCCGCCGGACCGGCCGGCGTCCTGGCCCTGCCCGGCGCGGTCCGCGACCACGGCCCCGGCGGACTGCTCGCCCTGCTGGAGCGGGCCGGCGTCACGGCACCGCTGTGGTGCGCCACCCACCGGGGCGTGCGCACCGGGACCGGCGACCCCGCGCCCGACGCGACGTCCGCCGCGGTCTGGGGCGCCGGACGCGTCGCCGCCGTGGAGCACCCCGCCCGCTGGGGCGGTCTGCTCGACCTCGACACCGCCCCCGACGCCCGGCTCGGCGCCCTCCGCGCGCACGCCGCCCACGGCCCCGGCCCGGCCACCGCCGAACGCGAACTCGCCCTGCGCGGCGACCGGTGGCTGGCCCGCCGCATCGTCCGCGCCCGCCCCGGCACGGACACCGCCGACTGGACGCCGCACGGCACCGTCCTGGTCGTCGGCACCGGCCCGCTCGGCGTCGCCGTCGCCCGCCGGGCCCTCCTCGGCGGCGCCGGCCACGTCCTGCTGGCCGGCCGGGCGCCCGCCCCCGACACCGCCGACCGGGTCCTCGCCGGCACGGACGGCACCGCCGCCGCCCGGCTCGGCGTCCACGCCTGCGACATCGCCGACCGCGCCGCCCTGGCCGCGCTCCTCGGCATCCCCGAGGCCGCCGCGCTCACCGCCGTCGTCCACGCCGAGGAACCCGCCGGGACCACGCTCGACGACGCGCTCGCCGGCGTGCTCGCCCTCGACGACCTCCTCACCGGCCGGGACCTGGACGCCCTCGTGCTGTTCGGGTCCGTCGCCGCCGCCTGGGGCGCCCGCGGCCGGGCCGCCGAGGCCGCGGCCGGCGCCGCCCTGGAGGCCGTCGCCGAACACGGCAGGGACCGCGGCCGGACCGTCGTCACCATCGCCTGGAACGCCTGGGCCGGCACCGTCGAGCCGTCCCTCGCCGGGCACCTGCGGCTCACCGGCCTGCCGGCCCTCGACCCGGACACCGCGCTCGCCGCCCTGGACCGGGCCGTCGGCCTCGGCCTGCCCGCCGTCACCGCCGCCGACGTCGACTGGGCCGCCTTCGTCCCCGCGCACACCGCGAACGGCCCCTCCGCCGCCCTGTTCACCGCCCTGCCCGAGGCCCGCGACGCGCTCGCCGCCGCGGCCGGCCCGGCACCCGGCGACACCCCGGCCGGCCGGCTGCGCGCCGACCTGCTCGCCCGGCCCGCGGCCGAACGCACCGGCGTGCTCCTCGACCTCGTCCGCGACAAGAGCGCCCTCGTCCTCGGACACGGCACGCAGGCCGCCGACGCCGTCGAGCCCGACCGGCCCTTCCGCGACCTCGGCTTCGACTCGCTGGCCGCCGTCGACCTGCGCGACCAGCTGGCCCGCGCCACCGGCCTGACCGTGCCCGCCACCGCCGTCTTCGACCACCCCACCCCGGAGGAGCTCGCCCGCCACCTGCTCACCGAACTCCTCGGCACGCCGCGGGAGCCCGCGCCGCGGGACACCCCCGCGCCCGCCGCCGACACCGGCGACCCGATCGTCATCGTCGGCATGGGCTGCCGCTACCCGGGCGGCGTGCGCTCCCCGGAGGACCTGTGGGACCTCGTCGTCGCCGGCGTCGACGCCACCGGCGACATGCCCCTGGACCGCGGCTGGGACTTCGACCGGCTGCTGTCCGGCGGCCCCGGCTCCAGCATCACCCGGCGCGGCGGATTCCTCGACGGCGCCGCCGACTTCGACCCCGGCTTCTTCGGCATCTCACCCCACGAGGCCCTGGTCATGGACCCGCAGCAACGCCTCGTCCTGGAAACCGCCTGGGAGGCCCTGGAACGGGCCGGCATCGACCCGCACACCCTGCGCGGCACCGACGCCGGCGTGTTCGTCGGCGGCACCAGCGGCGACTACCGGCTCCCCGACGACCTCGGCCGCTGGGAGACCGCCCAGTCCGGCAGCCTGCTGTCCGGCCGCGTCGCCTACACCCTCGGCCTGCAGGGCCCCACCGTCTCCGTCGACACCGCCTGCTCCTCCTCGCTGGTCGCCCTGCACCTCGCGGTGCAGGCGCTGCGCGCGGGCGAGTGCACCCTCGCCCTGGCCGGCGGCGTGACCGTGATGTCGACCCCGGTCGGCTTCGTCGAGTTCACCGCGCAGGGCGCGCTGTCCGCCGACGGCCGCTGCAAGGCGTTCTCCGCCGACGCCGACGGCACCGCCTGGGCGGAGGGCGCCGGCATGCTGGTCGTGGAACGCCTCTCCGACGCCGAACGCAACGGGCACCCGGTGCTCGCCGTCGTCCGCGGCACGGCCGTCAACCAGGACGGCGCCTCCAACGGCCTGACCGCGCCCAACGGGCCCGCCCAGCAGCGCGTCATCCGCCGCGCCCTCGCTGCCGCCCGCCTCGCCCCCGCCGACGTGGACGCCGTCGAGGCGCACGGCACCGGCACCCGCCTCGGCGACCCCATCGAGGCGCAGGCCCTCGTCGCCGCCTACGGGCAGGACCGCGAACGACCGCTGCTGCTCGGCTCGGTGAAGTCCAACATCGGCCACACCCAGGCCGCCTCCGGCGTCGCCGGCGTCATCAAGACGGTGCAGGCGATGCGGCACGGCCTGCTGCCGCGCACCCTGCACGCCGACACCCCCTCCCCGCACGTCGACTGGGCCGCGGGCGGCATCCGGCTGCTGACCGAGGCGACCGACTGGCCCGAGACCGGCCGGCCGCGCCGCGCCGGCGTGTCCTCCTTCGGCGCGAGCGGCACCAACGCCCACGTCGTCCTCGAACAGGCCCCGGCCCGGCCGGAGGAACGGCCCGCGCCCGGCGTGCCGCGCCCGCTGCCCGTCGTGCTGTCCGCCCGCACCCCCGACGCCCTGCGCGACCAGGCCCGCCGGCTCCTCGACCGGGTCACCGCCGGCCCGCGCCCGGCCGTCGCCGACCTGGCGTACTCGCTGGCCACCGGCCGCGCCCTGTTCGAACACCGCGCGGCGCTCACCGTCACCGGCCACGACGACCTCACGGCGGGCCTGGCCGCCCTCGCCGCACCGGACGGCGCCACCGGGGCGCCCGGCGTGCTGCGCGCCGAGGACCCCCGCCCCGGCCGCGTCGCCTTCCTCTTCCCCGGCCAGGGCAGCCAGCGCCTCGGCATGGGCCGCGGCCTGTACGACGCGCACCCGGCGTTCCGCGCCGCGCTCGACGAGGTGCTCGGCCACTTCGACCCGGCGGTGCGCCAGGTGATGTGGGGCGACGACCCGGCCGCGCTGGACCGCACCGGCATCGCCCAGCCCGCCCTGTTCGCCGTCGAGGTGGCGCTGTTCCGGCTGCTGGAGTCCTGGGGCCTGACCCCGGACCACCTCGTCGGCCACTCCGTCGGCGAGATCGCCGCCGCGCACGTCGCCGGCGCGCTCACCCTCGCCGACGCCTGCCGGCTCGTCGCCGCCCGCGCCCGCCTCATGGACCGGCTGCCCGAGGGCGGCGCCATGGCAGCCGTCGAGGCCGGCGAGGACGAGGTGCGGCCGCTGCTCACCGGCCGGGTGTCGCTGGCCGCCGTCAACGGCCCCGCCGCGGTCGTCGTCTCCGGCGACGAGGACGAGGTGCGCCGCGTCGCCGGGCACTTCGCCGACCGGGGCCGCCGCACCGGCCGGCTCCGCGTCAGCCACGCCTTCCACTCCCCGCGCATGGAGCCGATGCTGGACGACTTCCGCGCCGCGCTCACCGGCCTCACCGGCAGCGCGCCCGCCGTCCCCGTCGTCTCCAACCTCACCGGACGGCCGGCGGCGGACGGCGACCTGACCACCCCCGACTACTGGGTGCGGCACGTCCGCGGGACCGTGCGCTTCGCCGACGGCGTGCGCGCCCTGCGCGAACGCCGGGTCTCGGTGCTCGTCGAGGTCGGCCCGGGCGGCGTGCTGCTCGGCCTGGCCGCCGCCGGCGAGGCCGGCTCCGCGCTCGCCGTGCCGCTGCTGCCGCAGGGCCGCGCCGAGGCCGAGGCGCTGGCCACCGCCGTGGCCCGGCTGCGGCTCGCCGGACTCGCCGTGGACTGGGCGGCGTACTTCGCCGGCACCGGCGCACGCCGCGTCGACCTGCCGACCTACCCGTTCCAGCACCAGCGGTTCTGGCCCGAGCGCACCGCCGGGCACACCGCGCCGGACGGCGACGGCGACTTCTGGACGGCCGTCGAGGAGGAGGACCTCGCCGCGCTCGGCGCCCGCCTGGACGTCGACGACGACGCCCTGGCCAAGGTGGTGCCCGCACTGCTCGACTGGCGCCGCCACCGGGACGCCGAGGCCCGCATGGACGGCTGGCGGCACCGCCTGGTGTGGCGGCCGCTGTCCGGCCCGCCGCCCGCCCGCCCCACCGGCACCTGGCTCGCGGTGCTGCCCGCCGCCGGCGCCGACGACGCCTGGACGGACACGGTCCTGGACGGGCTCGGCACGCCCGTGGTGCGGCTGCGCGCCCGGAACGCGGACCGGGCCGCGCTCGCCGCCCGCATCCGGGAGCTGGGCCGGGAGTTCACCGGCGTGCTGTCGCTGCTCGCGCTCGACGACCGCGCCGCCGGCGGCGCGGCCCCCGCCGGCACCGTCGGCACCGCCGCGCTCCTGCAGGCCCTCGGCGACGCGGGCCTGACCGCCCCGCTGTGGTGCCTCACGCGCGGCGCGGTGTCGGTCGGCGCCGCGGACGCCGCGCCCGACCCCGCGCAGGCCGCCGTGTGGGGCCTGGGCCGGGTCGCCGCGCTGGAGTACCCCGACCGCTGGGGCGGCCTCGTCGACCTCGCCCCCGGCGCCCCCGGCCCGCGCGACCTCACCGCCCTCGCCGGCGTCCTCGCCGGACAGGACGGCGAGGACCAGGCCGCCGTCCGCGCCGGCACCGTCTTCGCCGGCCGCATCGTCCCGGCCCCCGCCGGGACCCGCGACCCCGGCGAGGCCGCCGTGTGGCGGCCGTCCGGCACCACCCTGATCACCGGCGGCACCGGCGCGCTCGCCGCCCACGTGGCCCGCCGCCTCGCCCGGGCCGGCGCCCCGCACCTCGTGCTCGCCGGCCGCCGCGGCCCC
>NZ_BAAATK010000080.1:0-18899 GCF_039533365.1 Streptomyces glaucus
TTTTGTCTTCCTAAGACCGCTTGGCCTCCGACTTGCCGCCGTCGCGCCGCCCCGCCGGCCGCGTCCGCGCCTGCCGCGCCGCCGCTCGGACCGGGCGCCGCGCCTGCCGCTCCCCGTCCGCCCGATCACCTCCCGGGGACCACCGCCGCGGGCCGCTGTCCGCTGACGACAGCCGGCGCCACCCGGGGCGGCCGCAGCGCGCCCCGGGCCCCGGCCGTACGCCCCCGCCGGGCGCGGTACGGCCGTATCCCCGCGCACCGGTCCGCCGCGCGCCCCCGCGCGCCGCCGGGCCGGGTTCCGCACGATCCGAGAGGGACACCAGGTGATCGGTCCTGCCCTGCCCGCGTCATCCGACGCGGACCCCGAGAGAAGCGCCGACGAGGCGGCGACCGCCTGGGCGCTGGCCGCCCGCGCCGGCGACCTCGCCGCCGGCGAGCGTTTCGTCCGCGCCCTGCACCGCGACGTGCGGCGTTACATCGCCCGCCGGTGCGCCGATCCGCAGGCGGTCGACGACCTCGCGCAGGACACGTTCCTGCGGGCGCTCGCCGGCCTGCCCCGGTTCGAGGGGCGCTCCTCCGCCCGCACCTGGCTGCTCGCCATCGCCCGCCGCGCGGTGGCCGACAGTCTCCGGTACGCCGCCGCCCGGCCCCGTCCGTGCGCAGCGCCGGACTGGCGGTCGGCCGTCGAACTCGCCCAGCCCCGCCACCTGCCCGGCTTCGACGACGGCGTCGTCCTGCTCGACCTGCTGGCCGCGCTGCCGGACGAGCGGCGCGAGGCGTTCGTGCTGACCCAGCTGCTCGGCCTGCCGTACGCGGAGGCCGCCGCGGTCGGCGGCTGTCCCGTGGGCACCGTCCGCTCGCGGGTGGCCCGCGCCCGGGCCACCCTGCTCGCCCTGCTGACGGCGGCGGAGGACCCCGCCGCGGCCCCGCCGCGTCCTGAACGGGGGCGCCGGACCGGGGACCGCGCCGCCGTCGTGGGTACGCGGCCGGAAAGGGGGCCGGACGCAGCGGCCGCCGGGGCGCCCGGTGCGCGCCGGCACCGCGGGGCCGGGCTCCGGGCTCCCGGGGCCCGGGAAGGAGAGGAGGGACCGCCGATGATCTCCCAGATGGTCACGGTGCCCGTCGGCGGCGCGGAGCCGGCGGGTGACCTCGTGCTGCCGGACTCCGCGCGGGCCGTGGTGCTGTTCGCGCACGGCAGCGGCAGCTCCCGGCACAGCCCGCGCAACCGCAGGGTCGCCGGGGAACTGCGCGCCGCCGGCCTGGGCACCCTGCTGATGGACCTGCTCACCGAAGCGGAGGAACGGCAGGACGCGCTGACCGGGGAACTCCGCTTCGACATACCGTTCCTGGGCCGGCGCCTGGTGGCCGCGGTCGACTGGCTCCGGGCGCAGCCCGGGACCCGCGAGCTGCCCGTCGTCCTGTTCGGCGCGAGCACCGGCGCCGGAGCGGCCCTGGTCGCCGCCGCCGAGCGGCCCGGCCCGGTGCTGACCGTCGTCTCCCGCGGCGGACGGCCCGACCTGGCCGGCGACGCGCTGGACGCCGTACGCGCACCGGTGCTGCTGATCGTCGGCGGACGGGACCGCCGGGTGCTGCGGCTGAACGAGGAGGCGGCCCGGCGGCTGCGCGCGCCGCACACCCTGCACGTCGTGCCCGGCGCCACCCACCTGTTCGAGGAGCCCGGCGCGCTGGAGGAGGTCGCCGCCACCGCCCGGCAGTGGTGCGAGGACCGGCTGCGGGCCGCCGCCCGCTGACACCGCCCGCCGTCAGCGGGCGGCGGGCGCGCCGGTGCGCGGCCGGGCGTCCTGCCGCAGCGGCTTCCGCGGCACTGAGCCGAAGCACGATAGATGTCCCCGTTGCGGTCCGCTGACCTGGGGTTGAACGCGGCGCGCAGCAGGACGGTTGTCACCGAAGAGGCAGCGCTGTTGTCACCGGAGCCGAATTTGCAGGCTTGTTGTCACAGCCTCCGGCCGCCGTGCGAGTTCCGGCCTGCGATGACTCGACCTGTCCCGTGCTTGCCGTGGCGGATGACGCGGGCTAGCTCGTGGCGGGACTCCTGGCCGCCGGGCCGCAGGAACCGGGGGTCCTGAACGGCGGGCCCGTGGCGCGGCCGAAGCGGTGGAGGGCCGAGCCGGCCTACGGGGCCTGCCCCCATCGGCATCGTGCACGTCAGACAGCAGCAGTATGGCTGCCTGTGCCCGTGAGGGTGGCGGGTCGTGCGAGTGGTGTGGATCAGTGGGCCGTGTCAGCCGGCTGACGGGGTGAGGCTGGTGCGGTCGAACGGGCCACCGTGCGCGGCGGCGTACGTGATGGCGTCATTGACGGCATCGAGGCCGAACGACCGGACCCGTTCGGGGGCGAGATCCAGAGTGCCCGAGGCGAGGAGCCGGATGATGCCGACATTGGCTGTGCGCGGGTACATCCACTGCCCGCGCACGGTGACCGAGTTGCGCATGATCCATGGGTACGGGAGTGCGAGGTCGTCGCCACCGAGCATGCCGACGCCGCCCATGAGGACGACGCGGCCGTACTCGCGCACGCTCATGGCCGCCGCACGCGAGGCCGAGCTGGGCGCGCTCGGCGGGAGCAGGTCGATCACCATGTCGATCGGGCCGTCGGCTGCCGCGGACATCGCCGCGCGGTCGGTGGCCTCGTCCCCGGTCAGCGGGACCGGGCGCAGACGCGGACCGAACCGGTCGGCGAGCAGGTCGAGCGCGGCCTTGTTGCGGCCGGGGGCGACCACGCGGCCCGCGCCCATCGCGAGCGCGACCGCGACAGCGCTGCTGCCGAGGTTGCCGGTGGCCCCGCTGACGAGCAGCGTCTCGCCGGCCGCGAGCCCGCCTCTCAGCAGCCCGCCGTAGGAGATGGTGTGCACCGTGAGCGCGGCCCAGCGGGCCGGATCCTCCCCGGCCGCGGCGGGCAGCGGGTAGACGTTCTCCGTCGGGACCCGCATGAGCTCGGCGAACGCGCCGTCGTGCAGGTACTCGGCGAGCCGCGCGCCGCCCTCGCCGCGCGAACTCCAGCCCTGGAGCGTGATGTCGGGCGTCAGGGCGTCGTCCCGCGAGCGCACCGTCGAGTCGCACCACACCAGGTCGCCGGCCTGCAGCCGGGTGGCGTCCGGGCCGACGTGGAGGATCCGCCCCACCGCGCCGACACCGGGTACGACAGGGGGGACAAGAGGGTAGTTCCGTTTGCCGCTGAAGACTTCGGCCGCGTAGGGCGCCACGTTGGCGGCGAGGACCTCGACCACCACCTCACCGCCCCCGGCCTCGGGGTCCGGTACCTCCCGCACCGCGAGCGGGGCGCCGAACCGCGTCAGAACTGCTGCTCGCACGTGATGACCTCCGTGTTGTCCGTGCTCTTGAGATCGACACTAGGAGCGGGACGAGCATGCCGGAAGCGAGGATCCGGCATCTGTGGTATGCGTATCCGGCATGGACGTCTCCAGCGCGGGACTGCGGGTCCTGCGGCAGATCGCCGAGTCCGGCAGCTTCACCGCGGCGGCCGCCCGGCTCGGATACACGCAGTCGGCCGTCTCCCGCCAGGCCGCCGCCCTCGAACGCAGCGTCGGTACCACCCTGTTCGAACGCCGCCCGGACGGGGTACGGCTCACTCCCGCCGGCTTGACCCTGCTGCGGCACGCCCACACGGTCCTCGCCTCGCTCGCGGCGGCCGAGCGTGAGCTCACCGGGACCGTCCCACGGACCGAACCTGTACGGCTCGGGGCAGTCCTGAGCGCGGGTTCGGCGATCCTGCCCGCCGCACTCGCCCACCTCGCGGCGACCGACCCGCAGATCACGGTCACCACCCGCGAGGGCACCACACCCACCCTGATCCGGGCGCTGCGCGCGGGCTCGCTCGACCTCGCCGTGCTGACGTCCCGTCCACCCCACCGGCCCTTCGACGGCGACTCGCCGCGTCTGCACCTCGAGGCCGTCGCGGACACCGAACTGGTCGTGGCGGTGCCTTCGCACGGCGAGTTCGCCGGGCGCACCACGGTGCACGTCGACGAACTGGTCGACGCCGCTTGGATCGCCACCCCGTCATCAGGCGGCGAGCCGCTGCTCGGCGTCTGGCCCGGCCTGCCCGGACGGCCGCGCATCATCCACTCCGCGCGCGACTGGCTGACCAAACTCCAGCTGGTCGCCGGCGGCTTCGGCGTGACCACAGTGCCGTCCCGGCTCTCACCGGTACTGCCGCCGGGGGTAAGCCTGCTGCGCGTCGACGGCGCACCCCCCGAGATCCGCCGGGTGCTCGTGGCACGCCTGGGCGGCCACCCCACTCCGGCGATCACGGCCGTCACCCGAGCGATCACTTCGACCGCCTGAACCGCCGCCACCGCCGGCCTGTTCTTCGCGGTACTGACGCCCGGCTCCGCCGCCGTCACAGCATGGCATCACGTACATGACGGTCCAACGTGCGGACACGCGAGCGAGCTGGTCCGGGCTCGCAGCCCGGGGCGGGCTGCTCCAGCGAACTCCAGGTGCTCCACGCTGCCCGCGGCTACGCCTGAGCAGTGGCGTGGACAAGTCAAGGGGGATCCGGGCCGCTGCCCTCACAAGGCGAAAAGGCCCGAAACCGCCTGTCCCAAGCCGAAGAATCGGAACGCTCAAACGGCCGACTCGCAGCTCACCGGCAACTGCAGTCACTCAGTCGCACCAGCCCGGTGCACTCCGTCCGAGGGTCCTGGTGACAACACGCTGCCTTGGTGACAGCTATCGTGCTTCGGCTCAGGCACCGGCCGCCGCGGCGGCGGGGCGACCGTGCGGGTGCCGCCGGGCTCGTGCGGGATCGGCGCCCGGTGTCCTGCGGCGGGCGGGTCAGGCGCTCAGCGGGCCGACCTCGACGGCGCGCGGCTCGCGCGGCCCCGCCTCCACCTGCCGTGCCGCGTCCGCCCGCCGGGCGTCGATCTCGTCGAGCAGGGCCCCGCAGCGCACGCCGGTCTCCTTGGCGAGCGCGGACAGCTCGCGGATGCGCGCCTGCAGGTCCGCGCGGCGCTGCGGGTACTCGTCCCACAGCCGGTCCACCTCCGCCAGCAGCAGCCCGGCCTGCTCCCGCGCCACCCCCACCAGGGCCGGAGCGCCCAGCCGGCGCGCGAAGTCGAAGACCTTGCCGGAGTACGGCAGCGGCAGCACCGGCACCCCGGACAGCGCCGCGAAGATCACGAAGTGCAGGCGCATGCCGACGGCCAGGTCCAGGTGGTGCATGAAGCCGAGGACCTGGCCGGGGCTGTAGGAGCCGTGCAGGATCCGTCCCCTGTCCGGCGCCGTCATGTGGGACAGCACCGCGTGCGCGTGCCGTACGTCGTGCCGCTCCATCGGCAGGAACACCACGTGCGCGTCCAGCCGCCGCACCAGGAAGTCCGCGACGTCGGCGAGCAGCGCGTGGTAGTCGCCCTCGTCCAGCTTCTCGGCGGCCCGGCCCGGCTCCCGCACCGACATGCCCACCAGCCGGGTGTCCAGGGGCAGTCCCTCGCCGCGCATCATGTCGTCGGTGAACGGCTCCGCCCGCAGCCGCAGCGCCGGATCGGCGGTGACGGTGACCTCGCGTTCCAGCCCGACCTCCTCCAGGACGAGCCTGGACTCCTGGTCCCGCACCACCACCTCCTCCATGTCCGTCAGGACGGTGCGCACCGCCTCCCGGTCCTCGGGCTCCCGCAGCGGCCCGGCGCCGACGGCGTAGGCGAAGGTGGGCACGCCCCGGTCCTGCGCGGCCCGCACCAGCCGCAGATAGCGGCGCGCCTCACCGTCGTAGAGGGTGCCGCCGCCGCCCAGCACCAGCAGGTCCAGGCCGGACAGCGCGTCCAGCACGTGGTGGCGGCTGACGCCCTCCCAGTCGATCACCTCGTCGGCGTCGCGGTGGTGGGCGCGGGTGTGCTCGGCGTTGCGGCTGAAGACGACGAGGTGCGCGTCGGGCCGGTGGGCCCGCAGACAGCCGAGGACGCAGGTCAGGATCGACTCGTCACCGATGTTGAAACCGCCGTAGGAACCGAGCACGCCGATGCGCGGGCCCGACCGGGCGGGGTGCGGATGCGAGAGCGCAGTGGTCATCCGGGAACTCCCGTCATGTCGGAGACTGCTGGGCGGGTGGCGGTGACGCGCGGCGGCCCGGCCGCGCGGGGCGCGGGTGTCGTGTGCCGCCCGCTCGGAAACACGCCTGCTGCGGCGACCGTACGACAAGTCCGGGGGGTGTGCATCGCAGGACGGCGAGGGGGTACGCGGGTGCCGGACCGAGGGGGGGGCCGCCGCCACGCGGGAAGCACCGGGAAGCACCGGGGGAGCCGAGGGAAGGAGGGGCAGCCGCCATGCGGTTCCGTGATCGCCGCCAGGCCGGGCGGGCCCTGGCCGACAGGCTGCGGGCCCTGCGGGACGCGGGCGCCCTGGAGGACCCCGTCGTCCTGGCCCTGCCCCGCGGCGGCGTCGCCGTGGCCCGCGAGGTCGCCCTGGCGCTCGACGCCCCGCTCGACGTGCTCGTCGTGCGGAAGATCGGCGCCCCGTTCCAGGAGGAGTTCGGCGTCGGCGCGATCGCCGGGGACGACGAGCCGCTCTACGACGGGCGGACCCTGCGCCGGCTGGGGCTCACCGAGGCCGCACTCGCTCCCGTGGTGGCCCGCGAACGCGCCGAGCTGCGCCGCCGCGAGCAGCGCTACCGCCAGGGCCGTCCCGCCCCCGACCTGCGGGGACGTACCGTGATCGTGGTCGACGACGGCCTGGCGACCGGCTCGACGGCCCGGGCCGCGCTGCGCGCCGTACGCCGTCGGGAGCCCGCGAAGGTGGTGCTGGCCGTGCCGGTCTCCTCGCCGGAGGCGGCCCGGCTGCTGCGCGCCGAGGCCGACGAGGTGGTCTGCCTGCACGAGCCGGCCGCGTTCCTGGCCGTCGGCGTCTGGTACGAGGACTTCGAGCAGCTGACCGACGAGGACGTGCTGGAGGCGCTGCACGGGCGGCGGACGGTGCGCCACCGGGGGATGTGAGCCGCGCCCGGCGGACGCGGCCCGGGCCCCCGCACCCCGCAGGCGTCCGCGGCGGCCGGTCAGACGACGGCGTCGGCGCGCAGGGCCGCGATGTCGGCCGGGGTGCGGCCGAGTTCCGCGAGGATGGCGTCGGTGTGCTCGCCGACGGCCGGCACGGCGTCCATGCGGGCGGGCACGCCCGCGAGGCCGGCCGGCGGGATCAGCGCCTCCACCAGGGCGCCGCCCGGCACGGCCACCTGCCGCCAACGGTCCCGGGCGGCCAGCACCGGATGGTCCAGGAACGCGGCGACGTCGTTGACCCCGGCGCAGGCGATGCCGATCTCCTCCAGGTCCCGCAGGATCTCCGCGCTGCCGGAGCGGGCGCAGCGCGCGGCGACGACGGCGTCGAGCTCCGCACGGTGGGCGACGCGGTCGGCGCCGGTCGCGAACCGCGGGTCGTCGGTCAGCTCGGGCCGCTCCAGGAAGCGGGCGCACAGCGCGGCCCACTCGCGTTCGTTCTGGACGGAGAACAGCACCTCCTTGCCGTCGGCGGCGGTGAAGGCGCCGTACGGGGCGATGGTGGCGTGCCGGGTGCCCAGGCGGGCGGGCTGGGCGCCGCCGTAGCGGGTGTAGTAGGCGGGCTGGCCCATCCACTCCGCGAGCGCCTCGAACAGGGAGACCTCCACGGGACGGACCTCGCCGGTGGTGGCGCGGACGTACAGGGCGGTGAGGATGCCGCTGTAGGCGTACATCCCGGCGGCGATGTCGGCGACGGAGATGCCGACGCGGGCGGTCGCCTCGGGTGTCCCGGTCAGCGACACCAGGCCGGTCTGGCACTGCACCAGCAGGTCGTACGCCTTGCGGCCGGACCAGGGGCCGGTGGTGCCGTAGCCGGAGACCGTGCACGGGATCAGCCGCGGGTGACGGCTGGTGAGGGCGCCGGCGCCCAGGCCGAGGCGGTCGGCGGCGCCCGGCGCGAGGTTCTGCACGAACACGTCGGCGCCGTCGAGGAGCTCGTGCAGGATCCCGACGGCCCGCGGGTCCTTCAGGTCCAGGGTGAGGGATTCCTTGGACCGGTTGAGCCACACGAAGTAGCTGGACTGGCCGTGGACGGTCGTGTCGTAGCGGCGGGCGAAGTCGCCGCCGCCCGGCCGCTCCACCTTGATCACTCGGGCGCCGAGGTCGGCGAGCTGCCGGGTGGCGTAGGGCGCGGCCACGGCCTGCTCCAGGCCGACCACCGTGACGCCGGACAGGGGAAGCCGCTGCACGCCCATGCCTCCGGTTCCCGGTCCGGTTGCGTGTCCCGGGGCGGGCACGGGGACCGTAGGGGTTTTCTACGGCCGGACCCGGACGCTGTCAACGGCGCCCCGGGCCGTCGGACAGCGGGTTCGCGGCCGTTTCGCGGGAGGGGCGCCGGACCCGGCGTGGGGTGCCAGGCCGTCGCCGGCCCGCGGCCGGTGGCCTCCGGATCCGGTCCGGACCCGGTCCGGATCCGGGGAGGGCGGGCGGAAAGGGGAGGGGCTGGAACCCGTGGGCTCCGGCCCCGCACGGCGCGTGCCGCGGTCAGGCGACGGCGGACGCGCCGGCCTGGCCGTGCAGGCGGGCGACGACCTCGGTCAGCTGCGCGGCGACCTCGGCGTCGTCGGCCGGGTGCGTCTCGGCGAAGCGGGTCATCGAGCCGGGGATGGACAGCTTGATGTCCTCGATCACCTTGCCGCCGGCGATGCCCACGGACTTGCGGGTCTCGTCGTGCGCCCAGACCCCGCCGTACTGGCCGAAGGCGGTGCCGACCACGGCGACCGGCTTGCCGCTGATGGCGCCGGCGCCGTACGGGCGGGACAGCCAGTCGATGGCGTTCTTCAGGACGGCGGGGATGGTGCCGTTGTACTCGGGGGTGAACAGGATCAGGGCGTCCGCGGCGGCGGCGGCCTCGCGCAGCTTGGCGGCGGCGGCCGGGACGCTGCCCTCGACGTCGATGTCCTCGTTGTAGAACGGGATGTCGGCCAGGCCCTCGAACAGCTCCACCGCGGCGCCCTCGGGCGCGAGCCTGACGGCCGCCTCGGCGAGCTGGCGGTTGTGCGAACCGGCGCGGAGGCTGCCGACGAGCGCGAGGATACGAACAGACATGCGTGACTCCCAGGTGCAGGAAGGAAGCGGGAACGGGTGCGGGACAGATGCCGAAACACTGCCGTCACAAATCCGGACCGAGGTCCGTTTTATGTTGTAGCACCTTAAGCGGACCACGGTCCAGTTTTGTTCCCGATGCTTTACGCTGGCTTCATGTCCGCCGCCCTGCCGCCCTTCCCCGCGCCCGAGGAGTCCGCCGGCCACCCCGAACTGGTCCAGCTCGGCTCCGGGCGGGACGAGCCCTGCCTGCGCGCCGACGCGGCCCGCAACCGGGCCCGGCTGCTGGAGGCAGCGGCCCGCCTGGTGGCGGAGCACGGCGCGGCCGGAGTCACGATGGAGGCGGTGGCCGCGGCGGCCTCGGTCGGCAAGGGCACGGTCTTCCGCCGCTTCGGCGACCGCACCGGTCTGCTGATGGCGCTGCTGGACCACTCCGAGAGGAAGTTCCAGGCGGCGCTCCTCGGCGGGCCGCCCCCGCTCGGGCCCGGAGCGCCGCCCGTGGAGCGGCTGCGGGCCTTCGGCCGCGCCCTGCTGTGCCGCTCGGCCGACGAACTCGAACTGCAACTGGCGGCCGAGCCGGGCGCCGAGCGCCGCTTCACCGCCGCGCCGCGCCGCTTCCTGCGCGGCCACCTCACGCTGCTGCTGCGGCAGGCCGTCCCGGACGCGGACTGCGAGCTGCTGGCCCACACGCTGATGGGATACCTCGACCCCGTCCTGGTCCACCACCTGACGAAGCAGTGCGGCATGCCCATGGAGCGGCTGGAGGCGGGCTGGCTGGACCTGGTGGCGCGGGTCACGCGCACCGAGCCGCCCCGCTGAGACCGGGATTCCCCGAGGCCACCGGGGGAGACGGCCCCCACTCCCGCCCCGTGGCGCGGAGCCGACCGCGCCACGGGCTTCCCCCGCCCGAAACGCTCCGTCCGGCTTCTGCCAAGATGCGGTACGTCATGGTGCAGATACCGAAAACGCCCGCGACCGCGTCGCCCGCACCGCGCTCCGCGCCCACGAGCGCCGATGTGGCCCGCCTGGCCGGCGTCTCGCGCGCGACCGTCTCCTACGTCCTCAACAACACCAGCGCCGTACGGATCAGCGAGCCCACCCGCCGCCGGGTCCGCGAGGCCGCGAAGGAACTCGGGTACGTCCCGCACGCGGCGGCCCGCAGCCTGCGCGCCGGGCACAGCCGGATGGTCCTGATGCCCGCGCCCACCGTCCCCGTCGGCCCGCTGTACGGCCGGTTCATCAACGAACTGCAGTGGGCGCTCGGCCGCCTGGACTACACCGTGGTGCAGTACGGCACCGTCGGCGTGCACGGCGACGAGGCCGTCCGCGCCTGGGCCGAACTGCGGCCGGTGGCCATCCTGGCGCCCGGCTCGGGACTGGACGCGCGGGGCGTGGCGGTGCTCCGGCGCTCCGGCGCCCGCGCCGTGGTCACCCTCGGCCCCGAGGCCGTCGAGGGGGCGCACGCCCTGCTCATGGACCACGAGACCGTCGGCCACTGCGCCGGCCGCCACCTGTACGACCGCGGCCGCCGCCGGATCGGCGTCGTCGTCCCCCGGGAACCGGGACTCGGCGTGTTCTCCGGGCCGCGCCTGGAAGGCGTGCGACGCGCGGTGCGCGGCACCGGCGCCACCGTGACCGAACTGCCCCTCGCCTACGAGGAGGCGGCCGCCGCACGGCTCGCCGCACGGTGGCGCGAGCTGGGCCTGGACGCCGTGTTCGCGTACAACGACGAGTACGCGATGCTGCTGATGCGCGCCCTGCAGGACGAGGGCATCGCCGTGCCCGGCGAGACGGCCCTGATCGGCGCCGACGACCTGATGCTGGGCCGGCTGCTGCGGCCCCGGCTGAGCACGGTCCGCATCGAGCTGCCGTCCGGCCGCGACCTCGCCGAACTGGTCGACCGCGCGGTGCGCGACCCCGCCGCGCCGCCCGAGCGCCGCACGGTGCTGGGGGCGGCGGTGGTGCACCGGGAGTCCAGCTGAACCGGCCCTCCGGCCGGCTCAGCGGTGACCGCGGCGCCCGGTGAGGGTCACTGCCCGGTCTGCCCGGCCTGCTCCTGCTGCTCGGCGATCGTCCTGCGGACCTCGTCCATGTCCAGCTTCCGCGCCTGCCCGATGACGTCGGTGAGCACGGCCTCGGGCAGCGCGCCCGGCTGCGCGAACACGGCGACCTGGTCCCGGACGATCATCAGCGTCGGGATCGACTGGATGCCGAAGGCCGCGGCCAGTTCCGGCTGTGCCTCGGTGTCCACCTTGCCGAACACCAGGTCCGGGTTCTCCTCGGCCGCCTTCTCGTACACGGGCGCGAACTGACGGCACGGCCCGCACCAGGACGCCCAGAAGTCGATCAGGACGAAGTCGTTCTCCGTGACCGTCTGGTCGAAGTTCTCCTTGGTGAGCTCCACGGTGCTGCTCATGGCGTGTTCCCTCTTCCTGGGTGTCGGGCAGAGCCGTCGGCACAACACGGCCGGCCGGTCACGTATTCCGCGCACGTACCCGTGTGGCCCTCGCGCACACCACCCACCAGACTGACCCCATGACGGAAACGGAATCCATCGAGTACGACGTCGTGGTGCTCGGCGCGGGCCCCGTGGGGGAGAACGTCGCCGACCGCACCCGCGCGGCCGGGCTGTCCACCGCGGTCGTGGAGAGCGAACTGGTCGGCGGCGAGTGCTCGTACTGGGCGTGCATGCCCAGCAAGGCCCTGCTGCGGCCGGTCATCGCCCGCGCGGACGCCCGCCGCGTGCCCGGGCTGCGCCGGTCGGTGCGGGGCCCCCTGGACGCGCCCGAGGTGCTCGCCCACCGGGACGAGTACACCTCCCACTGGCAGGACGACGGCCAGGTCCGGTGGCTCGACGGCATCGGCGCCGACCTCCACCGCGGGCACGGACGGCTCTCCGGCGCGCGCACGGTCACCGTGACCGGCGCCGACGGCGAGCGGCGCGTCCTGACCGCCCGGCACGCCGTCGCCGTCTGCACCGGCAGCCGCGCCCTGCTGCCCGACCTGCCGGGACTCGCCGACGTCGGGCCCTGGACCAGCCGGGAGGCCACCAGCGCCCAGACCGTGCCGGGACGGCTGGTGGTGGTCGGCGGCGGCGTGGTCGCCGCCGAGATGGCCACGGCCTGGCAGGCCCTCGGCGCGCAGGTCACCGTCCTGGTCCGCGGCAAGGGGCTGCTGGGCCGCATGGAACCGTTCGCCGGGGAACTGGTCGCCGAGGCGCTCGAGGAGGCCGGCGCCGACGTCCGCACCGGCACCTCGGTGGAGTCGGTGTCGCGTGAGAACGGCACCGTCGTGGTCGTCACCGGCGCCGGCGACCGGGTCGAGGCCGACGAGATCCTCTTCGCCACCGGCCGCGCCCCGCGCACCGACGACATCGGCCTGGACACCGTCGGCCTGGCGCCGGGCTCCTGGCTGGACGTCGACGACAGCCTGCGGGTGACCGGCCACGACTGGCTGTACGCCGTCGGGGACGTCAACCGGCGCGCCCTGCTCACCCACCAGGGCAAGTACCAGGCGCGGATCGCGGGGGCCGCCATCGCCGCCCGGGCCACCGGGGAGACCCTCCGCGCGCAGGCGTGGGGCGCGCACGCCGCGACCGCCGACCACGCCGCCGTCCCCCAGGTCGTCTTCACCGACCCCGAGGCGGCGGCCGTGGGCCTGTCGCTGGCCGAGGCGGAGCAGGCCGGCCACCGCGTCCGGGCCGTCGACGTGGACCTCTCCTCGGTCGCCGGCGCCGGCCTGTACGGCGACGGCTACCGCGGCCGGGCCCGCATGGTGGTCGACGTCGAGGACGAGATCCTGCGCGGCGTCACCTTCGTCGGCCCCGGCGTCGGCGAACTGATCCACTCCGCGACCGTCGCCGTCGCCGGGCGGGTCCCGGTCAGCCGTCTGTGGCACGCGGTGCCGTCGTACCCGACGATCAGCGAGGTGTGGCTGCGCCTGCTGGAGGCCTACCGCGACAACTGAGGCCCCGCGGCGCCGGGGGCCGGTTCCGCGGGGCGGGCCGCCCGGCGCCGGACGGCGCGCCGACGCGCTCCCCGGCCCGCCCCCGGCGGACGGGGACGAGCCGGACGCGCCCCGCGCCGCACCGCCGGTGCGGCGCACGCCGCGCACGCCCCGTCAGGGCAGCTCGAAGCCCAGGGCCGCCGCGGCCTCGTGCGGCGTCGGCTGCGTCCAGCGCTCCGCCATCGCCTGGTTCGAGGACAGCGACCGCGGCTCCGCCCGGTCGAGATACAGCACGCCGTCGAGATGGTCCGTCTCGTGCTGCACGATCCGCGCGGGCCAGCCGGAGAACACCTCGTCCACCGCCCGCCCGTGCTCGTCCCGCGCCCGCAGCCGCACCTCGGCGTGCCGGGCCACCACCGCCTGCCAGCCCGGCACGCTCAGACAGCCCTCGAAGAACGCCGCCCGCGCGGTGCCCACGGGTTCGTACGACGGATTGACCAGCACCCGGAACGGCTGCGGCACCCGCCCGCGGGCCAGGCGCACCTCCTGCGGAACCGGCGCCGGATCCTCGATCACCGCGATCCGCAGCGCCACGCCCACCTGCGGCGCGGCCAGCCCCACCCCGGGCGCCGCGTGCATGGTGACGCGCAGCGCCTCGACGAACCGGGCCAGCAGCCCGGGTTCCAGCTGCCCGTCGAAAGGTTCGGCGCCGCGCCGCAGGACCGGGTCGCCGGCCGCGACGATCGGCAACGGGCCCGCGCCGGCGAGGAGTTCCTCGACCCGCTCGGCAAGGGGCGCGCGATCGTTCGGAGTTCCCATCGCGTCAGCATGCCACGCCCTCCCGCCCTGCCGTGTGACCCATGCCACACACCCCTCCCGGAACTCGACGGGCCGCGGATCCGACTACCGGAGCGCCACGGCACCCCGACCCCCCGGAGAGGCCACGATGACCACCCTTCCCCCGACCACCACGGACGAGGCCCCGCCCCCCGCCTCCCCGCCGCCGGCCCCCGGCGGATGGGCCGCGCTGCGTCCCCTGGTACTGCGCCTGCACTTCTACGCCGGGCTGTTCGTGGCCCCGTTCCTGCTCGTCGCCGCGGTCACCGGCTTCCTGTACGCCGCGTCGTTCCAGGCCGAGAAGATCGTGTACGCCCAGGAGACGACCGTCCCCGTGGGGGAGCGCAAGCTGCCGGTCTCCCGGCAGGTGGCCGCCGCCCGCGCGGCCCATCCCGGCGGCACGGTGACGGCCGTGCGCCCCTCGCCCGAGGCCGACGCGAGCACCAGGGTGCTGCTGTCCGGTGTCGAGGGCGTCGACGACACCCATGTCCTCGCCGTCTTCGTCGACCCGTACACGGGGAAGGTGCGCGGCGCGCTCGAACAGTACGGGTCGACCGGCGCGCTGCCGCTGCGCACCTGGATCGACGAGTTCCACCGCGATCTGCACCTCGGCGAGACCGGCCGGCTCTACAGCGAGTTCGCCGCGAGCTGGCTGTGGGTCATCGCGGGCGGCGGCCTGGTGCTGTGGTTCTCCCGCCGCCGCGCCCTGCGCACGGTGCGCGGCACCAGCGGGCGGCGCCGCACGCTCGGCCTGCACGGCACCGTCGGCGCCTGGGCCGCCGCCGGTTTCCTCTTCCTGTCCGCGACCGGCCTGACCTGGTCGGCGTACGCCGGCGCGCACATCGACGAGCTGCGCACCTCGCTCGGCCAGGCCACCCCGTCCCTGTCGACGACGGCGGGCGGCGAGCACGCGGGCCACGGCGCCGCCCCGGCCGGCGCCGCGCCCGGCGCCGGCCGGGACGTCGGCCTGGACCGGGTCCTGGCCGCCGCCCGCGCCGAAGGACTCACCGACCCCGTCGAGATCGTCCCGCCCGCCGACGCGGAGTCCGCGTACGCCGTGCAGCAGGTGCAGCGCAGCTGGCCCGAGAAGCAGGACGCGGTCGCCGTCGACCCGGCCACCGGCGAGGTCACCGACGTCCTGCGGTTCGCGGACTACCCGCTGCTCGCCAAACTCACCCGCTGGGGCATCGACCTGCACACCGGCGTCCTGTTCGGCCTGGCCAACCAGATCGCCCTGATGCTGCTCGCGCTCGCCCTGATCGCGCTCGTCGGGTGGGGCTACCGCATGTGGTGGCAGCGCGGCCGGGGCTCCTCCTTCGGCCGGCCGGTCCCCCGCGGGGCCTGGCAGCGGGTGCCCCCGCAGATCCTCGTCCCGCTGCTGGCGGCGGTCGCGGTGACCGGCTACTTCGTGCCGCTGCTGGGCATTCCGCTGGCGGCGTTCCTGGCGGTGGACGTCGTCCTCGGCGAGATCGCCCACCGGCGGGGGCGGCGGACGTACGGGGGCGGGGCGGCGGCGCGGTGACGGAGCCGGCCGCGGGGCCCGGACGCGCCGGTGCCCGGCTCCTGGACGGAGCCGGGCACCGGGGCGAGGGGTTCAGACCCGTTCGAAGTCGCCCGCCAGGGCCGAGGCGATGCGCAGATGCGACTCGGCCTCCTCGTGCCGCCCCTGCCGCTGGAGCGTGCGGCCCAGCATCAGCCGGGCGTAGTGCTCCACCGGGTCGCGCTCGACGATGACGCGCAACTCGGCCTCCGCGCGCCGCAGCTGGGCCGAGTGGTAGTAGGCGCGCGCCAGCAGCAGCCGCGGTCCGGTCTGCTCCGGCACCTCCTCGACCAGCCCGGCCAGCACGCGCGCGGCGGCGGCGTAGTCCTTGGCGTCGAAGAACATCAGCGCCCGCTCCCAGCGCTCCGCCGGCGTTCCGTGGTCGTAGTACGTCGTGTCCACTCGTGACCTCCTTCGACGCTCCCCAACCACCGCATCTCGTAAAACATTCCACTACTTAGGTTCGAAATATCTTGCCGCGGCCGCCGCCCCGGGCAGGCGCCGGGGCGGACCCTGACCCCCCGGCGCGGTGCCCGGTCCGTACGGGTGCGGTTTCCCGCAGGGTGAGCGGTGCGGGAAACCGCACCGGACCGGACGGCAATCCGCATACCGCCTTTGAGCTGCGATTCCTAGCGTGGAGGGCGGCCGGGGCGCCTGCCCCGGCCGCCCCGCAGGCTTGGAGACTCGGATGCACCTCACGCCCTTGGCCCTGCCGCACGAACCCGCCGACGGCATCGCGGGCTGGGCCGCGGATCTCGTCGACACCATGGGTGGTCCCGGAGCCGGCCTGGCCATCGCGCTGGAGAACCTCTTCCCGCCGCTGCCGAGCGAGGTGATCCTGCCGCTGACCGGGTTCGCCGCCGGACAGGGGGTCCTCACCCTGACCTCGGCGCTGTTCTGGACCACGCTCGGCTCGGTCGCGGGAGCCGTGGTCCTCTACTGGATCGGCATGCTCTTCGGCCGTGACCGCGTGCACGCGGTCTGGGCGAGGCTTCCGCTGGTGAAGGCCTCCGACCTGGAGCGCACGGAACAGTGGTTCGCGAGACACGGCACCAAGGCGGTCTTCCTCGGCCGCATGGTGCCGGTCTTCCGCAGCCTCGTCTCCGTCCCCGCCGGAGTGGAGCGCATGCCCCTGCCGGTGTTCGTCATGCTGACCACGCTCGGCAGCCTGATCTGGAACTCGGTCCTGGTGCTGGCCGGTTACTGGCTGGGCGACCAGTGGGAGGCCGTGGAGACCTACGTCGGGATTCTCTCCAAGGCGGTGCTGGTCCTGGCGGCCGTCGCCGCCGCGGCCTGCGTGGCCGTACGGCTGCGGAGCCGCAACCGGGCCCGGCACCGCCGCACTTCATGACGCACGGCGGGCACACGCGCACCGCGGCCCGGTCCCGCTCACAGCCCGATCGATCTTGCTCCGGCCATGCGGCCCCACTAGGCTCGGCCCTCGTGCAGGGGGACTCCGCGGGCAGCACCGCCCATCACCTGCCGGGCCCATCCGGCCACGACGACTCCGGCGGGGACGATGCTGCGGCGATCCCGCCGGCCTCCTGGCCGCGTCGGAGCGCCGGTACGCTCCTCGGCTGCGGCACGGCCCTGCTCGGCTTCCTCCACTTCCTCGTGACCGGCACCGCCCTCGGCCCCTTCCTGCTGTGGCCGCACACCCGGACCAGCGCCCTCCACATCGTTCTGACCGGAGCCCGTCGGCTGACGGCCCTGGAACGGGCGCGCCGGGCCGTCTTCTTCGGCGACCGCTTCCCCGAGCACTACAAGGCGTCCGACCGGAAGATCCTTCACTATCTGGCGGTCCGCAGCTGCACGGGGCTGCTGTGCGGCGTCGTGATCGGACTGCTGGGCGTCGGGATCGTCCTGGCGGGGCTGCTCGTGCGGGGAACGGTCCAGGCGAGCCTCCGCTGGGACGAGTTGCTGACGCAGGTACTCCTCGGCGGTGTGCTGCTCTTCCTCGACCTCCAGGGCCTCCACTCGCTCGCCGCCCTCGACGCGCGCATCGCCCGCGAGTGCTTCGGCCCCTCCGAACGGGAACTGCTGCAACGGCGCATCCGTGAACTGGCCGCCAGCCGGGCGGCGGTCGTACGGGCCGTGGACGCCGAACGCCGGCGCATCGAGCGGGACCTCCACGACGGGATCCAGCAGCGGCTGGTGGCACTGGGCATGCTGCTCGGCCGGGCACGCAGGGGACGCAGCCCCGAGCAGGCGGACGCCCTGCTGCGCCAGGCGCACGAGGAGTCCCGGGACCTCCTCGCGGAACTGCGTGAAGTGACCTGGCGGGTCTACCCCTCGGCGCTGGACAGCCTGGGGCTCGAGGAAGCGCTGGCCGGAGTGTCCGAGCGGTGCGGCATCCCGGTCCGCACGGAGTTCGACGTCGGCGGGCCACTGCCGCGGCCGGTGCAGACCGCGGCGTACTTCGTGGTGTCGGAATCCGTGACCAACGCGGCCAAGCACTCCCGCGCCACGGCCGTCTCCGTGCGGGTGGCGCTCCGCGGCGGAGTGCTCACCGTGCAGGTCCGGGACAACGGCAGAGGCGGCGCGAACCCCGCGGGCAGCGGGCTGAGCGGACTGCGCGGCAGGACGGCCGCGCTCGACGGCGTCCTGCGCGTCGACAGCCCCGAAGGGGGACCCACCACCATCACCGCGGAGCTGCCGTGCGCCTGATGATCGCCGAGGACTCGACCCTGCTGCGCGAGGGACTGGTGCGGCTCCTGGCCGAGGAGGGACACGAGGTCCTGGGCGCGTTCGGCGCCGCCGAACCCCTGCTGGAGGAGATCGCCTCGCGGCGGCCCGATGTCGTCGTCCTCGACATCCGGATGCCTCCGACGCACACCGACGAGGGGCTGCGCGCGGCGCTGGAGATCCGCGAGCGGTGGCCGGAGGTCGGCGTGCTGGTGCTGTCCCAGCACATCGAGCGCGCCTACGCGCTGCAGCTGCTGGCCTCCCGCGCGGAACGGGTGGGATACCTCCTCAAGGACCGTGTCGCCCAGGTGGAGGAGTTCCTGGACGCGTTGGAACGCGTCCGGGCAGGGGGCGCCGCCATCGACCCCGAGGTGGTGCGGCAGCTGGTCGTCCGCACGACGCACGCGGATCCGCTGACCCGTCTCACGCCCCGCGAGCGCAGCGTTCTGGAGACCCTGGCCCAGGGGCACACCAACACGGCGATCGCGCAGAAGCTGCACATCTCGTTGAGCTCGGTGGAGAAGAACCTCAACGCGATCTTCGACAAGCTGGAGCTGTCCCGCACCACCGGTTACAGCCGGCGGATCCTGGCGGTCCTGAGATACCTGAAGTCGTAGGGACACCGGTCGCAGGTCACGCGTGCGCTCCCCGCCCGGGCCGCCCCGCGCTCCCCGGTCCGGCCCCGGACCCCGCCGGCCGTCCGCCCCCCGGCGCACCTCTCGGACCGCGGCGTCCCGTGCCGGGCGATCCGCCGGCGCTCGCCGCCGCCGGGGCCGGGGCCGGGCGCTCGTCCGCCGCCTGCCGCGGCCGTGCTTCCGGCGCG
>NZ_BAAATK010000081.1:0-18549 GCF_039533365.1 Streptomyces glaucus
CAGCGCCGATGGTACTGCAGGGGGGACCCTGTGGGAGAGTAGGACGCCGCCGAACTCCTTTTGAAGCTCTGGCTCTTGGGTGCATGCCCAGGAGCCAGAGCTTTTTTGCGTTGAGGTAGGGTCGGGGAGCATCGTCGGTTCGTTTCCCCAGGAGGCCCCCGGGTGGAGGTCCAGGAGACCCGCGTCCAGACTGACCGGGTCCTCACCATCCCGAACATTCTCAGCATGGCACGGCTCGTCGGCGTGCCACTGTTCCTGTGGCTGATTCTCAGGCCCGAGTTCGGCGGCCCCAAGAGCGACGGCTGGGCCTTGCTGGTTCTGGCTCTGAGCGGAATCAGTGACTATCTGGACGGCAAGCTCGCGCGTCGGTGGAACCAGATCAGCAGCCTCGGCCGGCTGCTTGATCCGGCGGCCGACCGGCTCTACATCCTCTCGACCCTGGTCGGTCTCACCTGGCGCGAGATTCTGCCTCTCTGGCTGACCGCCGTGCTCCTGGCCCGAGAGCTCGTCCTGCTGGTGATGGTGGGCGTCCTCCGGCGCCATGGCTACCCTCCGCCGCAGGTGAACTTCCTGGGGAAGGCCGCGACGTTCAACTTGATGTACGCCTTCCCACTGCTCTTGCTCAGTGACGGAAGTGGATGGATCTCGTCACTCGCTGCTATTTTCGGATGGGCGTTCGCCGGGTGGGGTACAACCCTGTATTGGTGGGCAGGAGTCCTCTACGTGGTACAAGTCCGCCGCCTGGTCCGAGCGGACGCCATGGCCGATTGAACTCGCTGATTGCTGTGGCCCTTAGCGGCCCGATGGCCCGCGACCGAAAAGTGCGGGACAATCTGGGGGTGAAGTCGGTCAGACCGTCGTCTCTTAGAGGAGGACGCTTCCGACATGAAGGCCGTCGTGATGGCCGGAGGCGAAGGCACCCGCCTTCGTCCCATGACCTCAAGCATGCCCAAGCCGCTCCTGCCAGTGGCCAACCGGCCGATCATGGAGCATGTTCTGAGGCTGCTGAAAAAGCATGGGCTCAATGAGACCGTCGTGACCGTCCAGTTCCTGGCCTCTCTGGTCAAGAACTACTTCGGGGACGGGGAAGAGCTCGGAATGGAGCTCACCTATGCCAATGAGGAGAAGCCACTCGGTACCGCCGGAAGCGTCAAGAACGCCGAAGAGGCGTTGAAGGACGATGCTTTCCTTGTCATCTCCGGCGATGCCCTGACCGACTTCGACCTCACCGAGCTGATCAACTTCCACAAGGAAAAGGGCGCGCTGGTCACCGTCTGCCTGACGCGCGTGCCCAATCCCCTGGAATTCGGTATCACCATTGTCGACGAGGAAGGACGAGTCGAGCGCTTCCTCGAGAAGCCGACCTGGGGCCAGGTCTTCTCGGACACCGTGAACACCGGTATCTACGTCATGGAGCCCGAGGTCTTCGACTACGTCGAGCCCGACGTGCCCGTCGACTGGTCCGGCGATGTCTTCCCGCAGCTGATGAAGGAAGGCAAGCCGATCTACGGCTACGTGGCCGAGGGCTACTGGGAGGACGTCGGCACGCACGAGAGCTACGTGAAGGCCCAGGCCGACGTCCTGGAGGGCAAGGTCGACGTCGACATCGACGGCTTCGAGCTCTCCCCGGGCGTATGGGTGGCGGAGGGCGCCGAGGTGCATCCCGACGCCGTCCTCCGAGGACCCCTGTACATCGGTGACTACGCCAAGGTCGAGGCCGGCGCGGAAATCCGCGAGCACACCGTCGTCGGATCGAACGTCGTCGTCAAGAGCGGGGCCTTTTTGCACAAGGCCGTCGTGCACGACAACGTGTACGTCGGACCGCACAGCAATCTGCGGGGATGCGTCGTCGGAAAGAACACCGACATCATGCGCGCGGCCCGGATCGAGGACGGCGCGGTCATCGGTGACGAGTGCCTGATCGGTGAAGAATCGATCGTGCAGGGCAATGTGCGGGTCTACCCGTTCAAGACCATCGAGGCCGGCGCCTTCGTCAACACCTCGGTCATCTGGGAGTCCAGAGGACAGGCGCACCTCTTCGGTGCCCGCGGGGTCTCCGGAATCCTGAACGTGGAGATCACCCCGGAACTCGCCGTACGTCTCGCCGGCGCCTACGCGACGACGCTGAAGAAGGGGGCCACCGTCACCACGGCCCGCGACCACTCCCGCGGCGCCCGAGCGCTCAAGCGGGCGGTCATCTCCGCGCTGCAGGCCAGTGCCATCGACGTACGGGACCTGGAGAACGTACCGCTGCCCGTGGCGCGGCAGCAGACCGCGCGGGGGAGCGCCGGCGGCATCATGATCCGGACCACCCCCGGGGTGCCGGACTCCGTGGACATCATGTTCTTCGACGGGCAGGGCGCCGACCTGTCGCAGGCCAGCCAGCGGAAGCTGGACCGGGTGTTCGCGCGGCAGGAGTACCGGCGGGCGTTCCCCGGTGAGATCGGTGACCTGCACTTCCCGGCGAGTGTCTTCGACTCGTACACCGGCTCGCTGCTGCGGAACGTCGACACGACCGGCATCGCGGAGTCCGGGCTCAAGGTCGTCGTGGATGCTTCGAACGGCAGTGCGGGGCTCGTCCTGCCCAGCCTGCTCGGCAAGCTGGGCGTCGACTCGCTGACCATCAACCCCGGTCTCGACGAGTCCCGGCCGACCGAGACGGCCGACATGCGGCGGTCGGGGCTGATGCGCCTCGGTGAGATCGTCGCGTCCTCGCGTGCCGCGTTCGGTGTGCGCTTCGACCCCGTCGGCGAGCGGATCTCGCTCGTCGACGAGAAGGGGCACATCATCGAGGACGACCGGGCGCTGCTGGTGATGCTGGACCTCGTCGCCGCGGAACGCCGCAGCGGCCGGGTGGCGCTGCCCGTGACCACCACGAGGATCGCCGAACAGGTGGCGGCCTATCACGGCACCCAGGTCGAGTGGACGACCACGTCACCGGACGACCTGACGCGCGTCGGCCGCGGAGAAGGGACGATCTTCGGCGGCGACGGCAAGGGCGGGTTCATCATCCCCGAGTTCAGCGGCGTCTACGACGGCACGGCGGCCTTCGTACGGCTGATCGGACTGGTGGCCCGTACGCAGCTCACGCTCAGCCAGATCGACGCGCGCATCCCCCGCGCGCACGTCCTCAAGCGGGATCTGGCGACCCCGTGGGCGGTCAAGGGCCTGGTCATGCGGCGGGTGGTCGAGGCGGCCGGGGACCGCTTCGTGGACACCACCGACGGCGTGCGGGTGGTGGAGAGCGACGGTCGCTGGGTGATGGTGCTGCCCGACCCCGCCGAGGCGGTCACCCACCTGTGGGCCGAGGGGCCCGACGACGCCTCCGCGCAGGCGCTGCTCGACGAGTGGGCGGCCGTCGTGGACAGCGCCGGCCGCTGAAAAGCCCTGCACGCGTGCGTGCCGGACAAGTGTCCCCAACGGGGCCTGTCCGGCACGCCGGTGGGGCCGTTCGGAGGTAGGGGCCGCGACGTGCGACGATGTGCGGCATGCCGCAGCAACCCCCCATTCGGAGCACCCCTGCGCGGCCCCCGCGCCCCGACGCGTCCATGTCGCTGCTGACCAACGTCATGGACCACAGCCTCGACGACGGATACGCCGAGGCCGCCGCGCGGAAGCGGGCCGCGGGCGACGGCCGCCTGCCAAAGACCCTCAGGGCCAAGCTCGGCCTGGCCGCGGGCCTGGTGCTCGCGGCCTTCGTCGTGACCGTGGGCGCGGCGCAGGCACGGGTCGCGGCCCCGACCGTCGCCAAGGAGCGGGAGGAACTCGTCGACCGCATCGACCGGGAGACCGCGGCGGCGGACGAACTGGAGGAGAGCGTCGACGAACTGCGCGCGGACGTGAGCGCGCGGCAGCGGGAGGCGCTGAGGAACAGCGGCGGCAGCGACCGGCTGGAGCTGGTGAGCATCCTGTCGGGCGCGACCGCGGTGCACGGCCCCGGGGTACGGCTCGTGGTGAACGACGCCAAGGACACCGTGGCGGGAGGCGACGGGGAGCCACGCGGGACGTCCGGGTTCTCCGACACCGGCCGGGTGCGCGACCGGGACATGCAGCGCGTGGTCAACGGGCTGTGGGCGTCGGGCGCCGAGGCCGTGGCCATCAACGGGCAGCGGCTGACGGCGCTGTCCGCGATCAGAGCCGCGGGGGACGCCATACTGGTCGACAACAGGCCGCTGGTGCCGCCGTACACGGTGCTCGCGGTCGGGGACGGCGAGCGGCTCAGCACCAGGTTCCAGAACAGCCCCGACGGGCTGTACCTGCATGCCCTGCAGGAGAACTTCGGCATCCGGACCGGTATCTCCGTGGAGGACGGCCTCCGGCTGCCTGCCGCACCGAGTGTCACCGTACGCACGGCACAGCCGCACACCCAGAACACCGAGAACACCGAGAACACCGGGAAGGGCACATCGTGATCGCCGTACTGGGCCTCGTCGTGGGCGTCGTGGCCGGCCTGTTGGTCCGGCCCGAGGTTCCCGCGGCCGTCGAGCCTTATCTGCCGATCGCTGTCGTGGCCGCGCTCGACGCCGTCTTCGGCGGTCTGCGGGCCATGCTCGACGGCATCTTCGACGACAAGGTCTTCGTGGTGTCGTTCCTGTCGAACGTGGTCGTGGCCGCCCTGATCGTGTTCCTGGGCGACAAGCTGGGCGTGGGGGCCCAGCTGTCCACCGGCGTCGTGGTCGTCCTCGGCATCCGCATCTTCTCCAACGCCGCGGCGATCCGCCGGCACGTGTTCCGGGCGTGAGGCCGATGAGCGAGCACGACGGCAAGACCGGGAACCGGCTGCGGAAGGAACTGCCCCGGGAAGTGCCCGCGGCGACGGCCCCTCCGCCCGAGAGGACCCCTGCGGAGCCGCAGCCCGAGCTGACCGGCCGGCAGCGGCTGGTGAAAGGGCTGTGGCCGCCGCGTGTCACCCGGGCCCAACTCATCTTCGCCCTGCTGCTGTTCGGACTGGGATTCGGGCTGGCCGTCCAGGTGGCTTCCAACAGCGACAACGACAGTGCCCTGCGCGGCGCGCGCCAGGAGGATCTCGTGCGCATCCTCGACGAACTGGACGACCGCACACAGCGTCTTGAGGACGAGAAGCAGGGGCTCGAGAAGCAGCGGGACGAGCTGAAGAACAGCTCCGACCAGGCCGAGGAGGCCCGTCGGCAGACGGTCGAGAAGGAACGGCAACTCGGCGTGCTGGCGGGCACGGTGGCCGCTCAGGGGCCCGGTATCACGATGACCATCGAGGACACGAAGGGGACGGTCGAGGCGGACATGCTGCTCGACGCGATCCAGGAGCTGCGCGCGGCCGGCGCGGAGGCGCTCCAGGTGAACGGCGTACGGGTCGTAGCCGACACGTATCTGACAGATTCCGGCAAGAGTGTGAGCGTCGACGGGAACAAGATCAACGCGCCCTATCGTTTCAAGGTCATCGGCAAGCCGCAGGACCTCGAACCGGCGCTCAACATCCCAGGAGGCGTGGTGCAGACTCTGGAGAAGGAACAGGCCACCGTTACCGTTGAGCGGTCGAGCAAGATCGTCGTGGACGCCTTGCGAGCGGTGGAGCGGCCTGACTACGCTCGGTCGTCCTCCCAGTGAACCGGGGGTGCATGGGGGCTGTCGGACAGGAGCATGAGGTTGTGGGGGGTCGGCGCACCGAATGGGCGGTGCGTGGTGGAAACTGTCTGGTGGAGGCGGACGTTGTGAGGATGTCCGGGTCGGCCAGTACGTTCAGTCAGGGTTCGTCCTGCCCCACGGGCGGGTCTGTTTCGGTCAAGGGGAATCGCCCGTGAAGTTGTTTGCGAAGTTGTTCGGCAAGAGCGCGCGAGAGGGCAGCGACAACGCCACCGCCCGTCATCGCGCACAGCCCGGCGCGGAGGGCCAGCGTCCGTTGTTCCGTGACCAGGTGACTGGTCCGGGCGGTGGCATTTCCGGAGGTCAGGGCGCGTCGTCGGTTGACCCTGCGCAGTCCGGCGGCATAGGTTTCGGGCAACCGTCAGCCTCAGGTGCGGGTCAAGGGTCTTCCGGCCCGTATCCGTCCGACGTCCCGGCGGGGCAGCCGCGGCAGGAGGATCCGATGTCGGCCCTGGTGTGTACGAGGTGCGGTAACCGCAACGCGGAGAACAGCCGCTTCTGCTCCAACTGCGGCGCGCCGCTGCGGCCCGGGGCCGTGCCGGAGCGTTCCTCCGAGACGACCTCGACGATCTCCATCTCCGGTCTCGAGGCCTACGACGCCGAAGCCACCGGCCAGACGCAGATGCCGATGCTCTCGCCCGAGGCTCAGGCGGCCGTCGACGCGCTGCCCCAGGGCTCCGCGCTCCTGGTCGTGCGCCGCGGCCCGAACTCGGGCAGCCGCTTCCTGCTGGACAGCGACCTGACCACGGCCGGGCGCCATCCGCAGAGCGACATCTTCCTGGACGACGTGACGGTCTCCCGTCGGCACGTGGAGTTCCGCCGCAGCCCGGACGGCAGCTTCACGGTGGCCGACGTGGGCAGCCTGAACGGCACGTACGTCAACCGGGAGCGGATCGACCAGGTCGCCCTGTCCAACGGGGACGAGGTGCAGATCGGCAAGTACCGGCTGGTCTTCTACGCGAGCCAGCAGGGCTACTGACCCTCCCGGACCCCGTCCGGGGCACCCCCCAGGGAAGATCCATGCGGCGAACACCGAGCGGCGGTGCCGGGGACGGCACCGCCGCCGCGGACAGCGGGCTGATGAGCATCGGCACCGTGCTGAACGTGCTGCGCGACGAGTTCCCCGAAGTGACGATCTCCAAGATCCGTTTCCTGGAGTCGGAGGGGCTCATCGAGCCGCGGCGGACCCCCTCGGGGTACCGCAAGTTCAGCGCGGCGGACGTCGAGCGCCTCGGCCACGTCCTGAGGATGCAGCGGGACCACTACCTGCCGCTCAAGGTGATCCGCGAGCACCTGGACGCGATGGAGCGCGGCGAGGCCGTCCCGCTGCCGGCGCTGGGCCGGCAGCGCGACGGGGAGACCGGGCCGGAGCCCGCCGACGGGCCCACGGCGGCCCGGATCGGGCGGGCCGAGCTGCTCGCGGCCGCCGGGATCGAGGAGGAGGCCCTCCGGGAGTGGGAGTCGTACGGGCTGCTCGCTCCGCTGGAGGACGGGGTGTACGACGCGGAGGCGGTCACCGTCGCGTCGCTCATCGTGGAACTGGGGCGGTTCGGGATCGAGCCGCGGCACCTGCGGGTGATGAAGGCCGCCGCCGACCGTGAGGCCGGGCTGGTGGAGCAGGTGGTGGCCCCGCTGAAGCGGCACCGGAATCCGCAGACCAGGGCGCATGCCGAGGCCCGTACCAAGGAGCTGGCGGGGCTCACGGTGAAGCTGCACGCGGCTCTGGTGCAGACCGCGCTCGGGGTCCGGCTGCCCTGAAACGGATGGTCCCGCGGGCCCGGATCGGCCACCTGTTCCCGGCCCGACTACCCAAAGGTCCCGGGCACGGCCTAGGGTTGCTGTGTGAACGAGCTCGATGTCGTAGGTGTCCGGGTCGAAATGCCCTCCAACCAACCGATCGTGCTGCTGCGTGAAGTGGGGGGCGACCGCTATCTCCCCATCTGGATCGGGCCGGGGGAGGCGACCGCGATCGCCTTCGCCCAGCAGGGCATGGCTCCCGCTCGGCCGCTGACCCACGACCTGTTCAAGGACGTGCTGGAAGCCGTCGGTCAGGAGCTCACCGAAGTACGCATCACCGACCTGCGTGAGGGGGTCTTCTACGCGGAGCTGGTCTTCGCCAGTGGGGTCGAGGTGAGCGCCCGGCCGTCCGATGCCATAGCGCTGGCCCTGCGTACCGGGACGCCGATCTACGGCAGCGACACGGTGCTCGACGACGCCGGCATCGCGATCCCGGACGAGCAGGAGGACGAGGTGGAGAAGTTCCGCGAGTTCCTCGACCAGATCTCGCCGGAGGACTTCGGCACCAGCAGCCAGTGAGGCGCGTGGGCGGCCTCGGCGGACGGTCGGGGCCGACGGGCCGCCGGGGGACGCGCGCCCGTCGGCCGGTGACGGCCGAGGCGTCGGCGTGTGCCGGAGGCGGCCGGGAGCGTTCTGCGTCCCCGCCGAGGCATTCGGCTAGCCTTTCCCCGCGGTCGGGCACGGGAAACCACTCTTAGGGTGATTATCACTCGGCGTGCCGAGTGTGGCGGTCGTTGACGCACCCCTGGTGGCTGCCTACCGTCGAGAAGGCAGGTCAAGGACGGAGGTCGGCGTGAGAAGCAGCGGCGACGGTACGGCTGGGGGCGCCTCCCGCAGTCTCGAGGCGAGCGGTCCGTACCCTCCCCCGAGCTCTCGGCTCCGCTCGAGCAGGGGGTACCCCCCGCACGACAGCGCCGCCGATCACGTCCCGCAGCGACCGACGGCCGTGCCGAGCAGCGGAGGGACGACGTCCATGGCGTCCGAGCAGATCGGTTATCGCGGTCCGACGGCCTGCGCGGCCGCCGGTATCACCTACCGGCAGCTCGACTACTGGGCCCGTACCGGGCTCGTCGAGCCGAGTGTGCGGCCCGCTCACGGGTCCGGCACGCAGCGTCTGTACAGCTTCCGGGACGTCGTCGTCCTGAAGATCGTCAAGCGGTTCCTCGACACCGGGGTGTCGTTGCAGAACATCCGCACCGCCGTACAGCATCTCAGGGAACGCGGTTTCCGCGATCTGGAGCGGATGACGCTGATGAGCGACGGGGCGACAGTGTACGAATGCACCTCGCCGGACGAGGTCCACGCTCTGCTCCAGGGCGGTCAGGGGATCTTCGGGATCGCCGTCGGAGTGGTGTGGCGGGACGTCGAGAGCGCCCTGTCGCAGCTGCACGGGGAGCGGATCGACACGGGGGAGACGCTGGTCGGGCACAACCCGGCGGACGAGCTGGCGCGGCGGCGGAACCGGGCTGTCTGAGCGCCCGGAGCGGGGGAGCATGCGGCCGGGTGGACCGCGCGGCGGCCGCCGGGTGCTGCAAGCGGTTTCATCGAGGAGTTCCCGGCGGGAGGGAACGGGAAGTCCGGGGACGGCGCCCGGACCGTGTCACCGGGGCGTCCCGGCGAGGGGCGTGGCGGCGGCTGCCCGAGCGGTCGTGGAGGCCGTGTCCGGGTGCGCCCGAGGGGGCCGGGGTGGCCGGGTGAGGCGTTGTCAGCGGTGTAGGGCAGCATCGTAGACGTGAGAAGCGCTCCCACGATCCTGCATCTCGACATGGACGCCTTCTTCGCCTCGGTGGAGCAGGCGTCCAAGCCGAGCCTGCGGGGAAGGGCCGTCGTCGTGGGCGGGCTCGGGCCGCGCGGGGTGGTGGCCACGGCCTCGTACGAGGCGCGGGTCTTCGGGGTGCACTCGGCGATGCCCATGGCGCTGGCCCGGCGCCGCGCGCCGAACGCCGCGTATCTCGTGCCCCGCTTCGGGTTCTACCGGTCGATCAGCGAGCAGGTGATGAGGCTGCTGCGGGCGTTGTCGCCCCTGGTGGAACCGCTCAGCCTGGACGAGGCGTTCGTGGACCTGGAGGCCGGTGGCGCGGCCTGGGACGCGGAGTCGGCGCGGCTGGCCGGGGCGAGGCTGCGCGCGGACATCCGGGCCGTCACGGGACTCACGGGGTCGGTGGGTCTGGCCGCCTCCAAGATGCTCGCCAAGATCGCCTCGGAACAGGCCAAGCCGGACGGGCTGGTGCTGATCGAGCCGGGGACCGAGCAGGCCCTGCTCGGTCCGATGCCGGTGCGGACGCTGCCCGGCGTGGGGCCGGCGACCGGTGACCATCTGCGGCGGGCCGGGATCCACACGGTCGGGGAGCTCGCCGAGGCGGGCGAGGACGAACTCGTACGGCTGCTGGGGAAGGCCCACGGCCACGCGCTGTACGCGATGGCGCTGGCCCGGGACGAGCGGCCCGTGGTGGCCGAGCGGGAGGCCAAGTCGGTGTCGGTCGAGGACACCTACGACGTGGACATCCACGACCGGACACGGATCGGGCTGGAGGTGCGGCGGCTGGCCGACCGGTGTGTGCGGCGGCTGCGCGAGGCGGGGCTGTCCGGACGGACCATCGTGCTGAAGGTGCGGCGGTACGACTTCTCCACGCTGACCCGGTCGGAGACCCTGCGCGGGCCCACGGACGACCCGGCGGTGGTGCGGGAGGCGGCGGCGCGGCTGCTGGACTCGGTGGACACGACGGGCGGCGTACGGCTGCTCGGGGTCGGCGTCAGCGGACTCGCCGACTACACGCAGGAGGACCTGTTCGCGCAGGCGGCGGGTGAGCGGGCGGACGGTCCGGCCGAGGAGCCGCGGGACGCGCCGCGCGCGGGCTCGCCGGCCGGGGAGGCACCGGCACCCGCCGAGCGGCGGTGGCCGGCGGGGCACGACGTGCGGCACGCCGCGTACGGGCACGGATGGGTGCAGGGCAGCGGCCTGGGGCGGGTCACCGTGCGGTTCGAGACCCCCTGCTCGGAGCCCGGGCGGGTGCGGACGTTCCGGGTCGACGACCCGGATCTGGAACCGGCGGAACCGCTGCCGTTGGTGCCGCGCGGGCCCGGGGACGCCGGTCCCTCGGGCCCGGACGCCGGGACGGCGGAAGCGACGCGCGCGGCGCCGGGCCGGCGGGCCTGGTCGGGGAGGGGATGAGGGCCCGCCGGTGGACGCTCGACCGGCACAAGGGGCCCAGGGGGCTCCGGCGGCCGGCCGCGGCGCGGACGCGGGGCCCGCGCCCGGCCGCGCCCGGCCCGGCCGCTCGCCGGGCGGGTCCTGCGCGCGGCGGGGGCCTTCTCAGCTCTCCTCCGTGCCCGCCAGTCCGCCGAGGGCGCGGTCGGGGAGCGAGGGGGGAGGGGCCACGTCGAGACCGTAGTGGTGGTAGAGCTGGAGTTCCTGCTCCGGTGACAGGTGGCGGCCGACGCCGAAGTCGGGGGCGTCCTTGATCAGGGCCCGGTCGAAGGGCACGTGCAGGGCGCCGTCGATCAGCTCGCTGGGCTCCAGGGGGACGAAGGCGTCCCGGCTGAACAGGCCGGTGCGTATGGCCGCCCATTCGGGCACGCCGGTGGCGTCGTCGAGGTAGATCTCGTCGATGGTGCCGATTTTGTCGCCGTTGCGGTCGAACGCCTTGCGGCCGATCAGGTTGCGCGGATCGATGTCGGTCTGCACGGGCCCTCCAGGTGGTCGCAATCATTCGTAAGCACTACGAAAGAGCACTTTCCGGGTGGCGGCCACTCGAGGGTCGGGGCGTTGACCTCGCTGGTACGCTGACAGCGGCTGCTGACCCCGTGCGGGAGAGTCCTCCAAGCGTCACCGGAGGCGCCGAAGGAGCAAATCCTCCCCGGAATCTCTCAGGCCCACGTACCGCACGGACGAGGCCACTCTGGAAAGCAGAGCGGGTGTCGACGGCTTCCGCTCTCACCGACGGTGAAAACCGGGGCCCACGGGCGGCCCGGTGAAGCTCTCAGGTCGAGATGACAGAGGGGGAGGCCGTCCGGGCACCCGCGCCGTGGTGCCCTCGAAGGTCGCGTCAGACCAGGAGGCCTCCGCAATGACCGCCCAGCGCATTCCGCTCTCCGAGCTCGAACGGGGAATCCCCTTCGAGCAGCGCCACATCGGCCCCGACCACGAGGCCCGGGCCAAGATGCTCGCGCAGGTCGGCTACGGCTCGCTCGACGAACTGACCGCCGCCGCGGTGCCGGATGTGATCAAGAACGTCGGCGCGCTCGACCTGCCGGGCGCGCGCAGCGAGGCCGAGGTGCTGGCCGAGCTGCGGTCGCTGGCCGACCGCAACCAGGTCCTGGACTCGATGATCGGGCTCGGCTACTATGGGACGTTCACCCCGCCGGTGATCCTGCGCAACGTCATGGAGAACCCGGCCTGGTACACCGCGTACACGCCGTACCAGCCGGAGATATCGCAGGGCCGGCTCGAAGCGCTGCTGAACTTCCAGACCATGGTCGCCGACCTCACCGGGCTGCCGACCTCCGGGGCCTCGCTGCTGGACGAGGGCACCGCCGCGGCCGAGGCCATGGCGCTGATGCGGCGCATGGGCAAGAACAAGAAGGGCCTGCTCCTGGTCGACGCGGACGCGCTGCCGCAGACCATCGCCGTGCTCCGGACCCGCGCCGAGCCGACCGGCGTCGAGGTCGTCGTCGCCGACCTGAGCGAGGGCATCCCGGCCGAGGTCGCCGCGCGGGAGATCAACGGCGTGCTGATCCAGTACCCGGGCGCCTCCGGGGCCGTACGGGACATCAGGCCGGTCGTCGACCGGGCGCACGAGCTCGGGGCGCTGGTCACCGTGGCGGCCGACCTGCTCGCGCTGACCCTGCTGAAGTCGCCGGGCGAGCTGGGGGCGGACATCGCGGTCGGCACCACGCAGCGCTTCGGCGTGCCGATGGGCTTCGGCGGGCCGCACGCCGGCTACATGGCGGTGCGCGAGAGCTTCGCGCGCAGCCTGCCCGGGCGGCTGGTGGGCGTCTCCGTGGACGCCGACGGGCACCGGGCCTACCGGCTCGCCCTGCAGACGCGTGAGCAGCACATCCGGCGGGAGAAGGCCACCAGCAACATCTGCACCGCGCAGGTGCTGCTCGCCGTGATGGCCGGGATGTACGCCGTCTACCACGGGCCCGACGGGCTGCGGGGCATCGCGCGGCGCACCCACCGGTACGCCGCGATCCTCGCCGAGGGGCTCCGGGCCGGTGGCGCCGAGGTGGTGCACGGCGCCTTCTTCGACACTCTGACCGTGCGCGCCGTGGGCCGGGCCGCCGAGGTCGTCGCCGCCGCGCGCGAGAACGGCGTCAACCTGCGGCTCGTCGACGCCGACCACGTGTCGATCGCCTGCGACGAGACCACCACGCGGGCCCGGCTGGACGCCGTGTGGAACGCGTTCGGTGTCCGGGGCGACGTCGAGGCGCTGGACGCGGCCACGCAGGACGCCCTGCCGGACGGCCTGCTGCGCACCGACGAGTACCTGACGCACCCCGTCTTCCACCAGCACCGCTCCGAGACCGCGATGCTGCGCTACCTGCGCAGGCTCGCCGACCGCGACTACGCGCTCGACCGCGGCATGATCCCGCTGGGCTCCTGCACCATGAAGCTCAACGCGACCACGGAGATGGAGCCGGTCACCTGGCCCGAGTTCGGGCAGCTGCACCCCTTCGCGCCGGCCGAGCAGGCGGCGGGCTACCTCACGCTCATCCGCGAGCTGGAGGACCGCCTCGCCGAGGTCACCGGGTACGACAAGGTGTCGCTGCAGCCGAACGCCGGATCGCAGGGTGAGCTGGCCGGCCTGCTCGCCGTACGCGGGTACCACCGGGCCAACGGCGACGACCGGCGGACCGTCTGCCTGATCCCGTCCTCCGCGCACGGCACGAACGCCGCGAGCGCCGTCATGGCCGGCATGAAGGTCGTCGTGGTGAAGACCGCCGACAACGGCGAGATCGACGTCGAGGACCTGCGGGCGAAGATCGAGCGGTACCGCGACGAGCTGGCGGTACTGATGATCACGTACCCCTCGACGCACGGCGTGTTCGAGGAGCACGTCTCCGACATCTGCGCGCAGGTGCACGAGGCGGGCGGCCAGGTGTACGTCGACGGGGCCAACCTCAACGCGCTGGTGGGCCTGGCCCGGCCGGGGCACTTCGGCGGCGACGTCTCGCACCTGAACCTGCACAAGACGTTCTGCATCCCGCACGGCGGCGGCGGCCCGGGCGTCGGCCCGGTGGCCGTACGGTCGCACCTGGCGCCGTACCTGCCCAACCACCCGCTGCAGCCCGCCGCGGGGCCGGAGACGGGCGTGGGCCCGGTCTCGGCGGCCCCCTGGGGCTCGGCGGGCATCCTGCCGATCTCGTGGGCGTACGTCCGGCTCATGGGCGGCGAGGGGCTCAAGCGCGCCACGCAGGTGGCGGTGCTGTCGGCCAACTACATCGCCAAGCGGCTGGAGCCGCACTACCCGGTCCTCTACACCGGTCCCGGCGGGCTGGTCGCGCACGAGTGCATCATCGACCTGCGGCCGCTGACCAAGGCGACCGGAGTGACCGTGGACGACGTCGCCAAGCGGCTGATCGACTACGGCTTCCACGCGCCGACGATGTCGTTCCCGGTGGCCGGGACGCTGATGATCGAGCCGACCGAGTCCGAGGACCTGGCCGAACTCGACCGGTTCTGCGACGCGATGATCGAGATCCGCGCGGAGATCGAGAAGGTCGGCTCCGGCGAGTGGCCCGCGGACGACAACCCGCTGCGGGGCGCCCCGCACACCGCGGCCGCGCTGGGCGGGGAGTGGACGCACCCGTACAGCCGCGCGGAGGCGGTCTTCCCGGGCGGGGTGACGGCCGCGGACAAGTACTGGCCGCCGGTGCGCCGCATCGACCAGGCCTTCGGCGACCGCAACCTGGTGTGCTCCTGCCCGCCGCTGGACGCGTACGAGGACTGAGCACGCGTCCCGCGCAAAAGGGGCCCCGCCCCCGGCCGCACTCGGCCGGGGGCGGGGCCCCTTTGGGTTCCGGGCGTCGCCGCGCCGGGGCTCACGCCGGGTACGCGTGGGTCTGCGTCGCCTTGACCGCCGCCCAGACCCGGGCGCCCGGGTGCAGGCCGAGTTCGGCCGCGGCGACCGTGGTGAGGTCGGCGGCCAGGGGGAGTCCGCCCGTCAGGTCCACGCGGATCCGGTCGCCGTGGGTCTCCAGGCCGGCGACCTCGCAGCGCCACAGGTTGCGGGCGCTGGAGCCGGTGGGCCGGTCCCGGTACAGGGTCACGGCGCCCGGCGGGAAGGCCACGAAGACCGGGCCGGACAGGTCCTCGGTGGTGGTGACGGCGGGACCGGCGTCGAGCCGGACGGTGTGGCCGTCGGCCCGGCCCCGGTAGAGGTTCAGGCCGACCAGCCGCGCGATGTAGTCCGTGCGGGGGCGGCGGGCGACGCCGGAGGGGGTGCCCTCCTGCACGACCCGGCCGTGTTCGACGACCACCAGCCGGTCCGCGAGCACCATGGCGTCCAGCGGGTCGTGGGTGACCAGGACGGCCACCGCCTCGAAGCCGGCCAGGTGACGGCGGAGCTGGGCGCGCACCTCCAGACGGGTACGGGCGTCCAGCGCCGCGAGCGGTTCGTCGAGGAGCAGCAGCCGGGGACGGGTGGCCAGGGCGCGGGCGAGGGCGACGCGCTGGGCCTGGCCGCCGGAGAGCCGGCGGGGCTTGACGCCGGCGTGCTCGGCCAGGCCCATGCGGTCCAGCCACGCGGCGGCCCGGGCGCGGGCCTCCGCCTTGGTCGCGCCCCGGCAGCGCGGGCCGAAGGCCACGTTGTCGAGGGCCGTCAGGTGGGGGAAGAGCAGGTAGTCCTGGAAGACCATGCCGACGGGGCGGGACTCGGGCGGCGTACGCTCCAGGGCGGCGCCGTCGAGGCGCAGATGGCCGTCCGTGAGCGGCACGAGGCCGGCGAGGGCGCGCAGGGCCGTCGTCTTGCCGGCGCCGTTGGGGCCGAGCAGGGCGACGACGTCGCCGGGGGCGGCGGTCAGCGTCACGTCGAGGCGGAAGGTGCCGCGGTCGACGACGAGCCGCGCGTCGAGGCCTTCGGCGCAGGTGCCGCGGCCGGCGGAGCCGGGGGCGTCGTGGTCGGTCATGAGGGGGCGTCCACCATCGGGTCGGGGGCCGGGGAGGCGGTGCGGGGCCCGGCGCTCGCGGGCCGGTGTGCGGAAGCGGCTGCCACCGTGTCCTCTCCTCAGGACGTCGTCATCCAGCGGTCCCGCAGCCCGGCCAGCACGGCGACGGAGACGGCCAGCAGGACGAGGCTGAGGGCGATCGCGGCCGCCGGGTCGTTCTGCAGGGCCAGGTAGACCGCGAGCGGCATCGTCTGCGTACGGCCGGGGAAGTTGCCCGCGAAGGTGATCGTCGCCCCGAACTCGCCCAGCGCCCGCGCCCAGGCCAGGACGGAGCCCGCGGCGACACCCGGTGCGATCAGCGGCAGGGTGACCCGGCGGAACGCGGTGAAACGGGAGGCGCCCAGCGTCGTGGCCGCCTCCTCGTACCGGGGGTCGGCGGCCCGCAGGGTGCCCTCCACGCTGACGACCAGGAACGGCAGCGCCACGAACGTCTCCGCGAGGACGACGCCCGCGGTGGTGAACGGCAGGGTGACGCCGAACCACGCGTCCAGCCACCGCCCGATGACGCCGTTGCGCCCGAACGCGAGCAGCAGGGCCACGCCGCCGACCACCGGGGGCAGCACGAGGGGCAGGGTCACCAGGGCCCGGACCAGGCCACGGCCCGGGAAGTCGGTACGGGCCAGCAGCCAGGCGAGCGGGACGCCGACGACCAGGCTGAGCGCGGTCGCCGACGTGGCGCACACGAGGGAGAGGCGCAGCGCCTGCCACACCTCGGGGCTCGTCAACTGCTCCGGCAGGCTGCGCCAGGGAGCGCGGACGACCAGGGCGACGAGCGGGAGGAGCAGGAACGCCAGGCCGGCGAGCGCGGGCACCAGCAGGGGCGCCGGCGCCGCGCGGGTGGCCCCGCGCGGGCGGCGCGGCCCGCTCCCCGGGGCGCGGGCACCGGACGCGGCGGGCCCGGTCACGGCGCGAGGAACCCGGCCCCGGTCAGCACCTTCCGGCCTTCGGCCGACTTCACCAGGTCGATGAAGGCCCGGGCCGCGCCCGGATTGGGCGCGTCCTCGAGCAGGGCGATCGGGTAGTCGTTGACGGCCTCGGCCGACTCGGGGAAGTCCACGCCCTCCACCTTGCCACCCGCGGCCCGGACGTCGGTCCGGTAGACGACGGCCGCGTCGGCCTCCTTCAGTTCGACCTTCGTCAGGGCGCTCTTGACGTCCTGCTCGTACGACACCGGTGTGAGTTCGACCCCGCCGGCCTCCAGCGCGGTCCGCGCGGCCGCGCCGCAGGGCACCGTCCTGTCGCACAGGACGACCTTCAGGCCCGGCCGGGCGAGGTCCCCGAGGGAGGAGATCCTGTCGGGGTTGCCCGGGAGCGTGGCGATCTGCAGCCGGTTGCGGACGAAGGTGGCGGGGGCGCCCGCGGCGTCGTCGGCGTCCGTGACGGTCTTCATCGTCTCGGCGCTGGCGGCGGCGAACACGTCGGCCGGGGCGCCGTTGGCGATGCCGGCGGCGAGGGTGTCGCTGCCGCCGAAGCTGAAGGTGACCCGGGTGCCCGGGTGCGTCTTCTCGAACTCCTCGCCGAGCGTCGTGAAGCTCTCCTTCAGCGATGCGGCGGCGAAGACGGTGACCGTGCCGGAGGGGTCCGCCGTCGAGCCCTCCCGGCCGGAGCCGGACGGGGAGCAGGCGGTCAGGGCCAGCAGCAGGGCCGCTCCCGCACCGGCCATCCGCAGGGGCCGGCGGGGCCGGCGCATCGGACGGGGCATCACGGGCCGCTCCCTCTGTCCTCGGGAAGAGCCCTCGGGCTCTTCGGGTGCGCCGATCATACTTCCGCAGATGCGAGGCCTCTACCGCCTTTCGCCTGGCACGAGCTGGCTGGAAAGCGCAGGAGAGCTGGCATGTGCGTCCGCATGAGGTGCTGGTGCGGGGTGGGCGCTGCCGGCTCAGACCCGGTCGATGTGCACGTTCGTCGACTTCACGCGGGCGGTGGCCTCCATGCCGACCTCCAGCCCCAGTTCCTCGACGGCCTCCCGGGTCAGCAGGGAGACGAGGCGGTGCGGGCCGGCCTGGATCTCGACCTGGGCCGCGACGTCGCCGAGCTTGATCGCGGTGACGATCCCGGGGAAGGCGTTGCGGACCGAGGTGTACGGGGTGTCCTCCTCGCCGCCGCCGGACCCGGCGAGCTCGACGGAGAACGCGGCCAGGTCCCGTCCGTCGACGAGCCGCCGCCCGCTCTCGTCGCGGTGGGTGGTGATCCGGCCCGCGTCCGCCCAGCGGCGGGCGGTGTCCGGACTGACGCCGAGCAGCCGTGCCGCCTGGCCGATCGTGTAGGACTGCATGCCGGTCACGATAGGGGCCGGGGCGGGAACCGCGGACGCGGGGCCGCCCGCCCGCGTGGCCGGCCGCGGTTCCGCGGGCACCCGCGGTCATCGGCGGGCGTCGCCGTGTCCGGCTCCGCGGGCCCGGCGGGAACGGCCGTACGGTGCCCGCGGAACCGCGGCCGGGCGGGGTGGTGCCCGGTCGCTCCGCGCCGGACGGCCCGAGCGCGGCCGGCGCGGCTTCCGCCTTCGAGTACGGCGTCCCCCGCCGCCGGGAGGGGCGGATTCCGCTCCTCCCGGCGTCTTGCCCCCCGTTCCCCGGTGCACCTACAGTGCAGCCTCGTAACGTTCGCCAGATCATCCGAAAGTTTCGCCTGGCCGCGACGCTCGAAGGGACTGACGCGCATGCGGACGTACGGCACCCCCGTGATCGGCGGCTTCCGGTCCTGCGCGCGCCGCGCGGGAGAGGGGCGTCTCCCGGCCCGCCCCCCGGTCGCGAGCGTCCCGGCGCCCGGGTGGCGCCCGGCGTCGGCCGGACACCGGGCGGCCGTGCCCGAGCTTCTCGGGGGCGGCCTCGGCGTCGCGCGCCCCGCCCCGTGCCGGAACTCCGCGCGGACGCCGGCGGCGAGAGGCGGCGCCCCCGGCCGGGCGGGGCGCCTCCTTTCCGGGCGCCGTCGGCCGTCCCCCGGCCGGACCGCGACCGGCCCGGG
>NZ_BAAATK010000082.1:0-18311 GCF_039533365.1 Streptomyces glaucus
CGCCGCCGCGGGCGTGCTCGGCCGCCCGCGCACCGCGGGCGGGCGGCGCCCGGGGCTCCCGGGTCCGGGGGACGGCGATCAGGACGGTCGGCGCCACGGGCGCGCCGGACGCCGCGACCGCCCAGGACGCGCTCCGCCGGGCCGACGGCCGCGAAGCGACGGCACCGGGCGGGCCCCGCGACGGGGCGGGATCCCTGGTTCCGGCGATCCCGTTCAGCACCCGGACCGGGCCGGTCCCGGGGGACGAGGCCGGCGGTGGCCGCCCAGCCACCGGCGAGATCCTTGACCGGTCGGGCGCCCCCGCCCGTCGGTCGCCGCGCGAACCGCGCGCCGCGGGCTCCGTCCCGGGCACCGCGGTCTCTCCGCCCGGCGGACCCGGTGACGGGAGGCACGCTCACCGGGTCCGCCGGGCCGTACGACCGCGCGGGGCGAGGCTCAGACGACGATGACCCGGCGTCCGCGCGTGTGACCGGCCTGGCTGTCGATGTGCGCCGCCGCGGCCTCGGCGAGCGGGTACGACTTCTCGATCGGGATGTGGAGCTTTCCCCGTGCGATGAGGCCGACCGTCTCGGCGAGCGCTTCCGGCATGCTCCCGGCCACGCCGGACCACCGGACGCCGAGCTCCGGCGCGCCGGGATCGGCGATGGAGATCACCTTCTGCGGGTCCCCGGTCAGCTCGACGAGCTCGCGGATCACGCCCGAGCCGGCCAGATCGAGCGCCGCGTCGACACGGCCGAGCCGCCGCACCCGCTCGACCCAGCCCTCGCCGTACGTCGTGGCGCGGGCGCCCAGGCTGCGCAGGTAGTCCTGGTTCGCGGCCCCGGCCGTGCCGATCACCGTGATGCCGCGGTCGCGGGCGATCTGCAGCACCGCCGATCCGACTCCCCCGGACGCACCGCTGACCAGCAGTGTCTGTCCGGGCTGCACATCGACCTGGCCGATGATGCGCAGCGCGGTCTCCATCACGGAGGGGTATCCGGCCGCCTCCTCGAACGTCAGGCCCTCGGGCATACGGATCCAGGCCGACAGCACGGCGAACTCGGCATAGGTGCTCGTCCCTTCGCCGAACACGCGGTCGCCGACCTCGACCCCTTCGACGCCCTCGCCGACCTCGTCCACCACCCCGGAGGCGTCCTGTCCGACGCCGGCGGGCAGCTCGACCGGAAGGATCTCCCGGAACTGGCCCTCGCGGATCCTCCAGTCGACGGGGTTCACCCCCGCCGCCCGCACGGCGATACGTACCTGGCCGGGGCCCGCGTGGGGTTCCTCGGCGTCCATGAGGCGCAGAACATCCGGACCGCCGAACTCGGCGAAGGTCACTTTCTTCATGCCGCCGACCGTAACACTAACCGTTAGCTTTTAAAAACCGTTTCGACTTTGCATCTGGTAGCGTCAGGGTATGACCGCCCCTCCTGGACGCCGTGAACGCAAGAAGGCCGAGACCCGCCGGAGGATCGCCGACACCGCCCTGCGCCTCTTCCTGGAACGCGGGTACGACGCGGTGGGCATCCGCGACGTGGCCGCCGAGGCCGACGTGGCCGTCACCACGGTCTTCTCCCACTTCGCCTCGAAAGAGGCCCTGGTGTTCGAGCAGGACGAGGACTTCGAGCACCGCCTCACGCAGGCGGTCACCGGCCGGGCGCCGCACGAGCCGCTCATCCCCGCGCTGCGCCGCGAGATCCAGGCCCTGGTACGGCACTGCGCGGCGGACAGCACCGCCCCGATCTGGCGCATGGTCGACGCCTCACCCGCCCTGCGGCAGTACGAGGAGTCGATGCGGCTGCGCCATGCGGAGTCGCTGGCGACGGCCATCGCCGGCGCTCTCGACCTGCCGCAGACCACCACGGCCTGCCGGACGATCGCGAGGTTCGTGGCCGACGCCTACTCGCTGGCCCGCGAGGCGGCCGATCCGGAGGCCGCGGTGGACGAGATCTTCCGGATGATCGAGGCGGCCTGGGAGGCCGCCTGCCTCCCCCGGCGCGGGTGAGGAACCGCTCCTCCAGCCGGGGCGGGGGCCGGCCGGGGACGAGGGCTTCGGCGTGCCCGCCGGGCGGTGCCGACCTCCCCGGCACGTTCCCCGGCACGGTGTCCGGCACGCCCGACGCGGACCGGACCGGCTCCAGCGGCGCTCCGCCCGGCCCCGGCAGGCCGCGGTCGGATCCGGCCCGCGGAGCGGTCGTGTCCGTGGTCGCGCCCTTCCCCCGCCGCCCCCGGGGCCGCGGAGTCCGGCCCGCCCGGGATGCGGCGAGCGGCCCGGCGGGGCAGGCGCGCCGCTCGCCGGTCCTCGTCCTCGCCGCTCCCGACGGCGCCGGGGGCGGCCCTGACGCCGACGGACAGCTTTCCGCGAACCCGGCGACACCCCTGGCCGGCGCGCCCGTCGGCCGAGCCGGTCCCGCCGGGATCTCCCGCGCCGCGGCCGCCCGCATCCGGAAAACCCGGACCCGACGCTTGCTTCGGGCGATGCGGCCTGGGTTACTGATCCCCGGTACTCGACCGAATGATCGGTCGCCCGGATCGAGCGGTTGGCGGAGGGGAGCCTCATGTCGGACACGGCGGACCTGCTGGACGCGGGAGAGCGGCTCGACGCGGAAGGCCTGCGGGCGCTGCAACTGGAGCGGCTGCGGGCGTCGCTGCGGCACGCGTACGCGCACGTGCCCTTCTACCGGGAGTCCTTCGACCGGGCGGGCGTGCGTCCGGAGGACTGCCGCACACTCGCCGACCTGGCCCGGTTCCCCTTCACCACCAAGGCCGACCTGCGCGAGAACTACCCGTACGGCATGTTCGCCGTCCCGCACGACCGCGTCCGCCGCATCCACGCCTCCAGCGGCACCACCGGCCGTCCCACGGTCGTCGGCTACACCGACGGCGACCTGTCCCGGTGGGCGGACCTGGTGGCCCGCTCGATCCGGGCGGCGGGCGGGCGGCCCGGGGACCGGGTGCACGTGGCGTACGGCTACGGGCTGTTCACCGGCGGGCTCGGCGCGCACTACGGCGCGGAGCGGCTGGGCTGCACCGTCATCCCCGCGTCCGGCGGCATGACGGCCCGCCAGGTGCAGCTGATCCGGGACCTGGAGCCCACGGTCATCATGGTCACCCCGTCCTACATGCTCACGCTCCTGGACGAGTTCGAGCGGCAGGGCGTCGATCCGCGCGGCACCTCCCTGCGCGTGGGCGTCTTCGGCGCCGAGCCCTGGACCGAGCGGATGCGGCGGGAGATCGAGGAGCGGTTCGCGATCGACGCGGTCGACATATACGGGCTGTCGGAGGTGATCGGCCCGGGTGTCGCGCAGGAGTGCGTGGAGACCAAGGACGGTCTGCACATCTGGGAGGACCACTTCTTCCCGGAGGTCGTCGACCCGGTCACCGGTGCGGTGCTGCCGGAGGGCGAGGAGGGGGAACTGGTCCTCACCTCGCTGACGAAGGAGGCGATGCCCGTCGTCCGGTACCGGACGCGGGACCTGACCCGGCTGCTGCCGGGCACGGCACGGGTGTTCCGCCGCATGGAGAAGGTGACCGGCCGCAGCGACGACATGGTGATCCTGCGCGGGGTCAACCTCTTCCCGACCCAGATCGAGGAGATCGTGCTGCGCACGCCGGGCGTCGCGCCCCACTTCCAGCTGCGGCTCACCCGCGAGGGCCGCCTGGACGCCCTCACCGTGCGGGCCGAGGCCCGCCCCGGCGCCGGTCCGGAGGTCCGCCGGGCGGCGGCGCGGGCCATCGCGGCGGCCGTGAAGGACGGCATCGGGGTGTCGGTCGGCGTGGAGATCGTCGACCCGGAGTCGCTGGAGCGGTCGGTGGGCAAGATCCGGCGGGTCGTGGATCTGCGGCCGCGCTGACGGAGGGCGCGGGGCGGGCCCGGCGGCCGGCCGGGCCGGTTTCGCCGGTGGCGATATCCGTCCCCGGTGCGCGGCCGCGGACCTACCGTCGCCGTATGCACCCACCGATCACGGGCACGGCGGCCGGCGTGCCGTTCACCGCGCTGCCGCCGGACGGCGCCGGCACCGCGCCGCTGATCGTCACCTGGCACATGCTGGACGCGCCGAGGTCGGACGCCGCGTTCGCCGCCGCGCTGCCGATGCACGGCCTGCCCGCCTGGCGGGTGCACCTCGGCATGCCGATGTGCGGGGCCCGCATGGTCGACGGCGGCACGGCCGCCATCGTGGAGCTGGCCCGCCAGGACGTCCTGATGTCCTACCTGTACCCGTTCGTCCGGCAGGCGTCCGAGGAGTTTCCGGCCGCGCTGGCCTCGATCCGTGCGCAGCTGCCGGTCGATGACGGACCGATCGGCGTGCTCGGCGCCTCGCTGGGCGGGGCCGTCGCGCTGCGGATCCTCGCCGGTACCGGGATTCCGGTCTTCGCCGGCGCCGTGGTGAACGCCGCCGTGCGGATGCGGTCCGTGGTCGCCCTGTTCCCGGGCGACTACCCCTACGACGAGGAGTCCGGGCAGGCCGCCGACAGCCTGGACTTCGTCGCCCGGGCGGGCCTCATCGCCGATCGCGCGCCGCTGCTGGTGGTCAGCGGCGAACTGGATCATCCGGGGCTGCGTGCCGACGCCCTGGACCTCGTCGACGCGCTGGGGGAACGGGCCGAGCTGCTGTCGGTCCCCGGGCTGGCGCATCCGCTCGCCGAGGAGCCCGGCATCGAGCCCGCGCCGCAGCTGCCCTTGGCCCGTGCGGTGGACGCCGGCCTCACCCGGTGGTTCTGGCGCCGTCTCGCGGACGCGGGCCGGATCCGGCCGCCGAGGTGATCCCGGCCGGCGGGCGGCGGCCGGTGCCACGCCGCCGGGACGCACGGCACGACGGGGCCGCCGGGTGCCGCCGGACGGCCGTCGTCCTCGCGTCCCCGCTGACGCGGGCGTGGCGCCCGGTGGCGGTGCTCAGGTGTCGGCGAAGCGGTCCCGCAGCCGTCGTTTGAGGATCTTCCCGCTGGCGTTGCGCGGCAGCTCGTCCACGAACAGCACCCGCTTCGGCGCCTTGAAGGAGGGGAGGCGCGCGCGGGCGTGGGCGATCAGTTCGGCCTCGGTGACCTCGCCGCGCGGGACGACGACCGCCGTGACGGCCTCGATCCACCGCGCGTCGGGCAGGCCGATCACCGCGGCCTCGGCGACGGCCTCGTGCGTGTACAGCGCGTCCTCGACCTGGCGGGAGGCGACCAGGACGCCCCCGGAGTCGATGACGTCCTTCACCCGGTCGACGATCGTGAGGTAGCCGTCGGCGTCCCGCACCGCGAGGTCACCGGAGCGGAACCAGCCGTCGCGGAACGCCTCGGCCGTCTCCTCGGGCTTGTCCCAGTAGCCCTCGCACAGCTGCGGGGAGCGGTAGACGATCTCGCCGGGCGTGCCGTCGGGCACGTCCTTGCCGTCCTCGTCGACCACCCGTGCCTCCACGAACAGCACCGGCCGTCCGCAGGAGTCCATGCGTCCCTCGTGCTCGTCGGGGCCGAGGACCGTGGCCAGCGGACCGATCTCGCTCTGTCCGAAGCAGTTGTAGAAGGCCAGCTGCGGCAGCCGCTCCCGCAGCCGCTGCAGGACGGGCACCGGCATGACCGACGCACCGTAGTAGGCCTTGCGCAGTCCGCCGAGGTCCCGCCGTGTGAAGTCGGGGCGGTTCACCAGGTCGATCCACACGGTGGGCGGGGCGAACAGGCTGTCCACGCGGCCCGCCTCGATCAGGTCGAGGATCCGGTCGCCGTCGGGCGCGCCGAGGACGATGTTGGTGGCGCCGACCGCGAGGTACGGCAGCAGGAACACGTGCATCTGCGCCGAGTGGTACAGCGGCAGCGCGTGCACGGGCCGGTCGCCCGCGCCGAGGTCGAGGGCGGTGATCGCGCTGAGGTACTCGTGCACGAGGGCCCGGTGGGTCATCATCGCGCCCTTGGGCAGGGCGGTCGTGCCCGAGGTGTACAGCAGCTGCGCCAGGTCCTCGCCGCGCGGCTCCGGACCGTCGTACGCCGGCGCGGCCGCCAGCCGGGCGAGCAGCGAGCCGTCGGCGTCGCGCAGCGGCAGCGTCCGTACGCCGCCGGGCAGCCGGCCGGCGAGGCCGGGATCGGTGAGGACCAGCGTGCTGCCGGACTGGCGGACGAGGTAGGCGAGGTCGTCGCCGGTCAGGTTCTGGTTGACCGGCACGTGCACCAGGCCCGCGCGGGCGCAGGCGAGGAAGGCGATCAGGTAGGCGTCGGAGTTGTGGCCGTAGGCGGCGACCCGGTCGCCGGGCGTGAGCCCCTGCGCCAGCAGGACGCTCGCCGCGCGGGAGACGGCGGTGTCGAGTGCGTCGTACGTCCAGGAGCGGTCGGCGTACTCCAGCGCGACCCGCGCCGGGGTGCGGCGGGCGCTGCGCCGCAGCACCCCGTCGACCGTGCTGCCGTGTCCGGGCGTCATGGCAGACGATCCTCGGTTCGGCCGGGGCCGCGGTCAAGACGCCGCGCGCGGCCCGGCACGGCCCGGCACCGGATCGCGCACCGGGGCCGGGCCGGCACGCCGGCCGCTCCGCCGCGTCCGTCCGGGACGCCGGCGAGCGTGCCGAGGGTCCGCTCGCGGACGTGCTCGCCCAGCACGGCGGTCACCGCGTCGGCGAGGGCGGCGACCAGGCGGGCGGGACCGGTGTCGCCGGGCGCTCGCCCCGGTCCGCGCGGGTGGGGCGGCGGATCCCCCCGGCGCCCCGTCGGACGCCGGTCCGTGCACGCCCCGTTGACAGACCGCGCGCCCGACACGAGAGTTCCCCTGCGCAAGACGAGTCCGGAACGACCCGTCCGGCCTGGATGCGGGGGATCCTCATGGCAGCCGACGACAGACGTGGTCCCACCCGCCGCCGGCTGGGCGCCGCCGCGCTCGCCCTGGGCGGCGCGCTGGCCCTGGCGCCGCTGCCGGCCGCCGCGGCCGGCGCCGCGTCGCCACGCTCCGCCCTGCGGCCCGGCTCCCCCGAACGCGCCGGTCTGCTGCGCGCCCCGCTGCGGCGGCTCGTCGCCGACGCGAAGGCGTTCCTCGGCCCCTCCCCCGAGCACCCCTGGTACGCGGGGGCCGTGCTGCTCGCCGGGCGCGGCGGCACCGTGGCGCTGCACGAGCCGATCGGCATGGCGGTGCGCTACCGGGCGTACGACGAGAGGACCGACACCGGGATCGAGTTCCCGGCCGGGCAGCAGATCCCGACGACCCGGGACACCGTGTTCGACCTGGCGTCGGTGTCCAAGCTGTTCACCTCGCTCCTCGCCGTGCAGCAGCTGGAGCGGGGCGCACTGCGGCTGGAGGCGGCGGTCGCCTCGTACCTGCCGGAGTTCGGCCGCGCGGGCAAGCAGGAGGTGACGATCCGCCAGCTGCTGACGCACACCTCGGGTCTCCGCGCCTGGATCCCCCTGTACGACGCGCCCACGTACGAGGAGAAGCTCGGCCTCGTCCTCGCCGAGGCGCCGGCCGTCCCGCCGGGGACCGCCTACCTCTACTCGGACCTGAACCTGATCTCCCTCCAGCTCGTGCTGGAGCGGATCACGGGCCGCTCCCTGGACGTCCTCCTCCACGAGGAGATCACCGGTCCGCTGGGCATGCGCCGCACCCGCTACAACCCGCCCGCCTCCTGGCGGCCGGACATCGCGGCCACCGAGGACGCCCGCAGGCCCTGGTCGGGTCTGGACCGCGGGCTGGTGTGGGGCGAGGTGCACGACGAGAACGCGTTCGCCCTCGGCGGCGTCGCGGGCCACGCGGGCGTCTTCTCCTGCGCGTGGGACCTCGCGGTGCTCGCCCGGACCCTCCTCGACGGCGGCTCCCACGGCCGGGCGCGCATCCTGGAGCCGGAGTCCGTGGAGCTGATGTTCACCGACTTCAACACCGCCTTCCCCGGCGACGAGCACGGCCTCGGCTTCGAGCTGTACCAGCACTGGTACATGGGCGCGATGGCCACCCCGCGCACCGCCGGGCACACCGGCTTCACCGGCACCTCGCTGGTCCTCGACCCGACCACCGACTCCTTCCTGGTGGTCCTCGGCAACTCCGTGCACCCGGTGCGCAGCTGGCGCTCCGGTTCCGCGCCGCGGGTCGCCGCGGCCGACCACCTGGCGCGGGCCGTGCCGGTGCGTCCGGCGCACGGCCGTACCGCCTGGTTCTCCGGAATGGCGAGCGCCACGGCCGCCACGCTCGCGCTGCCCGCGCTGGACACCTCCGGCGGCGGCGCGCGGCTGCGGTGCGCCCTGTGGTGGGACACCGAGCCCCGGGCCGACGCGCTCGTCCTGGAGGCGTCGGCCGACGGCGGCGCGACCTGGCGGCCCGTCCCGTTCACGACCGCGCGCCGGGGCGCGGAGCCGCAGCACCGTCCGGCCGGCGCGGTCACCGGGTTCTCGGGCCGCGTCTGGCACCGGCTCGCCGCGGACCTGCCGGCCGCCCGCGGGCTCGCGCTGCGCTGGCGGTACACCACCGACCGGCTGTACGCGGGCCGCGGGGCGTACGTCGACGGGCTGCGCGTCGAAGCGGCCGACGGCGTCCTCTTCGACGAATCCCGGCCGGCGGACGCGGCCCGGATCCGGGCGGCGGGATGGACGCCGTCGGCCGACTAGGCGTACCGCCCCGGAAGGCCGGGAACGCAGCCGGCGACGTCCGCTCGCCGAGGCCCCGGCCGTGCCGTCCGGGCCCGCTCCGCGCGGGCGCCGGCGCGCTGCCCGCCGGGGAGGACCTCACTGGTTGAAAACGGCCTTCTGCACCTCGTTCGGTCCGTCGAAGTGGTCCTGCTTCAGGCTGTCCAGGCGGCTGACGACCTTCTCGTCGGCCTTGTTCCTGCGGGCCTGGTCCACCAGGTGCTTCTTGTCCGTCGGGTAGTCCATGCCGCTGAGGGCCTTCTGCAGGTCGATCGGGCTGAGGTCGGCCATGGCAGCCTCCCGTGGGACGGTCCGGCCGTCCCCGCGGGGCGGCCGGATCCTGCGGATACCTTCGACCTGTCGGAGTGCCCCGCCCGGCGCCGGCCATTCAACCGCCCCGCGCCCGCAGCACCGCCATCGCCGCGTTGTGTCCCGGCACCCCGCTCACACCGCCCCCGCGCACCGCGCCCGCCCCGCACAGCAGCACGTTCGCGTGCCGGGTCGCCACGCCCCAGCGGCCGGCGCCGTCCTGGGCGTACGGCCAGGCGAGGTCCCCGTGGAAGATGTGGCCGCCGGGCAGCCTCAGGTCGCGCTCCAGGTCCGGCGGGGTCCTCGCCTCGATGCACGGGCGTCCGTCCGCGTCGGTGGCCAGACAGCCGGCGAGCGGCTCGGCCAGATGGGCGTCGAGCTGGGCCAGCGTCGCCGTCAGCAGGTCCTCGCGGACGGCGTCGTCCTGTCCGGCGTCCCGCGCGAACAGCCGGGCGGGTGTGTGCAGGCCGAACAGGGTGAGCGTGTGGTACCCCCGCCCGGCGAGGTCCGGGCCGAGGATGCTCGGGTCGGTGAGCGAGTGGCAGTAGATCTCCGAGGGCGGGGCGGTGGGCGGCTCGCCGGCCGCGGCCCGGGCGTACGCGGCGGCCAGCTGCCGGTAGCCCTCGGCGACGTGGAAGGTGCCGGCGAAGGCCTCGCGGGGGTCGGTCGCGCTGTCCCGCAGCCGGGGCAGCCGCTCCAGCAGCATGTTCACCTTCAGCTGGGCGCCCTCGGCCGGGGCCGGGGCCGGGTCGCCGGTCAGCGCCGCCAGCTCGTGCGGGGAGGCGTTGACGAGGACGTGCCGGGCGGCGGCGACGCCCTCCCCGGTGGCCGTGCGGTAGGCGACCTCGGCCGTGCGGCCGTCCGTGGCGATGCGCACCGCCTCGTGCCCGGTGGCGAGGACGGCGCCCGCCCGGCGGGCCGCGGCGGCCAGCGCGTCGGTGAGGGCGCCCATGCCGCCGACGGGCACGTCCCAGGCGCCGGTGCCGCCGCCGATCACGTGGTACAGGAAGCAGCGGTTCTGCTTGAGCGAGGGGTCGTGGGCGTCGGCGAAGGTGCCGATCAGGGCGTCGGTGAGGACCACGCCCCGGACCAGGTCGTCGGTGAGGTGCTCCTCGATCGCGACGCCGATCGGCTCCTCGAACAGGGCCCGCCAGGCGGCCTCGTCGTCGACGCGGCGGCGCAGCTCCTCGCGGGTGGGCAGCGGCTCGGTGAGGGTCGGGAAGACCCGCCGGGCGACACGGCCGGTCATGGCGTGGAAACGCCGCCACGCCCGGTACTCGCGGTCGGAGCCGGTGAGCCGGGCGAACGCCTCCCGGGTCCGCCGCTCCCCGCCGCCGATCAGGAGCCCGGTGGGGCGGCCGTCCCGCTCGGCGGGGGCGTACGAGGAGACCGGGCGGGTGCGCAGGCGGACGTCCAGGCCGAGGTCCCGCACGATCTTCCGGGGCAGCAGGCCGACCAGGTACGCGTACCGGGACAGCCGGGCGTCGAGTCCGGCGAAGGGGCGGGCCGACACGGCCGCGCCGCCGGTGTGGTCCAGCCGCTCCAGCACCAGCACGGAACGCCCGGCGCGGGCCAGGTAGGCGGCGGCGACCAGGCCGTTGTGGCCGCCGCCGACGACGACGGCGTCGTACGCCCGGCCGGCGCGCGGTCCCTCGGGTGCGGTCATGGTTCTTGGTAGCACGCGGTGGTCCGCGGCGGCCAGGGGCGGCGGGCCGCCGTCAGCAGACGGGCCGGGACCGCGGTGCCGCCGCCCCGCGGTGCAGCTCGGCGGCCTCGGCGGTGCGGCCGAGCCGGCCGAGGCAGTGCGCCTCGTCGTCGCGGCTCGCGAGGGTGTCGGGGTGGTCCGCGCCCAGGACGCGTTCGCGGGCGGCGGCCACCCGCCGGTACTCGGTCAGCGCCTCCGCCCAGCGGCCGAGCCGGCCGAGACCGACGGCGATCTCGCGGCGGCTGACCAGGGTGTCCGGGTGGTCGGGGCCGAGCACGCGCTCGCGGATCGCGCACACCTGCCGGGCCTCGGCGAGGGCCTCCGCCCAGCGGCCGAGCCGGCCGAGGCCGACGCCCAGGCCGTGGCGGGCGCGCAGGGTCTCCGGGTGGTCGGGGCCCTGGACCCGGGCGCGGTCCTCGATCAGCTCGCGGTACACGGTCAGCGCCCGGGCGCTGCGGCCGAGGCGGCCGAGGCTGATGCCGATCTCGTAGCGGGCGGCGAGCGTGTCGGGATGGTCGGGGCCGAGCGCCTGGGCGCGGTCCCGGGCGACCTCCTCGTAGGCGTGCAGGGCTTCCTCCCAGCGGCCCAGCCGGCCCAGCGCGTGGGCGACCTCGTAGCGGGTGACCAGGGTGTCGGGGTGCCGGGGCCCGAGCACCCGGGCACGGGCGGCGGCCACCTCGCGGGCCGTGCGCCAGGACTCCTCCGGGCGGCCGAGCCGGCCGAGGTTGACGGCGAGGTTGTGCCGGCAGCGCAGGGTGTCGGGGTGGTCGGCGCCCATCACGCGTTCCCGGGCGGCGAGCACCGAGGCGTACACCCGGTGGGCGTCGACGTGGCGGCCGAGCCGGCCGAGGGCGTACGCCATCTCCTGGCGGGCGGCGAGGGTGTCGGGGTGGTCGGCGCCGAGCGCCCGGATCCTCGCCTCGGCGACCTGCTTGTACGCGCGCAGCGCGTCGGCGGCGCGGCCGGTGCGGCTGAGGGCGAAGGCGGCCTCGTAGCGGCTGGCGAGGGTGTCGGGGTGGTCCGGGCCGAGGAGGTGCTCGCGCTCGGCGGCCACCGCCCGGTGCACCTCGCCCGCCTCCGTCCAGCGGCCGAGCCGCCCGAGGCTCAGGCCCGCCCGGTGCCGCCCGACCAGCGCGGCGACGGCCTCCGGCGGCGGTTCGGGCCGCTGCCCGGGCACGGGTTCCCCGGCCGGGTCCGGCGCGGGCAGGGAGTCCCCGGCCGGGTCCGGTCCGGGGCGCGGGGTCCAGACGCCGGACAGGCCCGTCCCCGGGTCCGCCGGCGTGCCGTGCGGGCCGGTGCCGACGGCCTTGGGCCCGGTGGTCATGCCGCGGGTCCAGGACGGCAGCCGGGTCCCGCCCGCCACCGGACCGCGGGTGCGCGGCGCCGGCCGGGAGGTCACCGCGGCCGGCGCGTACGCCGGCGCGGTGCGGCCCGCGGTGATCCGGCGGGCCACCTCGCGGGCGTCGCGCGGACGCTGCTCGGGCTGTTTGGCCAGCAGGTCCAGGATGATCCTCTCCAGGTAGCCGGGCAGCTCGGCGCGGTGGCTGCGCGGCGGCTCGGGCGGGGTGTCGCGGTGGCCGACGAGGACGGCCCAGGCGTCGTCGAGGTCGAACGGCGGTGTGCCGGTGGCGAGCTCGTACAGCACGCAGCCCAGCGAGTACAGGTCGCTGCGCCGGTCGACCTCGTCCCCGCCGATCTGCTCCGGCGACATGTAGTGCGGGGTGCCCATGGCGATGCCGGTGCCGGTCAGGCGGGAGGTGCGGCCGGTGTCGTGGCCGAGGCGGGCGATCCCGAAGTCGCAGAGCTTCACCGTGCCGTCGGCGAGCCGGACGATGTTCGCGGGTTTCAGGTCCCGGTGCACGATGCCCTGCTCGTGGGTGTAGGCGAGGGCCTCGGCGACCTGTTCGGCGATGTCGACGACGTCCGCGACCGGCAGGGGACGGCCCCCGTCGTCCTCCAGGAGCCGGCTGAGGTCGCGGCCCTGCAGCAGCTCCATGACCAGGTAGAGGACGCCGTCGCACTCGCCGAAGTCGTGTACCACGGTCACGCCGCGGTGCTGGAGCGCGGCGGCCACGCGGGCCTCGCGCCGGAACCGCTCCCGCAGCAACCGGGCGGAGGACCGGTCGGGGGGCGCGCCGAGCGGCTTGAGGCACTTGACGGCGACGTACCGCCCCAGCGACTCGTCCCGCGCCCGCCACACCTCTCCCATGCCGCCGCGCCCGATCAGGTCGAGCAGCCGGTACCGGCCGTGGATCAGCCTGCTGTCCCCCATCTCTGCACCCGCCCCCGTCGCTGATGCGTCCGCCCTCCCCCGGCCCGCCCAGTATGGCGGGCTGTCGCCCGGTTTTGTACGGTGCCGGGCGCCTGTCCGGACCGGGCCGGGCCATGGCGCGGGGACGTGCCCGGGGGCCGGTGGCGGGCGCGGACGTGCGAGAACGCCGCACGGCAGCGGGCCCGTGACCGGCGGGCACGGGATGCCGGCGGCGGGAGAGGGGGCCGGCCTGCCGTACGGCCCCTGCGCGCGGGACGGTAGGGAGACCTACGCCAGGTGTGCCACATGCCGCCCCGGCAGCTCGCGCGCCGGGCGGAGCAGGGGGTGCGCCGGCGGGCGCGGCGGGAAGCCGCCCGCCTCGTGCGCCTCGGCTCCCGCGGCGGGCCCGGGGCGCGCCGCGGGAGCGGGCGGCCCGGCTCCGGCCGGTTCGCGGGGGCGGTGCCGGAAAGGCCCGGCCGGCCCGTCCCGCCGCTCCGGGCGGGCGCCCTGCCGACGGGCCGGCGCTGTACGCGTAGCGTGCCCGGGCCCCCTCCCGCCGGCTCGCGCAGCTGCCGAAGAAGCGGGGGCGGTCGCCCCCGGTGGCCCGGGAGCGCCGCGTCAGTTCAGCGTGGCGAGGAAGTCCGTGCAGGCCCGGGCGCAGGCGCGGCACGCCTTCGCGCTCTCCTCCGCTCCCGGCTGCATGTCGAAGACGTGCGCGGTCTCCAGGCACACCGTCCGGCACCACTCCAGCTGGGCCCGCATGGCGGCCTCGTCCACCTGGCTCTGCTCGGACAGCACACGGCAGGTCGCGTCGCACACCTCCGCGCACATGATGCCCTTGCGTCGTACGAGTTCCTGGTTCTCTGTCCCGTCCGGATCCACGAGGCTCGCGCGCAGCGCGCAGGCCCGCGCGCACTCGGTGCACGCCTGTGCACAGGCGAAACGGTCCTCCAGGAACCGGAACAGCTCCTGTTGGGATGTCGGTGATGTCACACCGCGCGAGTAGCCCGTGCCGCGGGCGTCAAACCCGGCGCTCCCGGGTTCCGGCCGGTTTTCCGGGACCCGGCGCGGGCACCCGTGCGCCCCCACGACGACGCACGGAGGTGTCCACCGTGCCCGGACGACAGGAACTGCCGTCGACCCTGGAGCGGTCCTCCCGCGACGCCCAACGCACCTGGATCGAGGCCCACGACTCGGCCGTGGCGCAGTACGGCGAGGGCGAGCGGGCGCACCGGGTGGCGTACGGCGCGCTGAAGCACGGCTACGAGAAGGTCGGCGACCACTGGGAACGCAAGGAGGGCGGCCGCAGGGGCCCCTCGGATCCCCGGTCGGCCCGGCCCCGGCAGCAGGGCGGCCGCAGCGGCGAGGGCGTCGACGAGCACGCCTCGAAGGAACATCTGTACGACATGGCGAAGCGGCTCGGCATCGAGGGCCGGTCGCGGATGTCGAAGGCGGACCTGCTCGACGCGATCCGCAAGGCGAACCGTGCGCGGACGCGCGCGGCCCGGTCCGGCTGAACAGGTTGGCGGCGGGCAGCCGGGGTACCCGCGGGCCATGAACACCGCATGGATGGAAATGGCAGCGGGCCGGGGCGCCCTCGGCATCGGGCTGGCTGTGGCGGGTGTGGTGGTCGTGGCCCTGCTGATCGGCGCCTTCGCCCTGGGCATCCGGAACATGCGCCGCAACCCGGGTCCGCCGGACCCCGCGGAGCAGCCCCGACTGCCCGACGACGGCCCGGTCCGCGAGGAACACCAGAACCGCGCCCCCGACGAGATGCCCAGAAGCGATACCCGGCTGACGCCGCACGAGATGCCCGCCCACGGCAACATGCCGAGCCGGCCCGCCCCCGAGGGGGAACGGCCCCGCTGGAGCGGGGGCAGCAGCGGCTCGTTCGGCAGCGGCGGACCGGGCGGCGGCCGCTGACCCACGGGCACGGCGCCCCGGACCTCCGTTCCGGGGCGAGCCGGGAGGCCCGCGTGTCACGGTCGCCGTGCGGAGGATGCAGGGCCCGCGCCTGTGCGCGGGCCCTCCGCCGTGTCCGGTCCCGGCCGTCCGACCGCAGGAGCGGGCGGACCGGTGGGCAGGCGCACCGGGGCACGTCCCCGCGGAGGCGGGGAGTCCGCGGCCCGGCGAGCGCGCCGCGCGCCGGCGAAGCCCGCGATCCCGTGGTGCGCGTTCACCGAAGACGCCCCACGGGCCCGCCGGGCCGTCACCGGGGCGTTCCGCCTTCTCGGCCCCGCCGCACCGCGACCGCCGTCCGGCCGCGCCGGGCAGGTGACCTGCGCTGCCCCAGGACCGACACCGCCGGGAGCGGAGGTCCGCGCATGACGCCACCGATCGCCGCCCGGCCCGCCCGGCACCCCGTCCCCCGCTCCGGTCGGCGAAGGCACCGGTCGGAGGCGCTTTCCCCCCGTCGCATCAGGAGGGACCCATGGGGGCGCTCGCCGTCGTCTCCCCCGCCACCGGGGCCGGCCTGCGGCGCGACAAGCCCCACCACGAACACACCGGCCCTGAGGTCAGGCCCTCCACCACGTGCCGGAACCCGTCCGGCATCGGGTCCCTGAGCGGCGAGTGGAAGGCGTGGCTGACGACGAGCTGCTTCGTCTCGCGTCCCTGCGCGGCGAACGCGGCGGCGATCTCCTGCGCCGCCTCCTCGTCACCGGCGACGACCACGGACTGCGGGCCGTTGACCGCCGCGCTGCTCACCCGGTCGGTCAGCAGCGGGAGGACTTCGTCCTCCGACGCCTGGACGGCGATCATCGCGCCGCCGGCCGGGAGCGCCCGCATCGGCCGGCCGCGCGCGGCCACCAGCGCGCACGCGTCCTCCAGCGAGACCACACCCGCCACGTGCGCGGCCGCGATCTCGCCGAGGGAGTGCCCGGTCACGAAGTCCGGTTCCGCGCCCCAGCTCTCCAGCAGCCGGTACAGCGCCGCCTCGACCGCGAACAGCGCGGGCTGGGCGTAGGCGGTCTGGTCGAGCAGCGCGGCCTCGGGCGCGCCTACTTCCGCGAAGAGCACGCCGAGGAGCGGCAGTTCGGGCTGGTCGTCCAGGCACCAGCAGGCGTCGTCGAGGGTGCCGGCGAACACCGGGTCGGCCGCGCACGCACCGCCCCTCGTCGCGTACCGCCTCCCGGCGCGGCCGGCGGAGCAGCCCGGCCCCCAGCACGCCCACGACCCTTCGCACGTGACCTTCGCTGCCGCAAGGCCGATACTGCCGGTAGCAAGCGCCCCGCCGACCCGTGTCCGACCAGCCCGCAGATCTGACGGCCCGTCACGAAAGCCGGCATCAAGTCGGCGTCAGTACCGCCGAAGCCCGCTTCCGACCGCCCCGGCCCGCCAGGACCGACAACTCGCACTACCTTATCCGACCAGGCAAAACGCAGGTCGCAGCCATACCTGCCAACCTCACCAGGAGATACCCATGAGGATGCTCATCAACGTCCCGGAGACCGTGGTCGCGGACGCGCTGCGCGGGCTGGCGGCCGCCCATCCCGAGCTGACCGTGGACGTGGAGAACCGGGTGATCGTACGGCGGGACGCACCGGTGGCCGGGAAGGTGGCCCTGGTGTCGGGCGGCGGCTCCGGGCACGAGCCGCTGCACGGCGGGTTCGTCGGTCCCGGGATGCTGTCGGCGGCCTGCCCGGGCGAGGTGTTCACGTCGCCGGTTCCCGACCAGATGGTGCGGGCGGCGGCGGCCGTGGACAGCGGGGCCGGGGTGCTGTTCGTCGTGAAGAACTACACCGGTGACGTGCTGAACTTCGACATGGCCGTCGAGCTGGCCGAGGACGAGGGCATCCAGGTGGCCAAGGTCCTGGTCGACGACGATGTCGCGGTGACGGACAGCCTCTACACGGCCGGGCGGCGCGGCACGGGCGCGACGCTGTTCGTGGAGAAGATCGCGGGCGCGGCGGCGGACGAGGGCCGGCCGCTGGAGCAGGTGGAGGCGATCGGGCGGCGGGTCAACGACAGGTCCCGCAGTTTCGGCGTGGCGCTCGGCCCCTGCACCACTCCCGCCAAGGGCAGCCCCACCTTCGACCTGCCGGCCGGTGAGCTGGAACTGGGCATCGGCATCCACGGCGAGCCCGGGCGGGAGCGGCGGCCCATGATGACCTCGGGCGAGATCGCGGACGTCGCCGTCGACGCGGTCCTGGCCGACCTCGACCCCCGCAATCCCGTCCTGCTCCTGGTCAACGGCATGGGCGCGACTCCGCTGCTGGAGCTGTACGGCTTCAACGCCGAGGTGCAGCGGGTCCTCGCCGAGCGCGGCGTCGCCGTCGCCCGCACACTTGTCGGCAACTACGTCACCTCCCTGGACATGGCGGGCGCCTCGGTCACCCTGTGCGAGATCGACGAGGAACTGCTGCGGCTGTGGGACGCGCCGGTGAGGACGCCGGGACTGCGGTGGGGCATGTGACGCGAGCGGGGTAGAGAACCGACGTGGCTACCACGCAAGGAGATCCAGTGCTCGACGCCGACTTCTTCCGCCGTTGGATCACGGCGACCGCCGCTCTCGTCGAACGTGACGCGGAGCGGCTCACCGCCCTCGACTCGCCCATCGGGGACGCCGACCACGGCAGCAACCTGCAGCGCGGGTTCAGGGCCGTGACGGCCGCGTTGGAGAAGGAGGCGCCGGGCACGCCCGGCGCGCTCCTCGTCCTGGCCGGCCGGCAGCTCGTCTCGACCGTCGGCGGCGCGTCCGGGCCGCTGTACGGGACCCTGCTCAGGCGTACCGGCAAGGCGCTCGGGGAGGCCGCCGAGGTCAGCGAGGGGCAACTGGCCGAGGCGTTGCGGACCGGGGTGGAGGCGGTCATGACGCTCGGCGGTGCCGTACCGGGCGACAAGACCATGATCGACGCGCTGGTGCCGGCCGTGGACGCCCTCGGCGACTCGTTCGCCGCGGCCCGGGCCGCCGCCGAGCAGGGCGCCGAGGCGACCACGCCGATGCGGGCCCGCAAGGGCAGGGCGAGCTATCTCGGGGAGCGCAGCATCGGGCACCAGGACCCCGGGGCCACCTCGGCGGCGCTGCTCGTCGCCGCACTCGCGGAGGCCCACGGTGAGTGACGGCGAGCTCGTCGGGATCGTGCTGGTGTCGCACAGCGCGGAGGTCGCCGCGTCCGTGGCGGAACTGGCCAAGGCCCTGGCGGGCGGCGGCGCGGCGGTGCCGGTGGCGCCGGCGGGCGGCACCGCCGACGGCGGGCTCGGCACCAGCGCCGAGCTGATCACCGCCGCGGCGGCCTCCGTGGACCGGGGTGCCGGGGTCGCCGTCCTCGCCGACCTCGGCAGCGCGGTGCTCACCGTCAAGGCGCTGCTCGCGGAGGGCGACGAACTGCCGGACCGGACGCGTCTGGTGGACGCCCCGTTCGTCGAGGGGGCGGTGGCCGCGGTCGTCACGGCGGCCGCCGGCGCCGACCTGGCGGCCGTGGCGGAGGCGGCGGCGGAGGCGTACGTGTACCGGAAGGTGTGACCGGCGGGAGCGGACGGCGCCGGTCT
>NZ_BAAATK010000083.1:0-17859 GCF_039533365.1 Streptomyces glaucus
CTCCGGGGTGCGCCGGCCCGGCGCCGCGCCGGCCGGCAGGCCGTGCGCGCGCAGCAGCCGCGCGACCGCGACGCCCCAGGGGAGCCGCAGCCCCGCCTGCCGGAGCAGGTCCGCGCGGGCGAGCGTCGTGGCGGCGGGGCCGGTGCGCACGCCGCCGGGGGTGAGGAGGGCCGCGTCGTCGGCCCAGCGCAGGGCGAGGTCGACGTCGTGCGTGGCCATCACCACGGTCGTGCCGCGCGCCCGCAGTTCGCCCAGGGTGGCGAGCAGCCGCTCCTGGCCGTCGGGGTCCAGTCCCGCGGTCGGCTCGTCGAGGACGAGGACCCGGGGCCGCATCGCGACGGCGCCCGCGATCGCGGCCCGCTTGCGCTGCCCGTAGGAGAGCAGGTGGGTGGGACGGTCGGCCAGGGCGGCGATGTCCAGGGCGGTGAGCGCCTCGTCGACCCTGGCCCGCACCTCGGCGTCGGGCAGGCCGAGGTTGAGCGGCCCGAACGACACGTCCTGGGCGACGGACGCGGCGAACAGCTGGTCGTCCGGGTCCTGGACGACCAGCTGGACGGTCGTGCGCAGCCGCGTCAGGCCCTTGCGGTCGTAGGCGACCGGCCGCCCCTCGACGACCAGTTCGCCGGTGTGCGGCCGCAGTCCGCCGCTGAGCAGCCGCATCAGGGTGGTCTTGCCGCTGCCGTTGCGGCCGAGCAGGGCGAGCGCGCGCCCTTCGCGTATCTCGAAGTCGAGGCCGCTGAGCACGGCCGGGCCGTCCTCGTACGCGAAGGACGCGCCCCGCAGGGCGACCAGCACGCGGTCGAAGTCGCTCATGACAGCGGCCTTTCCAGGACGAGGCCGAGGGCGGTCAGAGCCGCCAGCAGCGCGATGCCGGCGCCCACGAAGCGGACGGAGACACGGGCCTCGGGCACCAGGACGCGCAGGGTGCCGTCGTAACCGCGTCCGGCCAGACCGTCCTGGAGGCGGGCCGCCCGGTCGAAGGCCCGGACGAACGCGGTGGCGCCGAGCCCGCCCAGGGACCGCCAGGCGGCGGCCCGGGTGGTGTGCCCGAGCCGTGCGGCCTGCGCCTGCCGGACGCGGCGCACGGAGTCCAGGAGCAGGAAGCTCATCCGGTACGTCACCAGCGCGACGTCCACGACCGGTGCCGGCACCCCGGCCCCGGCCAGGCGGGGCAGCAGGTCGGACATCGGGGTGGTGAAGGCGAACAGGAGCACGCCGAGGGAGGCGGCCGAGGTGCGCAGCAGCAGTTCCCCGGCGCGGACCGGCCCGTCCCCGGCCAGGGTCACGAACCCGCCGGGCCCGCCGACCCGGACGAGCAGGGGGAGCGCGCCCGTGACGCAGAAACCCAGCGGCAGCCGGTAGGCGCGCCACAGCCGGCGGCCGGGCACGCCCGCCGGGCCCAGCAGCAGCGCCAGCGCCGCCGCCAGCACCAGGGCCGCGCCCGGCCAGGGCGGCAGCGAGATCGCGAGCACGGTGAGGCCCAGCCCGAGCACGGCCTTGTCCAGGGGGTGGCGGCGGCGCCAGCGGCTGCCGTGCGCCGCCGCGTCGATCGGCAGCACGGGGTCAGGCTCCTCCTCCGGCGGCGGATCCGCCGGCACCGCTCCGCGGATCCGCGGCCTCCCGGGCCAGGGCCCGCGCCTCGCCCTGGCGCCGCCCCCGGCGCAGGCCGAAGTAGTAGGCGAGGACGCCCGCTCCGAGAGCCGCCTGGAGGGCGAACAGCGCCGACTCGACCTCACCGGAGGGCGGTTCGTACAGGGGCGAGAACCACGGTTCGTAGTCCGGCCGGATCTCGGTGACGGCGGTCTCCGCCTCGGCGTCGGCGCCCGCGAACGGCTGCTCCTTGTGGTCGCCGAGCCCGAGGAGCAGCGGCAGCGCCGCGAGCGCCGCCACGGCGAGCAGCAGCAGGGTGTTGATCCTCGCGTTCCGGCTCACCGGGCCACCGCCCCGGTCCCCGCGCCGGCCGGCAGCACCCCGAGCCGGGTCAGCTCGCCCTTGCTGGACTGCGTCAGCAGGCGCATCACCAGAACCGTCAGGAGCCCCTCGCTGACCGCGAGCGGGATCTGCGTGACGGCGAAGACGGAGCCGAACTTGCCGAGCGAGCCCAGGAATCCGCTGCCCGGGTCGGGGAAGGCGAGCGCGAGCTGCACGCTGGTGACGCAGTAGGTGGACAGGTCGGCGACGAACGCGCCGCAGAACACCGCGACCATCAGCGGCGCGGCGCAGCGCCGCAGCAGCCGGTAGACGCCGTACCCGGCCCAGGGCCCGGCGATGGCCATGGAGAAGACGTTGGCGCCGAGCGTGGTCAGGCCGCCGTGCGCGAGCAGCAGCGCCTGGAAGAGCAGCGTGATGGTGCCCAGCACCGCCACGACCGGCGGCCGGAACAGGATCGCGCCCAGCCCCGTGCCGGTGGGGTGCGAACAACTCCCGGTCACCGAGGGCAGTTTCAGGGCGGACAGGACGAACGTGAACGCCCCCGCGGCGCCGAGGAGCAGAGTGCTCTCGGGGTGCTCCCTGACCTCACGGGTGAGCGACCGTACTCCGTGGACGACGAACGGCGCCGACGCGACGCCCCAGGCGACCGCGTGCGCCGGGGGAAGGAACCCCTCGGCTATGTGCATGGCTCGGCAGACCCTCTCCAGCACCTCGTGGATGGTTGACGCGCCTTGGCCGGTCTCCTGGCTGACGGGTACCACCGCCCGTGCTCCGCCTTCCCGGGTCCGAGGACCCAGTGGCTGCCCGTGAGGGCCGGAGCCGGACTTCCCGATCACAGTGGCGAGGGCCGCACCGGTGTCACACCGGATTTCCCGTGCACCAAGGCGTGGTGATAGTAGTGCCCGCACCCGGTCGGTGACAAGCCGCGACCAGGGGCGCGAAGGCGGCGCCCGGCACCTCGCGGCGGCCCGCGCCCGCGCCGCCGCCCCCGCGGGACGCACGCCTGCCGCCCCGGGGGCGTGTGCCGGTCCCGGTCCCCGCGCACCCGCCAGCTGCAATTAATATGCAACAACCTGTCATCGGCAGTAAGGGCGTGAGGCGTATGGGGACGCGGCGGATACGAGGCACCGTCGTCGCGGCGGCGATGGTCACCGGGATGGCCGGGTGCTCGGCACCCGGCGGTGGTGAGGCGGCCGGCGGGTCCGCCGACTCCGTGGTGATCGGGGTCGCCTCGGAGCCGGACACCCTCAGCCCGCTGCTCGGCTACGGCAAGGACGGGAACTCCAAGATCTTCGACGGCCTGCTCGCCCGCGACGCCGGCCTGCGGCTGAGACCCGCGCTGGCGAAGGCGCTGCCCGAGGTCGGCGACGGCGGCCGCACGTACACCTACACCCTGCGCGAGGGCGTGAAGTTCAGCGACGGCGAGCCGCTGACCTCCGCCGACGTCGTGTTCACCTACCGCACCATCCTGGACGGGAAGACCAACAACAGCTCCCGCAGCGAACTGGACGCCGTCAAGGAGGTGCGGGCGGACGGCGACGACAGGGTCGTCTTCACGCTGAAGTACCCGTACGCGCCCTTCGCCGGACGCACGGTGCTGCCGATCGTCCCCGAGCACATCGCCGGGAAGCAGGACCCCAACACCGGTTCCTTCAACACCAGGCCCGTCGGCACCGGCCCCTACGTCCTGGCCGACTGGCGCAAGGGCGAGAAGCTCACCTTCAAGGCCAACCCGCATTACTGGGGCGGCACACCGAAGGTGAGGACGGTCACCATGGCGATCGTCGAGGACGACGACGTGCGCGCCACCCGGCTGCGCTCCGGCGACCTGGACGGCGCGGTCCTCCCGCCCAACCTCGCCGCCGCCTTCGACGACGACGCGAACAGGAAGGTCCACGAGGCGCGGTCCTACGACTTCCGCGCCGTCACCCTCCCCACGGCCGGCGAGGTCACCGGCGACCGCGCGATCCGCCGCGCCCTGGACGCCGCCGTGGACCGCGAGGCCATGGTGGACAAGATCCTCGACGGGGCCGGCCGCCCCGCGTACGGGCCGCTGCCCGAGGACGACCCCTGGTTCGCCGAGGGCGTCGAACGCTCCCGGGACCTCGGCAGGGCCAGGCGGATCCTGGACGAGGCGGGCTGGAAGGCCGGAGCGGACGGCATCCGCGTCAAGGACGGCCGGCGGGCCGCGTTCACCCTGCTCTACCCCTCGGGCGACAAGGTCCGCCAGGACCACGCCCTCGCCTACGCCTCCGACGCCAAGAAGGCCGGCATCGACGTGACGGTCGAGAGCGCCACCTGGGAGGTCATCGAGCCGCGGATGCACCGGGACGCGGTCCTCGCGGGCTTCGGCAGCACCGGCGACCCCGACTTCGGGCTCTACACCATGCTGCACTCCTCCCTCGCCGGCGACGGCTTCAACAACATGGCCCACTACGACAACCCGGCGGTGGACCGGGCCCTCGACACCGGCCGCCGCAGCCAGGACCCGGCCGCCCGCGAGGCCGCCTACGACACGCTCCAGCGCGAGCTGGTGAAGGACCCCGGGTACACGTTCCTCACCCACATCGACCACGTCTACGTGCTCGCCGACCGCTGGGACGGCCTGACCACGCAGGTCGAGCCGCACGAGCACGGCTTCGCCAGCGGCCCCTGGTGGAACCTCGAGGACTGGCGGCCGAAGAAGTGACCCGGACGTCCCTGCCCTGGGGAGCGATGGCCCGCCTGGCGGGACGGCGGGCCCTGTTCGCCGTCCCCGTCCTGCTCGTCGTCACCTTCGGCGTGTTCGCGATCGCCGCCGCCTCCCCCTTCGACCCCGTCAAGGCCTACGCCGGCACCGCCGCCCTCGGCGCCGACCAGGACACCCTGGACCGGCTGCGGGCCAACCTGGGCGTGGACCAGCCCTTCACCGTGCGCTGGTGGCGGTGGCTGACCTCCGCGCTCGGCGGCGACCTGGGCCACTCCAGCGTGATGCGGCAGCCGGTGACCCAGGTGATCGGCGAACGCCTGGTGTGGTCGACGCTGCTGTGCGCGGTCGCGTTCGCCGCCGCCGTCCTGGCCGGCACGCTGCTCGGGGTGCTGGCGGCCCGCCGCCCCGGATCCGTGCTCGACCGGGCCGTCACCTCGCTCGCCTACGGACTGGAGGCCGCGCCGGTCTTCTGGATCGCGCTGCTCGCCGTCTGGCTGTTCGCCCTCCGGGCGGGCGTGCTCCCGGCCGGAGGGCTGACGGACACGGCCAGCGAACAGGTCACCCCCGGCCAGGTCGCGCGGCACCTCGTGCTGCCCGCCGGCGTGCTCGCCGTCTCCCAGCTCCCGTGGTTCACCCTCTACGTCCGCCAGGGCGTCGGCGACGCGCTGGCGGAGGACCCCGTACGCGGCGCCCGCGCCCGCGGCCTGAGCGAACGCACCGTCCTGCTCGGCCACGCCCTGCGCTCCGGCCTGCTGCCCGTCCTCACCCTCGTCGGCTCCCGCGTCCCCGAACTCATCACCGGCGCCCTGCTGGTGGAGAGCGTGTTCAGCTGGCCCGGCATCGCCGCGGCCACGGTGGAGGCGGCCACCGCCGTCGACTTCCCGCTGCTCGCCGCGCTGACCACCCTCGCCACCGTCGCCGTCCTCGTCGGCAACCTGCTCGCGGACCTGCTCTACGGACTCTTCGACCCGAGGGTGACGCTTCATGAGATGTGACACCGGTGATTCCCATGGCTGAAGCCGTACGCGAACCCGCGTGGCGGTCGCACGGCACCGACCGCCGCCCCACCCGAGCCCTGCGGGTACGCGTCTGCGCCGCGCTGCTGGCCGCGACCGCCCTCGCCGTCCTGCTCGTGCCACCGCTGGTCCAGCTCGACCAGCAGGCCGTCGACCTGGCCGCCAAGCTGCGACCGCCGTCCTGGGCGCACCCCTTCGGCACCGACGACGTCGGCCGCGACCTGCTGCTGCGCTGCGTCTACGGCCTGCGGGTCTCCCTGCTCGTCGGCGTCGCGGCCGCCCTCGCGGCGACCGTCGTCGGCACCGCCGTGGGCGCCACCGCCGGAGCGCTGGGCGGCTGGGCCGACCGCGCGGTGATGCGGCTGGTCGACACGGTCTCGTCCGTGCCGCACCTGCTGCTCGGCATCTTCGTCGTCGCCATGTTCCGGCCCGGCGTCTGGCCGGTGGTGGTCTCGGTCGCGCTCACCCACTGGCTGTCGACCGCGCGGATCGTGCGCGCCGAGGTGCTCTCCCTGCGCGCCCGCCCGTACATCGACGCCGCCGTCTCCGGCGGCGCCTCCCGGTGGCGGGTGACGGTACGGCACCTGCTGCCCGGTGTGCTGCCGCAGGCCGCGCTGGCCGCCGTCCTGATGGTGCCGCACGCCATGTGGCACGAGTCGGCGCTGTCCTTCCTGGGGCTCGGACTGCCCACCCACACGGCCAGCCTCGGCACCCTCATCCAGAGCGCGCGGGGCTCCCTGCTCGCCGGGCAGTGGTGGCCGACCCTGTTCCCCGGCCTGTTCATCATCGTCCCGACCCTCGCCATCGCCGGTCTCGCCGGGGCCTGGCGGGAGCGGATCAACCCCCGCCGCCGATCGGAGCTCATGCTGTGACCGAGTCGACCCCCGTGCTGTCGGTGCGCGGCCTGTCGGTGCGCTTCCTCATGCCGGGCGGGCGCCGCGTCCACGCGGTGACCGACGCGCACTTCGACGTGGCGGCCGGCGAGTGCCTGGCCCTGATCGGCGAGAGCGGCTGCGGCAAGTCCGTCCTCGCCTCCGCCCTCCTCGGCCTGCTCCCCGCCAACGCGCAGACCGCGGGCGAGGCGCTCCTCGGCGACCTCGACCTGCTCGCGGCCGACGAGCGGACCCTCGCCCGCACGGTCCGGGGCCGCCTGATCGGCCTCGTCCCGCAGAGCCCCGCCGCCCACCTCACCCCCGTGCGCACCGTCCGCTCCCAGCTGGAGGAGACGGTCGCCGCGCTGACCGGGACCCGGGGACGCGCCGCCCTGCGCGCCGCCGCCCAGGCGGCCGCCGAACGGGCCGCGTTCCCCGCGGACCACCTCGACCGGCACCCGCACGAACTGTCCGGCGGCCTCGCCCAGCGCGCCGCCCTCGCCCTCGCCCTGGCCGGGGACGCGCCCCTGCTGCTGGCCGACGAACCGACCACCGGACTCGACCGCGACCTGGTGGACCGCACGGTCGACGAACTGCGGCGCCACGTCGACGCCCCCGCCGCCCCCGGTGCCGCGCACGGCACCGGACGGGCCCTGCTGATGATCACCCACGACCTGGCCGCGGCCGAACGCGTCGCCGACCGGATCGCCGTCATGTACGCCGGCCGCATCGTCGAACTGGCCGACGCCGCCGCCTTCTTCGGCGCCCCCGGCCCGCGCCACCCCTACAGCCGCGGCCTCCTGCAGGCCCTGCCGGACCGGGCCTTCGCCCCCATCCCCGGCCTGCCCCCCGAACTCGGCGACCTCCCCGACGGCTGCGCCTTCGCCGCCCGCTGCGACCGGGCCACGGACGCCTGCGCCGTCCCCCCGGCGACGACCGGCGAGGTCGCCTGCCACCATCCGCTCCCGGCCCCCGGCCGGAAGCAGCCCCGCCCCGCCCCGCCCGCACCGGAGGACATCCGTGCTTGAACTGCGCGCCATCACCGCCGGATACGACCGGCGCGCCCCCGTGGTGCGGGACGTCTCGCTGACCGTCGCGCCCGGCGAGGCCGTCGGCCTGCTCGGCCCCAGCGGCTGTGGCAAATCCACCCTCGCCCGCGTCGCCGCCCTCCTGCACCGCCCCCGCTCCGGAACCCTCCTCCTGGACGGCGAGCCCGTGCGGCGCTGGCGCCACCGCGCCCCGCGGGAGCTGAGGACCGCCGTCGGCGTGGTCTTCCAGCAGCCCCGTCTCGCCGCCGACCCCCGGCTGCGGCTCACCGACCTGATCGCCGAACCCCTGCGCGCCACCGGCCGGCGCGAGGACGTACCGGGCCGGGTCGCCGAACTGGCCGCGGCCGTCGGCCTGACCCCGGACCTGCTGGGCAGACGCCCCCACGAGGTCAGCGACGGCCAGCTGCAGCGCGCCTGCCTCGCCCGCGCCCTCGTCCTGCGCCCGCGGTGGCTGATCTGCGACGAGATGACCGCGATGCTCGACGCCTCCACCACCGCCGCCCTGGTCGCCGTCGTCGAGGACTACCGCGCGGCCACCGGCGCGGGCCTGCTGGCCATCGGCCACGACCGCACGCTCCTGCACCGCTGGTGCGACCGCACCGTCCACTGGGAGACCCTGACGGCCGCCGGGGGAAGGGCGCGGCCCGCCGGCGCCCGAGCCGGTTAGGGAGCGCCGAGGGCGGCGCGGCCGCCGGGGGGCGTACGGCCGCGGCCCGGCTCTTCCGCCGCCGGGACGGGCCCCGCGGCCGGGCCCGTCCCGGCACCGCGCCGGGCCCGGCCGGAACGGACCGGGATTCCCGGGACATGCATGCGGCGGACCGGGGTATGCGGTGTGTCGTCGGCCGATGAACCGACGACGACGGGGCCGATCGACTGGGAGGGAACAACGTGGCGACGACGACCGTGCAGGCTGCCGAGCGCACCGCCGACATGCCGGAGATCGTGGATCCGTCCAAGGTGGCACCCAAGGACGCGCGGGAGTTGTCGAAGCTGTTCTTCGACCAGCTGGCGGTGCTGGAGGAGGGCACGCCCGAGTACCAGTACGCGCGCAACACGCTGATCGAGATGAACATGTCCCTGGTCCGTTTCGCGGCCGGCCGCTTCCGCAGCCGCGGGCCGGAGGAGATGGAGGACATCGTCCAGGTCGGCATGATCGGCCTGATCAAGGCCATCGACCGGTTCGAGCTGTCCCGCGAGGTGGAGTTCACCTCCTTCGCCGTGCCGTACATCGTCGGTGAGATCAAGCGGTTCTTCCGGGACACCTCCTGGGCCGTGCACGTGCCCCGGCGTCTGCAGGAGGCCCGGGTGCAGCTGGCCCGCGCCACCGAGGAGCTGCGCAGCCGGCTGGGCCGCACCCCGACGACCAAGGAGCTGTCGGAGCTGATGAGCCTGCCCGAGGAGGAGGTCGTCGAGGCCCGTCTGGCCGCCAACGGCTACAACTCCGCCTCCCTGGACGCGGCCATCAACGGCAGCGAGGACGGCGAAGCGGCCCTGGCGGACTTCATCGGCGCCGACGACGCCGCCATCGAGCTGGTCGAGGACTTCCACGCCCTGGCCCCGATGATCGCCGAACTCGACGAGCGGGACCGGCAGATCATCCACTGGCGGTTCGTCGAGGAGCTCACCCAGAAGGAGATCGGCGAACGCCTCGGCGTCTCGCAGATGCACGTCTCCCGCCTGATCTCCCGCCTGCTGGCCCGCCTGCGCGAAGGCATGCTCAGCACCCACTGAACCGCACGGCCGCCCGCCCCGCCGCCGCCGGGCGTGCGGGCCGGGGCGAGGCGGCCCCTCGGCGGTGAGGGCCTCGGCGCGCCGCGGCGCCGGGACGTCCCCTCCCGGACTCACCGGGCACCGGCCGCCGGTGCCGCCGGCGTCATGACCGGTCCCCGGGCCCGTCGGCGGGCTCCGTGCGCGTGGTGAGCAGCCCCTTGCCGGCGATCGCGGCCAGGGACAGCGTCCGGTACCCCATGGAGTCGAACAGGACGGTGATCCGGTCGCCCTCCTCGCTCATGACCGTGCCGTCGCCCCACTCGCCGTGCCGCACCGGGGTGCCCACCGGGTAGGCGGAGGCGGCCGGGTGCGCGGGCCGGGCGCCGCCCGCGTTCCCGGCCCCCTCGACGACCGTGCCCTCGGCGGCCGAGCCGGCCGGTCCGGCCGAGCGGCACACGTCGCAGGCGTCGCACGGGGGGTCGTAGGGCTCGCCGAAGTAGCCGAGCAGGAAGCGCCGGCGGCAGCCCGTGGTGTCGGCGTACGCGAGCACCATCTCCAGCCTCGACCGCTCCAGCCTGCGCCGCGCCCGGGCCTCCTCCGCCGCCCGCGCGGCGGCCTCCTCGGCCGTCGTCCCGGGAACGGGACGCACCTGCCCGTCGGCGTCGGTGCGCGCGGCTCCCGCCTGCTCCAGGAGGTTGGCCGCGGCCGTCACCCGGCGGCGGGACAGGTCCGTGCGCTCGCCGACCTCGTCCAGCGCGACGGCGCCGTCCTGGTCGTGGATCTGTTCCGCGACCTCGCCGAGCGTCTCCTCGTCGGGCGCGCGGGTGGCGAACAGGCGCTGGAGCCCGCTGTCCTGCGGCCGGTGGTGGAGGACCGCGACCGCGGGCGCGCCGTCGCGGCCGGCCCGGCCGATCTCCTGGTAGTAGGCGTCCAGGGAACCGGGCACGGAGGCGTGCAGGACGAACCGCACGTCCTCCTTGTCGATGCCCATCCCGAAGGCGGAGGTGGCGACCACCACGTCCGTCTCACCGGCCAGGAAGGCGTCGTGCACCCGGGAGCGCTCACCGCCGGCCAGCCCGGCGTGGTAGGCCGCGGCCGACAGGCCCAGCGCGGCGAGCTCGGCGGCGTACTCCTCGGCGTCCCTGCGCGTGGCGGTGTAGACGATGCCGGGTTTGGGTTCCGCCGCGGCCCGCTCCACCACCGCCCGGCGCTTGTCCGCGTCCTGCTGGAACCGGCGCACCTCCAGGGTGATGTTCGGCCGGTCGAAGCCGGCCACGACCAGGGCCGGGTCCGCCATGTCCAGCCGCTGCACGATCTCCTCGCGCACCGGCGGGGCGGCCGTGGCCGTCAGGGCGAGGACGGTGGGCCGGCCCACCCGCTGGATCGCCTGGGCGAGACGCAGGTAGTCGGGACGGAAGTCGTGGCCCCAGGCGGCGACGCACTGCGCCTCGTCGACGACGAACAGCGAGGGCCCGGCCTGGGCCAGCCGCTCGGTCACCTCGTCCTTCGCCAGCTGCTCGGGGGAGAGGAACAGGTACTCGGCGTCGCCGTGCCGCACCGCCTCCCAGGCGGCCTCGGTCTCCCCGGCCGGCTGCGCGGAGTTGACCGCGACGGCGTCCGGGGCGCCGTGGCTCGGCAGACCGGCGATCTGGTCCCGCTGCAGGGCGATGAGCGGGGAGACGACGACGGTGGGACCGGGCAGCAGCATCCCGGCCACCTGGTACACCGCCGACTTCCCCGCCCCGGTCGGCATGACCGCCAGGGTGTCGCGGCCCGCCAGGACCGCCTCCATCGCGGTCAGCTGGCCCGGCCGCAGCTCCCGCCAGCCGAACACGTCGGCGGCGGTCCGGCGCACCCGGTCGGCGACGCCGCGATCCTTCCGGGCCTTGTCCTGCGGCATGGCACCTCTTCTTTCGGTTCTTCTTTCGGTCAGCAGGATTCCGACAGACCGGCCGCGGGCCGGCGCGGCCCGGTCACGCGCCGCCGCCCGTGCGGGGCGAGGCCTGCCGCAGGCGGTCGATCATCCGGGACGCCTGCGCCTTCGTGAGGTCCTGCGGGACCTCCTCGCCCGCCTCACGGGCCAGGGTGCGCAGATAGCTCAGCTGCGGACCGGTGGCCGGTTCGTCCCCGGTCGCCCAGTCCTGTACGTCTTTGCGGGGATCTGCTTCGCTCATGGACTCCGACTACCCCGTTTCCGCGTTCCTCCCCACCCCGCGGGCCCGGCGTCCGGTGCGCCCCGCGAAGGGTGCCGCCCGACCCGTATGGGCGTAGCGTCCTCATAGGGGCGGATCGGGTGCGTCCGGTACGTGCGTGCCGCGTCCGCAGGGGAGCGCGGCCGTCCGGGAGCCCTCGCCGCGCCGCTGGAGGTGGCTCGTGACCAGTACGGGTGATCCGGCCACCGACACCGGCGCACTGGACGCGGCGTTCGCCGAGACGGTGCGCCGCACGGGCGCGTCCATCGGCGCCCTGTACCTGCTCGCGCCCGACGAGCAGCTGCTGCGCCTGGAGGTGCTGTGCGGTGCGCCGGCCGGGCTGGCCGAACCCTGGACGAGGGTCCCGATGGCCGGCCGGGCCCCGGTGGCCGACGCGGTCCGTGAGGACCGCATCGTGTGGCTGGGCAGTCAGGGCGAGATGGCCCGCTCCTATCCGCGCACCGCGATGGCGCTTCCCTACCCGGTCGCGCTGGTCGCCGCGCCCGTCACCGGCGTCCGGCCGTGGGGGGCCCTGCTGCTGATCTGGCCGGCCACCCGGCCGCCGTACATGACCGGGCGGGAGCGGAGCAACATCTCCGCCAGCTGCCGGCGGCTGGCCCGGCTGCTGGAGGAGGCCGCCGAGCGCGGCCGGCCCCCCGGCCGCGGCGGCCCGCCCCGGGTCCTTCCCACCGGGACCGGCCACCCGCCCGAGAGCCCGGCGATGGCCGCCGCCGACTTCGCCGAGCGCCTGCCCGGCGGCAGCTGCGCCCTCGACCTGGAGGGACGCTTCACCTATGTGAGCTCCGGCGCCGGCGACCTGCTGGACCGGGACCCCGGCCAGCTGCTGGGCACCCTGCCGTGGCAGTCCCTGCGCTGGCTCGACGACCCCGTCCACGAGGACCGCTACCGCGCCGCGGTGATCAGCCGCGAGCCCGTCGTCTTCACCGCGTGCCGCCCGCCGGGCGTGTGGCTGGACTTCCACCTCTACCCGGACGCCAGCGGCATCAGCGTGCGCATCGTGCACACCGGTGAGCGGCCCCCGTCCCTGCCGGCGCTCCCTCGCACCCCGCGCGCCGCCCGGCCGGCCCGCGCCAGCCAGCTCTACCAGCTCACCCACCTGGCCGCCGCGCTGACCGAGGTCGTCGGCGTCCAGGACGTCATCGACCTGGTCGCCGACCAGATCATGCCCGCCTTCGGCGCCCAGGGCCTGGTCCTGTCCACCGCGGACGCCGGCCGGCTGCGGATCACCGGCCACCGCGGCTACACCCGCCAGGCCGTCGAGAGCCTCGACGGCCTGCCCCTCGACACCTCCCTCACCCCCGCCGGGCGCGCCCTCGACAGCGGCGTCCCGGCATTCCTCGCCGACCCGGAGGAGATGCGGCGCTTCCACCCCAGGGCCCCGCGGATCAGCGGCAAGCAGGCCTGGGCGTTCCTGCCGCTGGTCATCTCCGGCCGGCCCGTCGGCTGCTGCGTGCTGTCCTACGACGCCCCCCACGAGTTCCCGGCCGAGGAACGCGCCGTCCTGACGTCGCTCGCCGGGCTCGTCGCACAGGCCCTCGACCGCGCCCGCCTGTACGACACCAAACACGAACTCGCCCACGGCCTGCAGCAGGCGCTGCTCCCGCGCACCCTGCCCGCCGTCACCGGCCTGCGGGTCGCCGCCCGCTATCTGCCCGCCACCCGGGGCATGGACATCGGCGGGGACTTCTACGACCTGATCCGGCTCGGCGACACCGCCGCCGCGGCCGTCATCGGCGACGTCCAGGGGCACAACGTCGCCGCCGCGGCCCTGATGGGGCAGGTCCGTACCGGCGTCCACGCCCAGGCGGCCCTCGGCCCGGCCCCCGACCGGGTCCTGGCCGGGACCAACCGGCTCCTCACCGATCTCGGCACCGACCTGTTCACCAGCTGCTTCTACGCCCACCTCGACTTCGCCCGCCGGCGCGCGGCCCTGGCCAGCGCCGGGCACCCGCCGCCCCTGCTGCGGCTGCCCGGCCGCGGCGCCCGGCCCCTCGACGTCCCGCCCGGACCGCTCCTGGGCATCGACCCCGACGCCGGCTTCCCCGTCACCGAGATCCCGCTCACCCCGGGGCTGATGCTCCTGCTGTACACGGACGGTCTCGTCGAGGCGCCCGGGGTCGACCTCGACGACTCCATCGCGCGGCTCGCCCGCCATCTCGCCCGCGCCGACGACCGCGATCTGGACCTGCTCATCGACGATCTGGTGCGGGAGGCCGGCGGGACCGGGCGGCGCATCGACGACACCGCGCTCCTGGTGCTGCACCTGGCCGGGGAGCCCGGCCCCGCCGGCCGGTAGCCGTCCCCGCCCGCCGGGCGGGGGAGGGCCGTGCGGCGCTACGGGCGGGGGTTGACGCGGCGCCACCGCGGACGGGCGTCGGTGCCGCGGCGCCCGGCGGCCGAGGCGCAGCGCGGGCACAGCCGCTGCACCCGGTCCGCCGAGCCGCCGGACTCGGGGAAGGCGTCCTGCCAGGTGACGTGCGGGAAGCGGATCAGCTGGGAGCGGCTGAGGGACAGCCCGCAGACCGTCTGGTTCAGGCCCGGCTCCCAGGCGTGGACCTCGCCGGCGGGCAGTCTGCGGCGGCCCTCCTCCTCGTCGGTCCACTGTCCGGAGGCGGCGACGGCGTACTGCTTGGCGCGTGCCATGACGTGTCCGGTCCGCCGGTCAGCCGGCCGCGTCGCCGGCGTGCCCCCGCACCTGCTCCTCCAGGCGGCGCAGGCTGGTGTCCAGCGCGTCCCGCACGGCCTTCTCGCCCGGATCGTGGCTGTCGTCGAAGAACGACAGGTGCACCGTCACCTCGCTGGCGCCGCTGCCGATGCCGGCGACCTGGAGCCAGCCGGCGTAGCTGCCCTGGTCGCGGGTGCCCCATTCGAGCCGCATCTGCTCGCGCTGGGCGCGCAGCAGGGCGGAGGTGTCCTCGTCGGTGCGGTCCTCGTGCACCGTGACGGCGGGCGGGTCGCCGGCGTTCACGTGCAGGGCGTCGGGCAGCCAGGTGTCCAGCCGGTCCACGTCGGCGACCCGGTCGAAGATGTGCTCCGGCTGTGCCGGCATCGTGCGGGAACGTTCGTACTCGGTCATTGCGACACCGTCCTCGGCTCGGGGCGTACGGCGGGGGACGGGACGGCCGGTCCCCGCCCGCGAGGGCGCGGCCCCGGGTCCCGCCCGGACGCGCCGGGTACCCAGCGGCCCGGTCCGCGAACCGGGCCGTCCCCGCCCGGCGGCGGGGGGAGGGGTGCGGCCGGGCGGGGACGGCGTGCCGCCGCGCGGCGGGCGCGGCGATCAGAAGGGGTAGTGCGCCTGCTGCGTGGCGATGGTCACCCAGCGGGTGCTGGAGAACGCCTCGATGCCCCAGCGGCCGCCGAAGCGCCCGTAGCCGGACGCCTTGACGCCGCCGAACGGGGCGTGGGGCTCGTCGGCGACGGACTGGTCGTTGATGTGCACGATGCCGGTGCGCACCCGCCGGGCGACGGCGAGGCCGTGGGTGGCGTTCTCGGTGATGACGCCGCAGGTCAGGCCGTTCTCGGTGTCGTTGGCCAGGGCTATGGCGGTGTCGTCGTCCGGATACGTCTCGACCGTGCACAGCGGGCCGAAGGACTCGCCGTAGTACAGCTCGGCGTCCTTGGGCACGTTGGCCAGGACGGTGGCCGGGTGGACCGCCCCGTCCGGCGCGCCGCCGCCGACGAGGACCTTCGCGCCCTTGGCCACGGCGTCCTCGACGAGCCCGGCCACGCGCCGGGCGGCCCGTTCGCTGACCAGCGGCCCGACCACCGTGCGCGGGTCGGTCGGATCGCCGGACGGCAGGGCGGCGGCCTTGGCGGTGAACTTCGTCAGGAACTCCTCGGCCAGCGACTCGTGGACCAGGATCCGGTCGCCGGACATGCAGATCTGCCCGGCGTTCATGAACACGCTGAAGCAGGCGGCGTCGACGGCGTAGTCCACGTCGGCGTCGTCGAGCACGATCACCGCGTTCTTGCCGCCCAGTTCCAGGACGGCGGGCTTGAGGTGGCGGGCCGCGTGCTCGCCGATGACGCGGCCGACGCCGGTGGAGCCGGTGAAGTTGACCGCGCGCACCCGGGGATCGGCGATCAGCGTCTCGGCGACCTCGGCGGCGTCCTCGCGGGCGTTGGTGACGACGTTGAGGACACCGTCCGGCAGCCCGGCCTCGCGCAGGACGTCGGCGATCAGCAGCCCGCACGCGACCGGCGCGTCCTCGCTGGGCTTGACGACGACGGTGTTGCCCGCGGCCAGCGGCGCGGCGACGGCCCGCACACCGAGGATGACCGGCGCGTTCCAGGGCGCGAACGCGGCGACGACGCCGAGCGGTTCGCGGACCGCGAGGCCGAGCACGCCCTCCTCCTGCGCGCTGAGCACGTCGCCGCGCGGGGCGGTGACCGCGGCGGCGGCCTCGCGCAGGACGTTCGCGCCGAGCGCCACGTTGAAGTGCGCCCACGGGCGGGTGCCGCCCGCCTCGTGCGCCATGATGTCGGCCACCTCGTCCGCGCGGGCGTCCAGCAGGTCGGCCGCCTTGAGGAAGATCGCGCGGCGGGCGAAGGGCGCCAGGGCCGCCCAGGCGGGGAAGGCCGCGTCCGCGGCGTCCACGGCCCGGGTCACGTCCTCGGGCCCGGCGGCGGCCACCCGCGCGTACACCTCGCCGGTGTAGGGGTTGATGTCGGCCTCGGTGCGCCCGGAGGCGGCGGGGACGTCCTTGCCGCCGATGAACAGCTCACGGGTGATGGACATGCGGGGGGCTCCGTGGTTCGCCAGGTGAAATTTGATTCACATTCGGTTTACGCGCATGTTCCGCCCCGGCGGCGACCACGTCAAGGGGCGAGGGCCGCGGCGGCCCCGGAGCCGTCCCGGATCGTACGGGAAGGCGCCCCGGGGACGCACCGGCCCCCCGGCCCGGGCACCGGGAGTTCGTCCACGCGGTGCCCGCCCTTCACGCCGGCGCCCGCGCGGCGTCCCCCGGCCCCGCCAAGATCGCCTGCTGTCCTGTCGTGTCCCCCGACCCGAGGAGCTCCCGCGTGACCCGCACCCGGACCGGACGGCTCGGCGTCTCCGCCCTCGCCACGGCCCTCGCACTCCTCACCGCGACGCCGGCGACGGCCGGCGACGCGACCCTGCCGGCCGTACCGCCCCGCGCGCAGACGGCCCCCCTGTACGACGACGAGGCGGGCGGCAACGCCGACGCCGACGACCCCGCCATCTGGCGCAACGCCGCCGCTCCCGACCGCAGCCTGGTCGTCGCCACGGCCAAGGAGGGCGGGCTGCGCGTCTACGACCTCGACGCGCGGCTGGTGCAGTCGATCCCCGCCCCGCCCGGCCCCGGCCCCGACGACGCGCCCGGCCGGTTCAACAACGTCGACCTCGTGCACGGCCTGAAGCTGAGCACCGGCCGGGCCGACGTCGCGGTCACCTCCGACCGGGGCAACGACCGGCTGCGCGTCTACCGCATCGACCCGGCCGTCCCCGGCCGCCCCCTCACGGACGTCACCGACCCGGCCGCCGCCCCGGTGTTCTCCACCGGCCAGGCCGAGATCAACGAACAGCGCACCGCCTACGGCCTCGCCACCTGGACCGACCGGGCGACCGGCCGCTCCTACGCCCTGGTCAGCCGACGCGAACGCACCAGCATCGCGCTGCTCGAACTGACGCCCACCGCGGACGGCAAGGTCGGGTACCGCAGGATCCGCACCCTGGACCTGCCCTCGGCCTTCCGGCTGCCCGACGGCACGTCCTGGTCCCCCTGCGCGGAGCCCGGCGAACTGCCGCAGGTCGAGGGCATGGTCGTCGACCCGCGCAACGGCGTGCTGTACGCCGGCCAGGAGGACGTCGGCATCTGGCGCGTGCGGGCCGACCTCACCACCGCGCCGACGCTCGTCGACACGGTCCGCGAGTACGGCGTCCCGGCCGCCTACGACGAGGCCACCGAGGAGTGCGTGGCCGGCCCGGACCCCGGCTACGGCGGATCGCACCTGTCCGCCGACGTCGAGGGCCTGACCCTCCTCACGGAGCCCGACGGCGACGGCCACCTGCTCGCCTCCAGCCAGGGCGACGACACCTTCGCCGCCTACGACCGGGAGCCCGGGGAGGACAACGAGTACGAGGGCGGCTTCCGCGTCTCCGCCGCCTCGGCGTCGCTCGACGGCTCCGAGGAGTGCGACGGCGCCGCGGCGCTCGACCAGCCGCTGGGCGCCAGGTACCCGAACGGCCTGCTCGTCGTCCAGGACGGCCACGACACGCCCGCCGACGGCGAGCGGGCCGCCACGGGCTTCAAGTTCGTCGACCTCGGCGACGTCGTCGAGGCCCTGGAGGACCAGGACGACTAGCTGTTCTGTCCGGGGAGGTTGTGGACGGGTGACGCAGGTCTCGGCTGAGGG
>NZ_BAAATK010000084.1:0-17826 GCF_039533365.1 Streptomyces glaucus
GGCCTGATCATCAGACCCGCCTGACCAGCACGACATCACGAGTTCAACCTCAGTAACTCTTCGACGGCCGACAGCGTCAGCGCGCTCTTACCGATGCCCGACTTCCCGGACACCAGCAGAGTCGAAACACGAGTACCTGCCTCGCGCAGGACCCCAGCGAGTTGCTCGCGGCGGTCGGCGAACGAGATCTCGACCGGCCCGCCAGATGCCTCATCACCGATCGTGGTCCGCACACGGGCAACAGCCAGCTTGCGTTGTTCAGTGAGCACCGACCACGCGTGTCGGCTTCGAGTCGCCGCCGAGTCCAAGAGCACGTGCATGTCGCGGCGAAGTACCTTGAGGTCCACCACGGCGCCCGTCGCGTCGTAGCGGGTCGCCTCGACCTCGAGCTGGTTTCGGACAACCACTCCGTCGGTGGCAGCTGAGGCCACGCCGTCCAGCGACGTTGCGACCGCCGCGCGGTCATTTTCGTCCGGGCTCTGGACCGCGAAACTGAGGATGTGCAGCCGACCAAGCAGCCGCCACGCCAGCCGCAGGACCTCTTTCGGTGCTGTGCCGTCTTCGACGACCTTCTCGACCACCTTCAGGAAGTGCTTCTGCCGCTCACGCACCGGCTTCGACCAGCGTCCGTCGACGTCCATGGACGCTTGGAATGACTCCGGGTCGGCATGGACCCGCGCGATATCGCAAAGCGTTGCGAGATGGTCCCACTGATTGGACCGGCCGGCGGTTGCGGCGGCGACCTGGTGAGTGTCTGTGTCGAACCTTTCGACTTCGGAAAGCAGCGACCCGACGAGCTTCACCGTCTCGTCATGGCTCGGGACGAAGTCCGGCGTTGCGCGGCATGCCACGGCAAGGGTGACCTCGCCTGACTCATCACCGCACTCAACAAGAAGGTCATCTACCGGATGCGCCGGACCAGTTTGGAACGACACTCTCCGGACCGGCAGCTCAGATACCTCCGTCCGTCGTACACCGGTCAACATGCCAGCGAGATAGACGGCCGCGACGCGATGCGCGAACGAAATACCACCGCCACCCGTCGCGTAGGTGCTCGATCCTCGCGCACTTTCACCGGTTGCGGCTATGGCGCCTCCGGCGGCCGCATCCTGGGGAGCAGCGAAGGGCTCAGATGCCGCCTCGCCCTCGGACCGAGCAGCAGCATCCGGGGCAACAGACTCGTTCATGTATTCCTCGGTGGGCGTTGTGCTATCAGTGGCCGCACGGCTCACCGTAGCGGTGCGTCGTCAACCGTGCAGCGATACATCGCATCAATCCCTGTCCAGTCCGCACACAGTCCGCAGAACACCCGATCAAGACCGTCGCGCTCCATCGCCACCCATCACGCAGAGGCCAGGTCAGCAACCTGCAGTGATCACCCCTTCAGGATTCCGACCAGTTCCCATCACCAGGGGGAATAGCTGGTCCGCCGAGCGCTCCGCCCAGGCGGCCGCCTCGCGGAACGCATCGGCGCGGACGGGACGCACCGCCGAGCCACCGCAGGACGACCGCCTGCCGGCCGAGAGGATCGAGAAGCTGGCCCCCACGGTCCGTAACATCCTCGAAAACTGGCCCGCGCAGACGACACTCCCCTGAACTGGGGCGACCTCCGTCTTCGGGCGGGTGGGCAGCTCCCGTTCCTGCACCCCGACGACCAGGTCGCGTTGCTTATCGTGGCGGACCGGGGCACACCGGCTGACGAGCCGCTTCTGTCCACACTGGTCGACAATTCCGTAGCCGCTCCGCACCGGCTCTATCGCCAGGTGCGCCTCGGTCTCGGCCGGGAGCCCGTCCCTGATGCGGAGCTCGAGACTCATCGGGCCGTGGAGGCTCTGCGGTTGCGGCAGATCTGGTGTTACCGGCGGTGAGTGGGTAGCCCTTCCGGCTCCCGCGACGGGGCGAGGGCGAAGCCATGTGCGTCATGCTTCGACCGGCGTCGTCAGCACCGCCCGGACGATCTTGCCGCAGGGCGGGTGGGGGACGGTGTCCCAATGGTCGGCGAGGGCGGCAAGAAGCGCCAGGTCACGGTCACCGGTCTGGAGCGCGTCGGGTTCGGTGTTCGCCGGGAGGGGTCGCGGGTGGAGGTCCAAGCAGGCGTTCTGACCTTGATGCGGAGGCGGGGGGCGGTCGGGGCGAGGACGCCGGGAGCCGGAAGCAGCGGCCATGCAGGACGGCGGTGGCGACCAGCTCTGCGACGACGAGTTTGGCACTTCATGGACGAGTTGGGGGCCGATGGGCCACGGAAAACCAGGTGAACATCTTTCGCACCCGTAACCGTTGTCATCCGAGACTGTCATGCGCTTTGGGCATGGCGAAGAGGGGAAATGACGCGGAAGCGCTCGATCGTGTGGTGGTGGGGAAGCGTGCTGGTCGGCTCTCCCGTCCCGCTCTCGCATTCGCCTGCGAGCCGGGATCGAGTTGCCCCCGAGCAGTCTCTATGTCGTCGACTCTCGACATGTCTGATGAGTCGTCAGGTAAGTCAGCATCCACTCAGCATCAGTTCCGTACGGTTCCTCGCGGGTGCGCCTGGTCGGTGGCTTCGCGGCGCCTGTCGGGCACAGAAATACGCAGGCGGGAAGCCTGGTCACAGCAACGCACGATTTTCCTAGAGGTCTTCGAGCCGAAGGCATGCCGATGTACAGTAAGGGATGCCCCTGACCTGCAGAAAGCAGGCGGGGAGCCGCCCTCTAGGAGTCCAAAGTGCTGCGCACTCTGTTCAAGTCCAAGATCCACCGCGCCACCGTCACCCAGGCCGACCTGCACTACGTGGGATCGGTGACCATCGACGCCGATCTGCTGGACGCCGCCGACCTGCTGCCCGGCGAGCTCGTGCACATCGTCGACGTCACCAACGGGTCCCGGCTGGAGACGTACGTCATCGAAGGCGAACGCGGTTCGGGGGTGATCGGGATCAACGGGGCCGCCGCCCACCTCGTCCACCCCGGTGACCTGGTGATCATCATCAGTTACGCTCAGGTCACCGACGCCGAGGCCCGCGCGCTGAAGCCGCGGGTCGTGCACGTCGACCGCGACAACCGCATCGTGGCCCTGGGCGCCGATCCGTCCGAGCCGGTGCCGGGCTCGGACCAGGAACGCAGCCCGCAGGCCGTGTCGGCCTGACACCGCGAACGGACCAGGAGCGTGCCCGTGAGCCAGACCGAGATCCGCGACGACCGGGCGGCGGGCCGCCTGGAGGCCGTCGGCGACGGCGAAGTCGTCGGCCGGATCGAGTACTTCGTCCTCGACGGCGCCGCCCGCGCCCTCGTTCCCGTGCACACCCTCGTGGAACCCGCCCACGAGGGGCAGGGCATCGCGGGCTCGCTGGCCCGGGAGCTGTACGCCACCGCCGCGCGCGAGGGCGTCCCCGTCGCCCCGCTGTGCCCGTACGTCGTCAAGTGGGCCGAACGCCATCCCGACGAGGCCCCGGCGGCCGATCCGGAGCTGCTGCGGGCGGCGAAGGCGTGGCTCAAGGCGCACCCCGGCCGGTTCTGAGCGACGGACCGGCGGCCCGCGTGCTGGCCCTGCTGCACACCTCGCCCGTCCACGTCCCCGTCTTCGACGCCCTGCGCGACGAGATCCGCCCGGGCCTGGAACTGCGGCACCTCGTCGACGAGGAGCTGCTGGACCGGGCCCGCCGCGCAGGCCCGGACGCGGTGGCGCGGAAGGTCCGGGCCGTGCTGCGGCGGGCCGTGGCCGACGGCGCGCGGGCCGTGCTGTGCACCTGCTCGACCCTCGGCGGTGTCGCGGAGGCGGGCGCCGCCGGGGCCGGGGTGCCGGTACTGCGCGTCGACCGGCCGATGGCCGCCGCCGCGGTGGCGGCCGGCCCGCGTGTCGTCGTCCTCGCCGCGCTGGAGAGCACGCTCGGGCCGACAGTGGCGCTGATCGGGGAGGAGGCCCGCCGCGCGGGGCGTCCCGCGCGGGTGCGGACCCGTCTGGTCGACGGCGCCTGGGCCCGCTTCGCGGCGGGCGACACCGAGGAGTACGTACGCCTGGTGGCGTCCGCCGCGGACGCCGTCACCGGCGCCGACGCGATCGTCCTCGCCCAGGCCTCCATGGCCCCGGCCGGGCGGCTGACGACGGCCGCGGTCCCGGTGCTGTCCAGTCCCCGCCGGGGACTGGCGGCCGCCGCGGAGGCGGCCCGGACGGGGCCACCCGGCCCCCCTCGTTCATGCCCGGGGGTGAGTGGGGCCGCGGCCGCCGGGTAGGCGGGGCAGTAGTCCAGAGCCGAAGTCGACCGACTGGCCGGAGGACACATCATGACGAACCCGTACCCGGACCCCGTGCAGCCGGGGCCCACGCCGGGCCCCGATCCCCGGCACCCGGAGCCGCACCCGGTCCCGCCCCCGGAGCCGCCCCCCGGCCCGGACCCGACCCCGCCGCCGAACCCCACGCCGCCCCCGGGCCCGGAACCCGCCCCGCCGCCGGCCCCGCCGCACCCGGGCCCGCCGCCGGAGCCCTCACCGTCCCCGATCCCCCCTGGCCCGGAGCCGGTCCCGAACCCCGAACCGGGCCCGCCGCTGTCCTGAGCCGGCGGCGGGAGGCGAGGACGTCCCTGCCGGCCGGGGCGTGCCCGCCGGCCGGCGGGGACGACCCCATGGGCCGGGAGCGGCCCGGCGGCCGCCCACGGCACCGCCGCCGCACGGCACGAGGGCGGTGGGCGGCACCGCCGCCGCCCACCGCCCCGCCCCCGCTGACCGATCCCGGGGGCCGGGCGCGGGCCCGGCCCGTCCCGGTCCTACGCCGGCACCTCCGACCGGTCCCCGCCCCACAGCGTGTGGAACGACCCGTCCCGGTCGGTCCGCCGGTAGGTGTGCGCGCCGAAGAAGTCCCGCTGCCCCTGGGTGAGCGCGGCCGGCAGCCGCTCGGCGCGCAGGGCGTCGTAGTAGGCGAGCGCCGCGGCGAAGCCCGGTGTCGGCACGCCCTGCCGGGTCGCGGCGACCAGGACCTCCCGCCAGTCGTCCTGCGCGGCGGCGATCTCCTGCGCGAACGTCTCGTCCGCCAGCAGGCTCGGCAGGTCCGGCCGGGCGTCGTACGCGGCCCGGATCCGGTCCAGGAAGGCGGCGCGGATGATGCAGCCGCCGCGCCAGATCGCGGAGACGGCCCCCAGGTCGATGTCCCAGCCGTACTCCTGGCTGCCCGCGGCGATCTCGTGGAAGCCCTGCGTGTACGACACGATCTTCGAGGCGTACAGCGCCTGCTCCACCCGGTCGGCGAAGGCCCCGGCCTCCGACGGGCTCAGCGGGGCCGCCTTCGGCCCGGCCAGCCCCCGCGAGGCCTCCCGCAGCCCGGTGTGCCCGGACAGGGAGCGGGCGAAGACGGCCTCGGCGATGCCGGACACCGGCACGCCCAGGTCGAGGGCGATCTGCACCGTCCAGCGGCCGGTGCCCTTCTGCTCCGCCCGGTCCTGCACGACGTCCACGAACGGCTTGCCCGTCGCCGCGTCCACGTGGGACAGGACCTCCGCCGTGATCTCGATCAGGTAGGAGTCCAGCCGGCCGGTGTTCCAGGTGCGGAAGATGTCCGCGATCTCGGCGGGGGAGTACCCGGCGACGTCGCGCAGCAGCTGGTACGCCTCGCCGATCAGCTGCATGTCGGCGTACTCGATGCCGTTGTGCACCATCTTCACGAAGTGGCCGGCGCCGTCCGGGCCGACGTGCGTCACGCACGGCGCCCCGTCGGCGGCCTTCGCGGAGATCTTCTCCAGCATCGGCCCGAGCGACTCGTACGACTCCCGCGACCCGCCCGGCATGATGCTCGGCCCGTTGAGCGCGCCCTCCTCACCGCCGGAGATGCCGGTGCCGACGAAGTGGATGCCCTGCTCGCGCAGCTCCCGTTCCCGGCGCCGGGTGTCCGCGAAGTGCGCGTTGCCCCCGTCGATGATCATGTCGCCGGGCTCCAGGAGCGGCGCGAACTCCTGGATCACCGCGTCGGTCGGCTCACCGGCCTTCACCATGACGACCAGGCGCCGCGGCCGCTCCAACGCCGCCACGAACTCCTTGGCGGTCTCGGCCGCGACGAAGTCGCCCTCGCCGCCGAACTCCTCCACCAGGGCGTGCGTGCGCGACGCCGTCCGGTTGTGGACGGCGACCGTGTAGCCGTTGCGGGCGAAGTTGCGGGCGAGGTTGCGGCCCATGACCGCGAGACCCGTGACGCCGATCTGGGCTGAAGTGCTCATATGAACGTGGCTCCTAGTGACCTCGGTGTCGGTGGTGCCGCTCGTGACCGCCAGTATGGCTGGCCCGTCCATCCTGGCGTGCCGCCATGCCGTCCGCATGTCCAGGCCGGGTGCGCGACCGCCCCGGCGGATACGGGCGCGGAGCCCCGGCGCACTCACCGCCGCGCACGCCGTCCGCGCCGCCCGGCCGCCGAGCGGGTCGCGCAACAGGGGCCGGATCCCGGCCATTTGGCGTCCCCGGGCGGCCGACAGCCGTCTTGCCACGGCCTGTTCGCAGCGCTTACTTTTGCCCCTCCTGCCGCATGTCGAGGGGGAGCGTCATGGCCGTACGCGGCCGGCACCGCCGGTATCAGCCGAACAGGATCAACCGCGCGTCACTCACCGTCACGGCGAGCGGGGCCGGTATGGCCCTCCCGCTCATCGGCACCGGTACCGCTCACGCGGCCGACGTGCAGACCTGGGACAAGGTCGCCGCCTGCGAGTCCAGCGGCAACTGGAGCATCAACACCGGCAACGGCTACTACGGCGGACTGCAGTTCACCCAGTCCACCTGGGAGGCGTACGGCGGCAGGGCGTACGCGCCGCGCGCGGACCTGGCCGACAAGGACCAGCAGATAGCCGTCGCCGAGAAGGTGCTGGACGGACAGGGACCCGGAGCCTGGCCGGCGTGCTCGAAACGCGCCGGACTGACCCGGGACGGCGGCACCCCCGACATCCGTCCCGCGGACACCCCCCGCAAGAGCGCCGGGAGCACCCGGAGCGGCGAGAGCCGGGCCAGGAGCTCCGTCGAGGACGTACGGCCGCAGACCACCCCGCAGTCCCGGGCGGGCAGGACCGAGATGTACACGGTCGTCACCGGCGACACGCTGTCCGGCATCGCGAACGCCGAGCGGGTCGAGGAGGGCTGGCGGGGCCTGTACGCCGCCAACCGCTCCACGATCGGGCCGGACCCCGACCTCATCCTGCCGGGCCAGCGGCTGAGGCTGAGCGGCGAGGGCGCGGCCGGGACGACCGGCCCGCCGAAGGCCTCCCGGCCGCCGAAGACGTCGAAACCGCCGAAGACGTCGAAACCGCAGAAGTCGGCGAAGCCGTCGGGAAAGCCCTCGTCGTCCTCCTCCTCGTCGTCGTCCTCCTCGAAGAGCGCGAAGAAGAACACCACGGGCGACCGGCTGGTGGCGCCCGTCGACGCCCCGACGGGCACGCCCTACCACCAGGCGGGCTCCTCCTGGTCGAAGGGCTACCACACGGGCGTCGACTTCCCCGTGGCCACCGGCACCTCGGTGCGGGCGGCCGGGGCGGGCCGGGTGGTGAGCGCCGGCTGGGGCGGCTCGTACGGCTACGAAGTGGTGATCCAGCACGGCGACGGCCGCTACACCCAGTACGCGCACCTGTCGGCGATCTCCGTGAGGGCCGGGCAGGCCGTGAGCGCCGGGCAGCGCATCGGCCGCTCGGGATCCACCGGCAACAGCACCGGCCCGCACCTGCACTTCGAGGTGCGCACGGGCCCCGGCTTCGGCACGGACGTCGACCCGCTGGCCTATCTTCGGGCCGGCGGCGTCACGATCTGACCCGCTACCGGCGCCGGTCCAGGACGGACACCGGGACGCACGGGCCGCCGTGGAACGGCGCGCAGGGCAGCGCGAACTCCCCGGCGCGGGCCGGGTCCCGGTCCCCGTACACGGCTTCCGGGGCCGCCGGCGCCCGGGCCGGCCGGAGGACCTCCCCGGCTGCCGGCTGCCCGGGCGGCGGCGCCGGCGCGGGCTCGTCCGACGCCGCGGACTCCCGCTCCGTACGCGCGATCCGCTCCGTCGTCAGCAGGATCAGCCCGCCCGCCGCCACCACGCCGCAGCCCAGGGCGAGCACGGTGCCGGTCGTGCCGTAGCGGAAGGTCTCACCGAACATGGTGATGCCGACGACGGCCGCCACCACCGGGTTCACCACGGTCAGCGCGGCCAGCGGAGCCGCGAGGCCCGCACCCCGGTAGGAGGCCTGCGACAGCAGCAGGCCGGCCGTCGCGAAGACCCCGATCGCGGCCAGCGACGGCAGGTCCGCCGCGGACACCCCGCCGGTCCAGTCGACCGCCACCGTCTTGGTGAACACCGACGACATGCCGAAGGCCGTGCCGGACGCGACCGCGAGCAGGATGCTGCGCACCGCCGGGTGCCGGTGCGCCGCGCGGCCGGCGATCATCAGCGCCGCCACCGCACCGGCGGTGACGAGGCCGACGGCCACCCGTCGGCCGGTGTCCAGCGACTGCGCGCCGGACGTGCCGACCAGGGACAGCAGCCCCGCCAGGCCCACCGTCGCCATGATCGCGCCGCGCCAGGCCGTCGCTCCCGCCCCGCGGCCCACGAACAGCGCCGCCATGGGCAGCGCGAACACGATGGTCAGCGCCCCCAGCGGCTGCACCAGGCTGAGCGGGCCGTAGGCGAGGGCCACCACGTGCAGCAGACCGCCCAGGCCGTTGAGCGCGACCGCCGCCCACCAGCCCGGCCGGCGCAGCGGCGCGTACGGCCGGTCGGGGCAGGACACCGCGACCCGCTCCTGCACGATCGCCCCGCCCGCGTACGCCACGGCGGAGACGAGCGACAGCAGGACGGACGACGCGAGGGCGCTCATCGGCTGCTCCTTCGCGGGCGGCGGGGGCCCTGGGCCCGGCGGGGCGAACGGTCGGCTTCCATGACCCACACGATGCCGCTCCCGTCTCTCCCTGTCGTCGTCCCTGAGCACTCATTGCGTCCTACTGCCGATGGAGTAACGAGGCAACGCCCGTCCTCCCCAAGGTGGGTGACGGGTGCCCCGCAGCCCCGGCCCCATCCCTCGGGGGCCCGGTACGACCGCCCGGCGGGCACGGCCGCCGGGCGCCCGCGGGAGGGCGTCCGGGGCGATCGCGGCTTCCCGCGAGCCCCGCGCTCTTCCCCGCGCGTCACATCTGAGTGACCATGAAGGGACCAGCACGCCGACACGGGAGGTTCCGGGTGCGAGTGGGACTGCTGACCCGGGAGTACCCGCCGGACGTCTACGGCGGCGCGGGCGTCCACGTAGAGTTCCTCGCGCGGGAACTCGGGCCCCTCGTCGACCTGGAGGTGCACTGCTGGGGCGAGGGCCGCGCCGAGGGCGTGCTGCGCCACCGCCCCTGGTCCGCCCTGGACGGCGGCAACGACGCGCTGCGTACCTTCTCCGTCGACCTCGCCATGACCGCCGCCCTGGAGGGCCGCGACCTGGTCCACTCGCACACCTGGTACGCCAACCTCGGCGGCCACCTCGCCAAGCTGCTGTACGGGATCCCGCACGTGGTGACCGCCCACTCCCTGGAGCCCCTGCGCCCCTGGAAGGCCGAGCAGCTCGGCGGCGGGTACGCCCTGTCCAGCTGGGCCGAGCGCACCGCGATCGAGGCCGCCGACGCCGTGATCGCCGTCTCCGGCGCCATGCGCGAGGACATCCTCGCCTGCTACCCGGCGCTGGGGAAGGACCGGGTCCACGTCGTGCACAACGGCATCGACACCACCCTGTACCGGCCCGACCACGGCACCGGCGCGCTGGACCGGATCGGCCTGGACCGCTCCCGCCCGTACGTGCTGTTCGTCGGCCGCATCACCCGCCAGAAGGGCGTGCCGCACCTGCTGCGCGCGGTCCGGGACATCGACCCGGCCGCGCAGGTCGTGCTGTGCGCGGGCGCGCCCGACACCCCCGAGATCGACCGGGAGTTCCGCGACCTCTTCGCCGAGCTGAGCCGGGTCCGCGCGGGCGTGCACTGGATCCCGCAGATGCTGCCGCGCCCGGAGGTGATCCAGCTCCTCACCCACGCCGCGGTCTTCGTGTGCCCCTCGGTGTACGAACCCCTCGGCATCGTCAACCTGGAGGCGATGGCCTGCGGCACGCCCGTCGTGGCCTCCCGGACCGGCGGCATCCCCGAGGTCGTGGCGGACGGCCGGACCGGGGTACTCGTCGACGTGGACGACGACTTCGAGGCGGGGCTCGCGCGGGCGCTGGACGAAGTCCTCGGCGACCCGGAGACCGCCCGGCGGATGGGCGAGGCGGGCCGGGAGCGCGCGGTGGACGAGTTCGGCTGGGACGCGGTGGCCCGCCGCACGGTCAGGCTCTACGAGGAGGTCCTCGCCCGGCCCCGGCGACGGAGGGAGATCCCCGAACAGGCTTAGTGGGCCCTGCTCAGGGGCAGGCATGGGTCAACCGGTTGAGGGGAGCGGCCATGCGTCGTGGTGGTCCTTCGGTGCTCGGCATCGTACTGGCGGGCGGAGAGGGCAAGCGTCTGATGCCCCTGACCGCGGACCGCGCGAAACCCGCGGTCACCTTCGGCGGCACCTACCGCCTGGTCGACTTCGTCCTGTCCAACCTCGTCAACGGCGACATCCTGCGCATCTGCGTGCTGACCCAGTACAAGTCGCACTCGCTGGACCGGCACATCACCACCACGTGGCGCATGTCCAGCCTGCTCGGCAACTACATCACCCCGGTCCCGGCCCAGCAGCGCCTCGGCCCGCGCTGGTACCTGGGCAGCGCCGACGCGATCCTGCAGTCGCTCAACCTCGTCTACGACGAGCGGCCCGAGTACGTCGCGGTGTTCGGCGCCGACCACGTCTACCGCATGGACCCGCGCCAGATGCTCGCCCAGCACATCGAGTCCGGCGCGGGCGTGACCGTGGCCGGAATCCGCGTGCCGCGCGCCGAGTCGGCGTCCTTCGGCGTGATCACCCCGGGCTCGGACGGGCGGACCGTCGAGGGGTTCCTGGAGAAGCCCGCCGACCCGCCGGGCCTCGCCGACGACCCCGAGTGCGTCTTCGCCTCCATGGGCAACTACATCTTCACCACCAAGGCGCTGATCGAGGCGCTCCAGCGGGACGCCGAGGACGAGCGGTCCGTGCACGACATGGGCGGCTCGATCCTGCCGCAGCTCACCGAGCGCGGCGAGGCCGCCCTGTACGACTTCAGCGACAACCACGTGCCCGGCGAGACCACCCGCGACCAGGGCTACTGGCGGGACGTGGGCACCCTCGACGCGTACTACGACTCCCACATGGACCTGATCGCCGAGCGCCCCGCCTTCAACCTCTACAACCGCCAGTGGCCGATCTACACCCACTCCGGCCAGTTGTCGCCGGCCCGGTTCAACGCCGGCGGCATCGCCAGCGAGTCGATCATCAGCGCGGGGTGTCTGATCCGCGGGCAGGTCACGCGGTCCGTGCTGTCGCCGGGGGTCGTGGTCGACCCCGGGGCGGTGGTGCAGGGCTCGGTGCTGCACGACAACGTGCACATCGGCCGGGGCGCGGTCGTGCGCGGGGCGGTGCTGGACAAGAACGTCGAGGTGCCGCCGGGCGCGACGATCGGCGTCAACCCGGAGCGGGACGCGGAGCTGTACACGGTGTCCCGGAACGGGGTGATCGCGCTGGGCAAGGGCCAGCGGGTCCCGTAGCCGCGCACGGCGGTGTCCGGACCCCGGTCGGTCGGTGACCGCCGGGGTCTTTGTCATGTCCCTGGACGGACGGCGGAATCCGTGCTGTTATGCCAAGTGCTGTGCATGACAACGTTGTACGGCCGTACATACCGCACAGAACGCAACACAGGGACACACCGAGTACCGAGCAGCGAGCCGTCACCTTCCTCACCATGGAGGATTCGTGCGCACCAGACGACCCGGGAACCGCTTCGCGGTGCTCCTGGCCGCCGCCCTGGGCCTGGCGGGACTGACCGCGACCGGCCCGACCGCGACCGCGGCGGAGGACGACCCGGTGGAGATCCACGGCCTGAAGGGCGAGTACTACACCCAGTCCGCCCCCGGCGCCTTCGACTTCCACGAACTCAAGGCCACCGCCTTCGACCCGCACCTCGACTTCGACAACCTGGAGCCGCGCCTGAACGTCACCACCGGCCGGTCGGACGACGTCAGCGTCCGCTGGACCGGGAAGATCGTGCCGGAGCGGACCGGAGCCCACACCTTCTCGATCATCGGCGACAACGGCTTCCGCCTGTGGATCGACGGCCGGCTCGCGATCGACCACTGGGTCGACGACTGGGACCGCGAACAGACGGCCGAGCCGGTCGAACTGACCGCCGGCCGCGCCCACGACATCAAGGTCGAGTACTTCGAGCACTACGGCGGCTCCAACCTCCACCTGCGCTGGACCGAACCCGGCGGCACCAAGGAAGCCGTGCCCCAGTCGGCCTTCCGCCTCCCCGACGGCTTCGACTACGACGGCGCCCTCGCCGCCACCGTCCTGGCCTCCGGCCGCACCCTGAAGCTCGACTTCCCGCAGCCGCTGGCCACCCCGCCGGCCGGTCTCACCGACCACCTCCACGCCGTCATCGGCGGCGCCGAGTGGCCCCTGAGGACGGCGGAGCCCGACCCGGCCGACCCCAGGGCGCTGCTGGTCACCCTCGGCGAGCCGGTCGTCGGCAACCGGACCGGCACCGCCCGCGGCACCGCCGACATCCGCTACGACGGGCAGGGCGGCCTGACCGCCGCCGACGGCGATCCGGTGGACGCGTTCCTGAGCAGCGGCGTCAACCGCTCCACCTACGAGCTGCGCACCCGCTGGGCCGACGAGGTCGGACCGGACAACGCCCACCCCGAGTACCCGCGCCCGCAGCTGACCCGCGGCGACTGGCGCAACCTCAACGGCCGCTGGCAGTTCGCCCCGGCGCGGGCGGGCGAACGGCCGCCCACCGGCCGGACGCTGGCCGAGCGCATCCTCGTCCCGTACCCGGTGGAGTCCCAGCTCTCCGGCGTCCAGCGGCACGAGGACCGCATGTGGTACCGCCGCACCTTCACCGTCCCCGCCGACTGGCACATCGGCTCCGGCCGGCGCCTGCAGCTGAACTTCGGCGCCGTCGACTGGCAGGCCGAGGTGTACGTCAACGGCACCAAGGTCACCGAGCACAAGGGCGGCTACGACAAGTTCGGCGCCGACATCACCGACGCGCTGAAGCCCGGCCGCACCCAGGAGCTGATCGTCGGCGTGTACGACCCCACCGACGCGGCCGGCGGCGAGAACCCGCCCCTGGGCAAGCAGCGCCTCGACCCCAGCGGCATCTGGTACACCCCGTCCTCCGGCATCTGGCAGACGGTGTGGATGGAACCGGTCGCCCCCGACCACGTCGACTCCCTCAAGCTCACCCCCGACGCCGGCGCGGGCACCCTGACCGTCGAACCGCGGGGCGTGCGCGACGGCGTCCCCGTCACCGCGACGGCGTACGCGGGCAAGCGCAAGGTCGCCACGGCGCACGGCCGCACCGGCCGGCCGCTGACCCTGACCATCGAGAACCCGCGCCTGTGGTCCCCCGACGACCCGTTCCTGTACGACCTGAGGGTGACCGTCGGCGCCGACCGCGTCGGCAGCTACTTCGGGATGCGCTCCATCGCCGTGGAACAGGTCGACGGCATGCCGCGCACGGTCCTCAACGGCGAGCCGGTGTTCCTGATGGCCACCCTCGACCAGGGCTTCTGGCCGGACGGCCTGCACACCGCGCCCACCGACGAGGCCCTGGCGTACGACCTGAGGCTGCACAAGCGCCTGGGCTTCAACTCCGTGCGCAAGCACATCAAGGTCGAACCCGACCGCTGGTTCTACTGGGCCGACCGGCTGGGCCTGCTGGTCTGGCAGGACATGCCCGCGATGACCGCGGGAGTCGACCCGAGCGCCGAGGCGCGCGCCCAGTACGAGCGCGAGCTGAAGGAGATGATCGACGAGCACGTCAGCAGCCCGTCGGTCGTCATGTGGGTCACCTTCAACGAGGGCTGGGGCCAGTACGACGTCGGCCGCGTCGCCGAGCAGGCCAAGGCCTGGGACCCGACCCGGCTGGTCAACAACCAGTCCGGGCTCAACCTCGGGGCCGACGGAGGCGCCGGCGACATCATGGACGAGCACGGCTACCCCAGCCCCGCCCTGCCGCCCCGCCCCGACGGCCGGCGCGCCCTGGTCAGCGGCGAGTACGGCGGCCTGGGCCTCGCGGTGCCCGGGCACGCCTGGTCCGTGCAGCAGTCCTACGTCGACGTCGACCCGGCGACCTACACCGACGACTACCTGACCAAGCTGGAGGAGGTGCGCGCCCTGGTCTGCCGGGGCAGCAACGGCGCCGTCTACACCCAGATCGCGGACGTGGAGGGCGAGCTGAACGGCCTGGTGACCTACGACCGCGCGGTCCTCAAGCCGGACGTCCAGCGGCTGAAGGCGGCCCACGAGGCGCTGATCCGGGACGCCTCGCGGCCGGCCCCCGCGGGCTGCCCGGCGAGCTGACCCCGGTTCCGGCGGCGCCCGCCGTCCGGGCGGCCCCTCCGTGCTCCGTCCGGCCGCCCGGACACCCGGACGGCTGACGGCCGTCCGGGTGCGGCGGACCGGCCGGGGCGGAGCCGTCCGCCTCGGCGACGCCTCAGACGCCCCATGAGTCCCGCCCTTGTCCCGGGGGCGGGACTTCACCCATTTTTAACTGTGCGTAGCATGGTCGTGCTTGACCGTGATCGGCGGGGAGCGGTGGAATGCTCGTCCATCCGTCGTCGACGCGAGGCAAGCCATTGACTTCCGACCTGCTCGCCCCTCTCGATCTGGCCTTCTGGAACATCGAGTCGCCCGAGCATCCGATGCACCTCGGTGCGCTCGGGGTCTTCTCGGCCCACTCGCCCACCGCGGGCGCGCACGCGGCGGACCTGCTCGCCGCCCGCGCCGCCGGCGTGCCCGGACTGCGGATGCGCATCCGGGACGTGTGGCAGCCGCTCGCGGTGCGGCCGTTCTCCTTCGGCGGCGCGGCCCGCGAACCCGACCCGGACTTCGACCCCCTCGACCACGTCCGGCTGCACGCCCCCACCGCCGACTTCCAGGCCGTGGCGGGCCGGCTCATGCGCCGCCCCCTGGAGCGGAGCCGGCCCCCGTGGGAGGCCCATGTGCTGCCCGGCGAGGACGGCGTGTCGTTCGCCGTGCTCTTCAAGTTCCACCACGCCCTGGCCGACGGGCTGCGGGCGCTGACCCTGGCCGCGGCCGTCCTCGACCCGATGGACATGCCCGCGCCCGGGCCCCGCCCCGAGACGCCCCCGCGCGGTCCGCTGCCGGACGTGCGCCGCCTTCCGGAGATGCTGCGCGACGCGGTCTGCGACCTGGGCCGCGCCCTGGACATCGGCGCCTCCGTCGCCCTGTCCACGCTGGACGTGCGGTCCACGCCCGCGCTCACCGCCGAGTCCAGCGGCACCCGCCGCACCGCGGGCGTGGTCGTCGACCTCGACGACGTGCACCGCATCCGCAAGGCCGAGGGCGGCACCGTCAACGACGTCCTGATCGCGGTCGTCGCGGGCGCCCTGCGCCGCTGGCTGGACGAGCGCGGCGACGGCAGCGAGGGCGTCGCGCCCCGCGCCCTGATCCCCGTCTCCAGGCGCCGCCCGCGCACCGCGCACCCCCAGGGCAACCGGCTCTCCGGGTACGTGACCCGGCTTCCCGTCGACGACCCCGATCCGCTGGCCCGCCTGGCCGCGGTCCGCACCGCCATGGACCGCAACAAGGAGGCGGGACCCCACCGGGGCGCGGGGGCCGTCGCCCTGCTCGCCGACCACGTCCCCGCGCTCGGCCACCGGTTCGGCGGCCCCCTGGTCGGCCAGGCGGCCCGGCTCTGGTTCGACATCCTCGTCACCAGCGTGCCGCTGCCCAGCCTCGGCCTGAAGCTCGGCGGCCACTCCCTCACCGCGGTCTTCCCGTTCGCCCCGCTGGCCCCCGGCCACTCCCTGGCGGTGGCGGTCTCGACGTACCGCGGGCAGGTCCACTACGGGCTGGTCGCCGACGGCCGGGCGGTACCGGACCTCGACCGGCTGGCCGCGGCCCTGTCCGAGGAGGTGGAGACGCTGATCGCCGCCTGCGACCCCGGACCGGGACGGTTTGGCGGCCCGGCCCGGCGCTGAAGTAGACTCCCCCGTTCGACAGCGGGCGCGAGCAGGAGCGCCGCGACGGCAGAACAGGGAACGGCAGCGGCGATGACGGTGACAGAGGACGGCCCGCAGGTCACGGACGAGGCGACCCCGCCCTCGTACGGCCCCGGCATCGACCCGGAGCGCCTGGCCGTCTGCCTCGGCGTGCTGGAGGAACTCGACCGGCTGGACGTCGACCACCCCGACGCCGTCAAGGTGCGGCGGGCCACCTCGCACCTCTACCGCGTGGTCAAGCAGCGCCGCCGCCAGGAACGCCGCGCCGCCAAGACCGCCCACGACCGGGCGGTCACCGAGGCCACCGCGACCGGCTCCGCCGACCGCATCGACGACGAGACCGAGGGCGTCCTGCCCTCCTCCAAGGTGGAGCCGGGCCGGATCGCGGGGATACTCCAGCGCCCCCGCTCCTGCTACATCTGCAAGACCCGCTACGTCGAGGTCGACTACTTCTACCACCAGCTCTGCCAGAAGTGCGCCGCCGAGAACCGGGCCAAGCGCGACGCCCGCACCGACCTGACCGGCAAGCGCGCGCTGCTCACCGGCGGCCGCGCCAAGATCGGCATGTACATCGCGCTCAGGCTGCTGCGCGACGGCGCCCACACCACCATCACCACGCGCTTCCCCAACGACGCCATCCGCCGCTTCAAGGCCCAGCCCGACAGCGACGAGTGGATCCACCGGCTGAAGATCGTCGGCATCGACCTGCGCGACCCGGCCCAGGTGGTCGCCCTCGCCGACTCGGTGGCCGCGGCGGGCCCGCTCGACATCCTGATCAACAACGCCGCCCAGACGGTACGGCGCTCCCCGCAGGCCTACGGCGAGCTGCTCGCCGCCGAGTCCGCCCCGCTGCCCGCCGGTGAACTGCCCGCCGCCGAGGTGATCGGCACCTTCGGCTCCGGCGCGGTCGCCGAGCTCCCGGTCGCCGGGGGCGGCGCGCTCACCGCGCAGGACGTCACCGACCTCGCGCTCGTCTCCGGCTCCGCGTCCCTGGACCGCATCGCGGCCGGCACGGCGATCGACGCGGGCGGCCTCGTCCCCGACCTGCACGACACCAACAGCTGGGTGCAGACCGTGGAGGAGGTCACGCCGGTCGAGCTGCTGGAGGTCCAGCTGTGCAACTCGACGGCGCCCTTCATCCTGATCAGCCGCCTGCGCCCGGCGATGGCGGCCGCCGAGGCCCGCCGGACGTACATCGTGAACGTCTCCGCCATGGAGGGCGTCTTCAACCGCGGCTACAAGGGGGCGGGCCACCCGCACACCAACATGGCCAAGGCCGCCCTGAACATGCTCACCCGCACCAGCGCCCAGGAGATGTTCGACAAGGACCGCATCCTGATGACGGCCGTCGACACCGGCTGGATCACGGACGAGCGCCCGCACCCCGACAAGGTCCGCCTCGCCGAGGCCGGCTTCCACGCCCCGCTCGACCTGGTCGACGGCGCGGCCCGCGTCTACGACCCGATCGTGCGCGGCGAGGCGGGCGAGGACCTGTACGGCGTCTTCCTGAAGGACTACGCGCCCGGCAAGTGGTGACCCCGGGGCCGAACGGGTGCGACCGGGTGCCGGTCCGGACACGGCCCCGGCCGGCGCAGGCGCCACCGGCGGCGCCCGGGCGTCCACCGGCACCGGCCGCCCGCGCCGCACCGGACCGGCGGCTTCCCCGGGCGGCCGCGCAGCCGGGCCGGTCCACGGGGCGTGGTCGCGCGGATCGGCCCGGGACGGCGGTGTCCCG
>NZ_BAAATK010000085.1:0-17741 GCF_039533365.1 Streptomyces glaucus
ACCGCCACCGCCCCCGGCGCCCGCACCACCCACGCACGGAACAACTCCAACACCGGGACCGGAGCTGTCATCGACGTGCCGTTCATGTCTCCCCCTCCGACGGACGACCGTTTCTCGGACTGCTGGTGCTGATCAGGGGGTGCCGTCGCCCCGCACCCGTGGGCCGCGCATCCCGCCGCCCGTGCCGCCGCCGGGCATGCCGCCTCCGGGACCGCCTCCCCTGCCGCCGGGCATGCCGCCTCCGAAGCCGCCTCCCGTGCCGCCGCCGCGGGTCCGGATCCTCGGGCCCGCCGATTCCTGCGGCGGGGTCTGCTCGCGGTGGCCGTTGCCGCGGGGCGGGGGCAGTGCGCCGGGCTTGCTGAACTGGGTGTCGTGGAGGTGGGTGTAGAGGCCGCCGGCGGCGAGGAGTTCCTCGTGGGTGCCGCGTTCGCGGACCCGGCCGCCGTCGATGACGAGGATCTGGTCGGCCTCGCGGACGGTGGAGAGCCGGTGCGCGATCACCAGGGAGGTGCGGTTGCTCAGGGCCGTCTTCAGGGCGCGCTGGACGGCCGCCTCCGATTCGGAGTCCAGGTGGGCGGTGGCCTCGTCGAGCACGACGACCGCCGGGGCCTTCAGCAGGAGCCGGGCGACGGCCAGTCGCTGTTTCTCGCCACCGGAGAGCCGGAAGCCGCGGTCGCCGACGACCGTGTCGAGCCCGTCGGGCAGGGAACGGACCAGGTCCCAGATGCGGGCCTGCTCGCACGCCTCGATCAGTTCCTCCTCGGTGGCCTCGGGGCGGGCGTAGGCGAGGTTCGCGCGGATGGTGTCGTGGAAGAGGTACGCGTCCTGGGTGACGACGCCGACGGTGGCGCGCAGCGAGTCGAAGGTGAGGTCGCGGACGTCCGTGCCGTCGATGCGGACGGCTCCCGAGGTCACGTCGTACAGCCGGGACACCAGGTGGGTGATGGTGGTCTTGCCGGCGCCGGAGGGGCCGACGAGTGCGGTGAGCGTGCCGGGGGCGACGCTGAAGTCCAGTCCGTGCAGGACCTCCGGCACGGCCCTGCCGCGCTCGTCGCCGGGGACCGGGTGGGTCTCCAGGGAGGCCAGGGAGACCTCCTCGGGGCGGGGGTAGGCGAAGGACACCTGCTCGAAGCGGATCTCGGGCGCCCGGCCGTTGCCGGGCGCGGGGAGCGCGACGGCGTCCGGGCGCTCCTCGATGAGCGGTTCGATGTCGAGCAGTTCGAAGATCCGGTCGAAACTGACCATCACCGTCAGGGCGTTGGCCTGCATGCTGGAGAGCTGGGTGATGGGGCCGAACAGCCGGCCCAGCAGGGTGGCCAGGGCCACCAGGGTGCCGAGTCCGACGATCCCGTCGAGGACGAGTCCGCCGCCGACGCCGTACACGAGGGCGGTGGTGAGCGCGGTGAGCAGGGCCATGAGGATGAACGCGAGGCGGCTGAAGACGGTCAGCCGTACGCCGACCTCGCGCACTTTCCCCGCTTCGTCCTGGTACTTCCTCAGTTCCTCCGCCGGGCGGCCGAACAGCTTGGCGAGCATGGCGCCCTGCACGTTGAAACGCTCGTGAATCGTTCCGCTCAGGTCGGCGTGCAGTTCCATCTGCTTCCTGGAATACGCCTGGAGCCGGCGGCCGATGTAGAGCCAGGGCAGGAAGAACACCGGCAGCAGCACGAGCGCGATCAGGGTGACGAGCCAGGAGAGATAGAACATCTCGGCGAGCACCAGCACCACGGTGAGGGCGCCGGTCGCCGACAGCAGCAGGGTGGTGAGGGCCTGCTGGGCCATGACCACGTCGGTGTTCAGCCGGCTGGAGAGGGCGCCGGTCCGGGTGCGGGTGAAGAAGGCCAGGGGCATGCGCTGCACATGGCGGAACGCCTGCACCCGCAGGTCGTGGCTGACTCCCTGGCCGATACGGCCGGACAGGGCGCTCTGCGCGAGCTGGGTCACGGAACCGACCAGGGCGAGCGCGGCGACGAGCAGCGCCAGGACGGTGACGACCCGGGCGTCGTCCCGCATGATCCCGTTGTCGACGATCTCTTTCAGCAGCAGCGGAGTCGTGACGATGACGAGGGAGTCGACGAGTGTCACGAGAATGAGGGCGAGCACCGTTCTGCGATGCGGTCCGACAAAGGCGAGTATTCGCCGCGGTGTTCCCGGCCTGATGCGGGAAGGCTCCGAGTCGTCGCCGCCCTTCATCATCACCCCACCGGGGGTCTGAGTGACCAGCATGTCGACGGGGACCTCCTGCTGTAGGGATTCGGGGAAGCAGCGGCCGTGAATGGGCGGGGAGTCCCTCGGGCACATTCCGGTGCCGCGGCCCGAGAGGCGACGATACCTGTCTGAATTCCGGCCAACCACGCGCTCGGGCCGGGCTTTCGGGCAGGCCGGACGAGCGTCCGGAGAAACGTGTGCATGGCGGGGATACGGGAGCGCCGCACGCGTGGAAGGGCCCCGGGTGAATGGGGTGCGTCCGGTTTCCGGAAGTTCGCCGGGTCAGCCCGGCGTCATGCCGTTCCGGCCGGGCGGCGTCACGCGGAGCCGCCCGGCCGGGAGGATTTCACGCGCCGCCGGAGAAGGCGGCGGCACCGGTGTCCAACCGTTCGCCTTGCGCAGTTGGACGAGCCGGTTGGACGGGCCGGTGGAATCACATGGTCGGGCAGGCCGAGGAATCGGCCGGAGAAGCCGGCGAATCGTTGCCCCGGGCGATGTTCTTCTCCACCCGGGCGGCCACCTCTTCCCAGATGTGCGCGCATTCGCGGGCCAGGTGGGCCACGGTGCCGCTCCAGTACGGCGGGACGGTGTCGATGATTCCCTCCCACTCGCCCGGCGGAAGCATGTGCACACTGAGCAGCCGCAGCAGTTGGCGTCCCGTTTCGTTGAGCCGGAGAGCGGGGTCCGCCTTGAGGCGGTTCACCGCCGAGAGCCCTTCCGCGAAGGCGGTCCCGGCGGCCGGGCCGGGCCGGCCCTCACCGTGGCCCGGCCGCGGTACGACCTTCAGCATCTCCTTGCGCGGACGGGGCCGGACGCCCCGCGGCCGTGGGGGGAGCAGCGGCTCCTCCCCTCGGCTGAGGCGATTGCGCACGTCCCGCGCGGTCTCCGGGGAGATGCCGGCGGCCCGGGCGATCTGGCGCAGCGACAGATCCGGGTTCTCGGCGATCAGTTGACCCGCTCGCCTGCGCCCTTCGGCGATGTCGACGGGGCGCACCCGCCCGTCCCGGCCGATCCTCGCGACGTCCTCCCCGGGTGTGCCGGCCACCGCCGACCGGCGCACGTCGGCGACCGTGCCGGGGGCGATGCCCGTCACGGAGGCGATCTTCCGGTCCGACCATTGCGGATGCGTGGCGATGATCCGCGCGGCGGCCCGTTTGCGGTCCAGCAGGGACAGCGGCAGTCCGTGCCGCACGTTCGACTCGACGGCGAGCACGAAGGCGTCCGCCTCGGTGCCGTCGTAGAAGGTCGCCGCGATGGTGTGGTGGCCGCGCAGTTGGGCGGCGCGCAGCCGGTGCAGTCCGTCTATCACCCGCATCGATGCGCGGTGCACGATGATGGGCGGCAAGGGAACATCCAATTCCGCGAGTGCCGCCACATGGTCCGGGTCCTCGCCCGCTTTTCTCGGTGAGCCTTCCGCCGACAATGATCGAATGTCGACGTCGATGATCCTGTCATCGGTAATCCCCCGTCGCACCCACATCTCCGTTCGCTCGATCAACGCCTTTCTCGCGCGTCGCGACTTCGGCGACGCATTCCGGCACCCGCCGACTCCGACGCCACGGGTCGATCGATCGGTGCTCGTCACAATGGACCGGGTGACGTTCACCGACATCACGCGCTTGCACGGTGGCGACCGGATCCTCGGTGCCGGTGCTGTACGGCTGCGTCGTCGCTGCACCGCCGCGGTCGGGTCCCGAGCCACTTCGGTTCGCGAACCTGCGGATTCGGTTCCGGCGAGGAACCGAACCGCGACGCACCCGCTTTTCGAACGAGTATCCGGGAAAACACGAGTCTTTTCCTGGCGCGCTCACTCTAACAGCAGCGCACAGCCCGGGGGGCAGACTTCATCACGCCATCCATCATTTGAGACGGCTCACCAATTCCGCCGAACGGAGGGGCGCATGACGGCGCGAAAGCCGGAATGATCTGTTCTCCTCTTTCTCCCGGCTATTCCCGCCTATTCACTCACCGTCCGACCGCCCGGTCGGGCAAGGACGCGACTCGGCGTCGTAAAGCGGCGGCCGTCGCGGTGCGCGTCGAAGACCCGGAAGCGGAATGCTCTTCCCGCCACGGGTCCGATGTCCCAGGACGCGCGACCCGGCAACCGGGCGGAGCCGACCCGCCGTGGATCCGCGCGGCTCCGCCCTCACCGCCGCGCCGATGCTCTCACCGACGGGGTTTCAGCGAGGTAACAGCCGTTGGGTCTGCGCCGCCGCGGCCACATCGCGCCTCACGGATCGCGGCGGGGCGACGGCGGGCGTTCCGGCGCGGTAACCCCCGCCGCGCTCTACTGGGCAGCGGATCACGACGACCACCCCCACTCCGACCCGGGAGGATCCATGGGCAACGCGACCAGTCCCTGCGCCATGTGCGGCGTCGAGTTCGTACCGGAGGCCCGTCGCCGGGGCCGCCCCGACTCACGTTTCTGCACCGCCGCATGCCGCGCACTCTGGGAGCGGACGCACGGCACGCGGATCGTTCCCGGACCGTCCACGGCCAAGCCGGCGGGCACGGCCGGGACGACCGGGCCCGTCGAGACGACCGAGCCCGTCGAGACGGCCGGGCCGGTCGGGACGGCCGGTGCGGACGCCGGCCGTCCGGCGCCGCTGCCGCCGCTGGGCACCGAGCATTCCTGCCCCCACTGCGGCCACCAGCTCACGATCGTGAACTTCGTGCTGCCGAGCCTGGATTCGGCCGGTGACGTGGACGCGGCCGACGACGGGGACGTGCGCGGCCGCTGTTCCACGGGGTGAGCGGAGCCCGGCTCCGGATGATTCGGCGCGGGCCGGCCGGGGCGGTGGTCCGAGGACGCCGCCGCCCGCGCCGGGTCCACCGGGCCGGCCGGACCGCGTGCCGTGCTCCGCCGGCCGGGTCGTCCGGCGGGCCGGCGGTCACGGGTGGCCGGACGAGCCGCCGTGCGGCGCCGGCATGTCCAGGACGGGGTCTCCGAACCGCGCACGCAGGGCCTGGAAGGCGGTGACCTTGTCCTCGCCGAAGCGGCGGACGTGGGAGGCGTACTCGTCGGCGGAGAGGAACACGGTGGGCCTGGACTTGCTGTGGAACTTGTCCGCGTACATCACCAGCTTCTCCTCGTCCGTCACCGCCAGGTAGTCGCCGACCGGCAGCGGCAGGCCCTGGCTCAGGATGTCGTCCCTCGTCAGCCCCACCCCGGTGTGGTGGGAGCAGAAGCGGCACAGGACCTCCGGGAAACCCTCGTCCGCCAAGAGCTCGTGTCCGAGCAGCCCGTGCCGGATGTAGCCGCGGTGGTCCAGCAGGCCGTCGTCCCCGTAGAGGCGGTAGACGCCGATGTCGTGGAGGAGGCAGCCGGCGCGGACCAGGTCGGCGTCGAGATGAGCGAGGTGCGGCGCGGAGAGGAGCCGCTCGGCGATGTGCCAGACGATCTCGCAGTGCGTGTGCACGAGTTCGAACGCCTCGGCGGTCGGGGCGTACTTCTCGTGCAGCGCGCGGATCTCTTCGGGTCCCGGAATCCTCATCCGGGCAGCGTAACAACCACCGGCCCGGTGTCCCGGCGGGGGAACCGGGCCGGGACGCGGGCCGGCCCCGCCGGGGTGTCCCGGCGGGGCCGGCCCGCGGTCGCCCGCGTGCTGGAGGCGCCTGCTGTTCCGGCCGCCCGTCGCGGTCGTCGGCGCTTCGGAGGCGATCCGCCGCTGCGCGGAGGCCGCTGTCACCGGGCCGGCCGTCCGCGGTGCCCCGGCGCGCGGCCGGGGCGCGCCCACCGGCCGGGCCCGCGGGCCTCGGCGGACCGCCGCCGGCCTCGTCCGCGGAAGGGTTCCGGGAACCGCGGGGCCGCGCGGGGCGGTCCGGCCGTCGTCAGCCGACCGCCGGACCGGCCTCCTCGGTGCCGGACAGCTCGGCCAGGAACTGGTGGCAGCGGGCCGCGCGTTCCGAGTCCTGCTCCATGACGGTGCGGAAGAACTCGGCGATCTCCTTCTTGTTCGCGTTCTCCGCGTCGCGCACGTACTGGCCGTAGTCGTGCCCGGCCTTCAGCGCGTGGTACTGCACGGAGATGAGGTCGTACACGACGTCGCTGAAACCGGTTTCACCCGTGGCCATGAGTCCTCCCGGAGTAGGTGAGAAGTAGGAACGCAAGCCGGGTATCACCTCTTCAGCGGCCCAAACCAGGCTCGGCGGCCGCGTTGCGGCGGGCGCGCTGCGGGACCACGACGTAGGCCGGGTCCCTCGTCGACGCGACGCCGCCCTCGAAGGTGCCGAACCGCTGCAGGGCACTGCCGGCGAGCAGGGCGAGCCCGGCCGCGGCGGCGGCCGGGCGGCTGCGGCGGGCGACGGTGACCGCGGCGAGCGCCCCGCCGAGGGTGAGCTGTTCCGCGGCCCGGCGCAGGCGGTGGGCGCGGCCCTCGGTGTAGGCCTTGGTCTCCAGGCCGGGCCGGCGGTCCAGGAGCCGGGCGGCGACGAGTTCCGCCGCCGCGCCCGCGGCCGCGAGGCGCCGGGCGGGGGCCGCCTCGGCCACCGGAGCGAGCAGCAGGCCGAGGCCCGCGCCGCTCGCGGCGGCGGACCCGGTGAACACGAAGGGCAGTTCGCGGCGGGCTTCGTGCCAGGCCGGCACAGCCGTCTGGGAGAGCAGCACCGCCGTATAGGAGGCGAGTCCGGGCGCGAAGGCCGCGGCCCACAGCCCGCCCAGCCGGCCCGCCCGGTGCAGCAGGCGGCCGGGCCGGGTGCCGCGCCAGGGGGCGGGCAGCAGTTCGGCCGCGGCAGCCAGGCCGCTGCCGGGCCCGTAGGCGACGAGGATCCAGGTGCCGACGGACATGGGCGACGTCGGCTTCGCCACCCGCAGCATGTGGTGGAAGCGTTCGGGGCGGCCCAGGTCGGCGACGAGCAGGTAGGTGCTGGCGAGCAGGGCGCCGAAGCCGCCCAGGCGGCCGGTGCGGCACAGGGCCGGACGGCCGGTCAGGTCGGCGCCGGCCGCGAGCAGGGCCGCGCCCGCCGCCAGACCGCCGGTGAACAGGTAGGCGGGGACCTTCCACTCCCACACGGGCGGTTTCAGCACGGGCCGGCCGTAGTAGGAGCGGAACCCGTCCGCCGGGGCGGCCGTCTCCTCGCGGTGGCCGCCGCGGCCGCGGCCCGAGGCGAAGGTGCCCGCGCGGACGTCGGCGGCGCCCGCGTCGCTGCGCGGCTCGCGCGGCAGTCCGTCGTCGCCGCTCACCGGCGGCCTCCCGCACCCGGCTCGACGAAGACGGCGACGGTGGCCGCCAGCAGGGCCGAGGCGGCCGCGCCGGCGTACCTCCACATGGCCGGCAGGTCGCGGGTGGGGACCACGGGATCCGGTGGCAGCCCGTAGACCTCGGGGTCGTCGAGCAGCAGGAAGAACGCGCCGTCGCCGCCCACCCCGTCGTCGGGGTCGCGGCCGTACAGGCGCGCCTCCGCCACGCCCGCCTCGTGCAGCTGCTCCAGCCGCCGGTCGGCCCGTTCGCGCAGCTCGTCGAGCGGGCCGAACTGGATGGAGTCGGTGGGGCAGGCCTTGGCGCAGGCCGGTTCCAGGCCGCCGCGCAGGCGGTCGTAGCACAGGGTGCACTTCCAGGCGCGGCCGTCGTCGGCCCGCCGGTCGATGACGCCGTAGGGGCAGCCGGAGACGCAGTAGCCGCAGCCGTTGCAGATGTCGGGCTGCACCACGACGCTGCCGAACTCGGTGCGGAACAGCGCGCCGGTGGGGCAGACGTCGAGGCAGCCGGCGTGGGTGCAGTGCTTGCACACGTCGGACGCCATCAGCCAGCGGAAGTCGGTGCGGTTCCCGGCGTCGCCGGCGGCGCCGGGCAGGTCGAAGGAGGGGAAGCCCAGGTCCACCGGTCCGGTGCCAAGTTCGCCGCCGCCGCGGGGCGCCTCGCGCAGGGCGTCCGCGGTCACCTCGGCCGTGTGCCCGGTGGCGGAGGGGCCGGTGGGCAGGCCGGTCAGGCCCGGATCCTGCCGGCCCAGGGGCCGCTCCTGCTCGACGAAGGCGACGTGCCGCCACGAACTCGCGCCGAGCATCCCGGTGTTGTCGAAGGACATGCCCAGCAGGTCCAGGCCGTCCTCGGGGACGTCGTTCCACTCCTTGCAGGCCACCTCGCACGCCTTGCAGCCGATGCACACGGAGGTGTCGGTGAAGAAGCCGACGCGTGGCGGGTGTTCGCGGTGGCCGGCGTCGGCGGCGGGGTCCTGAAGGGGCCCGTACAGGCTGTGCTCGTCGGTCATGGGGAGTCCTCCGGCCGGTCCGGTTCGGTGTGGGCCGGCCCGTGGCCGGCGCCGTCGCCCGCCGTCATGACGCGGGTGCCGGTGAGCGGGGTGATCCCGGCCCGGCGGCGGTAGTCCTGGACGTACTCCAGCAGGGCCGGTCCCCGCGGCCGCCGTCCGGGGCGGATGTCGCAGGTCAGCACCTTGCTCTCCTGGATCAGCACATTGGGCTCGGCCACCACCCCGATGAGGTCGTTGACGACGTCGCCGCTGCTGAGCCCGGTGTGGCCCCAGTGGTACGGCATCCAGACCTGGTGGACGGTGCGGCCCTCGACGCGCAGCGGCGCCAGCCGGTCGGTGACGACGACGCGGGCCTCCACCGCGGTGCGGCTGGTGACGACGTGCGCCCAGTCCAGGTGGCGCAGCCCGCGCTCGGCCGCCAGTTCCGGCGACACCTCCACGAACAGCTCCGGCTGCAGCTCCGCCAGGTACGGCAGCTGACGGCTCATGCCGCCCGCGGTGTGGTGCTCGGTGAGCCGCGCCGCCGTGAAGACGAAGGGGAACACCTCGCTGTGCGCCTCGGGCGGGGCCGGGTTGGAGGGGTTGTCGCGACGGCCGTAGACCTTGCGTGTCGGGTTGGCCTGCTGGCCGTACAGGGGGTTGCGCACGGGGGACTCGTGCGGCTCGTAGTGGGTGGGCAGCGGGCCGTCCGTCAGGCCGGCCGAGGCGAACAGCCACGCCTTGCCGTCGGCCATCATGATGAACGCGTCGTCGCCGCCGAGCGCCTCGGGGCCGGACGCGCCCTCGGGGGGCCGGTGGCCGGGCGGCTTGTGCCGCTCGAAGTCGGGGACGTCGTGGCCGGTCCACTCGCCGCGTTCCTCGTCCCACCACACGAGGGCCTTGCGCTCGCTCCAGGGCCGCCCCTGCGGGTCGGCCGAGGCCCGGTTGTACAGCACGCGCCGGTTCAGCGGCCAGGTCCAGCCCCATTCGGCCTCGTACGGGCCCTGTTCGAAGCGGGACTTGCGGCGCCGGGCCTGGTTGACCTCGTCGGCGTACACCCCGCTGTAGATCCAGCAGCCGCAGGCGGTGCTGCCGTCGGCCTTCAGGTCGGCGTAGCCGCCGACGGTGCGTCCGGTGGTCAGGTCGATGCCGTTGATGTGGCGCAGGACGTCCGCCGCGGACGGCTCGTCGCCCTCGGTCGCGTAGTCCCAGGCCAGGTCGAGCACGGGCCGGTCGCGCTCGTCGGTGGAGCCGGCCAGCCGCTCCTTCACGAGCCGGCCCAGGTGGTAGAAGAACCACAGCTCGGAGCGCTGGTCGCCGCTCGGCTCGACGGCCTGGTCCCGCCACTGCAGCATGCGCTGGGTCTGGGTGAAGGTGCCGGACTTCTCCACGTGCGAGGCGGCGGGGAAGAAGAACACCTCCGTGCGGCAGCGCTCGGGGACGATCTCCCCGGTCTCGACCTCGGGGGCGTCCTTCCAGAAGGTGGCGCTCTCGATCATGTTCAGGTCGCGGACGACGAGCCAGTCCAGGTTGGCCATGCCCAGGCGCTGCAGGCGGCCGTGCGCGGAGCCGACGGCGGGGTTCTGGCCGAGCAGGAAGTAGCCGAAGACCTTCCCGTCGACCATGTCCATCGCGGTGCGGTAGGTGCCGTGGTCGCCGTCGATGCGGGGCAGGTGGCCGAAGCAGTAGTCGTTCTCGGCGGTGGCCGCCTCGCCCCAGTACTCCTTCAGCAGCGAGACCGTGTAGGCGTCGGCGTTGCCCCAGAATCCCTTCTGGCCGGGGCGGCGGATGCCGTCCAGGTAGGCGGCCAGGTCCTGGTGGGTGACGTCCGGCATCGGCAGGTAGCCGGGCAGCAGGTTGAACAGGGTCGGGATGTCCGTCGAGCCCTGGATGGAGGCGTGCCCGCGCAGCGCGTAGATGCCGCCGCCGGGGCGGCCGATGTTGCCCAGCAGCAGCTGGACGATCGAACCGGCGCGGATGTACTGGGCGCCGGTGGAGTGCTGCGTCCAGCCGACGCTGTACACCAGGGCCGTGGTGCGCTCGCGGCCGGAGTTGTCCGTCCAGGCCCGGCACACCTCCAGGAACGCGTCCCGGGGGACTCCGCAGATCCGCTCGACCATCTCGGGGGTGTAGCGGGCGAAGTGCCGCTTGAGCACCTGGTACACGCACCGCGGGTGCTCCAGCGTCGGGTCGGCGGCGATCTCGCCGGCGCCTCCCTCCACGGTCGGGCCGCCGGCGCCGTGCCGGTAGGGGGCGGCCTGTTCCTTGGCGCGGTGGCCCGGCCCCTCCTGCGCCCTGATGCTCTCGTAGGCCCAGCTGGAGGGGTCGTAGGAGGCGGTGTGCGGGTCGTAGCCGCTGAACAGGCCGTCGAGGTCCTCGGTGTCCCGGTAGTCCTCGCTCAGCAGGAACGGCGCGTTGGTGTACGCCGCCACGTACTCCCGGAAGTCCAGGCCGTGGGAGAGGATGTGGTTGATCACCCCGCCCAGGAAGGCGATGTCGGTGCCGGCCCGCAGCGGGACGTACCGGTCGGCGAGCGCGCTGGTGCGGGTGAACCGCGGGTCGATGTGGATGACCTCCGCGCCGCGCGCCTTGGCCTCCATCACCCACTGGAACCCGACCGGATGGGCCTCGGCCATGTTCGAGCCCATGATGACGACGCAGTCGGCGTTGACCAGGTCCTGCTGGTAGTCGGTGGCGCCGCCGCGGCCGAACGAGGCTCCCAGACCGGGAACCGTGGCGGAGTGTCAAATACGCGCCTGGTTCTCGATCTGGATCGCGCCGAGCGCGGTGAACAACTTCTTGATCAGGTAGTTTTCCTCGTTGTCCAGCGTCGCGCCGCCCAGGCCCGCGAAGCCCAGGGTGCGCCGCAGCGGGCGCCCGGCCTCGTCGGTGTCCTGCCAGCCCCGGCGCCGGGCGTCCAGCACCCGGTCGGCCACCATGTCCATGGCCACGTCGAGGTCCAGGTCCTGCCACTCGGTGGCGTACGGCGGCCGGTAGCGCACCTTTCGCTCGCGCTGGGGACCGGTGACGAGCTGCTTGCTGGCGGAGCCCTTCGGGCACAGCCGGCCGCGCGAGATCGGGCTGTCCGGGTTGCCCTCGATCTGGATGACGCGCTCGTCCTTGACGTAGACGCGCTGCGCGCAGCCCACCGCGCAGTAGGGGCAGACCGAGTCCGCCACCCGGTCCGCGCCGGCCGTCCGGGGTTCCAGACCGGCGGAGCGCCGGGACTGGGCCGCCTTGCCGCGGCCGAGCCGGTCGGCTCCCGTGAGCTGCCGGTACACCGGCCACCCGCCGATCCACCGTTCCACGCCCATACGCCCGCTCCCTCGCACGGCGGTGCACCTTTCTCCGAAGGCTACGCGCGCGGGGGCCGCCCGCAAGTGGGCGGTGGCAGGTGGGCGGTGGCGCCGCGCGCCGCGACCAGCCGTCCCGCGGGGTCCGCGGGGTCCGCGCGGTCCCCGGGCCCACCGCGGGCCCGCCGGGCGCGGGCGCGCGGCGGGCCCGGACGGATGCCGGGGCTCGAGCGGCGCGCCCGCGCCGGGCTCAGCGCAGGACGACGGAGGCCGGTCCGCGCGGCACCAGTTCGCCGACCACCGGCGCTCCCGGCACCTCCCCCGCCACCAGCAGCCCGCCCGAGGTCTGGGCGTCGGCCAGCAGGAGCCGGGTGTCGGCGTCGGTGCCGCCGAAGTCGGTGAACGGCGCGACCCACTCCAGGTTCCGCCGGGTGCCGCCGCTGACGTATCCGTCCCGCACCGCCTCCCGGGCCCCGTCCAGGAAGGGCACGGCGGCGGTGTCGACCACGGCGGTCACCTCCGAGGCCCGTGCCAGCTTGTGCAGGTGGCCGAGGAAGCCGAAGCCGGTGACGTCGGTGGCGCACCTCGCCCCGGCCGCCAGGGCCGCGGCCGACGCGTCCCGGTTGAGCGCGACCATGGTGGCCACCGCCTGTTCGAACCGTTCGCCGGTGGCCTTGTGCCGGTTGTTGAGCACGCCGAGGCCGAGGGGCTTGGTGAGCGACAGGGGCAGGCCCGGCCGGCCGGCGTCGTTGCGCAGCAGCCGTCCGGGGTCCGCCAGGCCGGTGACGGCCATGCCGTACTTGGGTTCCGGATCGTCCACGCTGTGTCCGCCGCCCACGTGGCAGCCGGCCTGCGCGGCGACGTCCAGCCCGCCGCGCAGCACCTCGCGCGCGAGGTCGAACGGCAGCACGTCGCGGGGCCAGGCCAGGAGGTTGACGGCGAGGACCGGGCGGCCGCCCATGGCGTACACGTCGGACAGGGCGTTGGCCGCGGCGATGCGGCCCCAGTCGTAGGGGTCGTCGACGACGGGCGTGAAGAAGTCGGCCGTGCAGACCACCGCCTGGGCCGGGGCGGCGTCCCGCGCGGGCAGGGTGACCACGGCCGCGTCGTCGCCGGTGGCCAGGCCGACCAGGAGCGGGGTGTCGCTCGCGGCCGGCCGGGGCTCCGCCAGTCCGTCGAGCACCTCCTCCAGCTCGCCGGGCGGGATCTTGCAGGCGCAGCCGCCGCCGTGGGCGAACCGGGTGAGGCGTACCGGGGTTTCACGCGGGGACGTCATGCCTGGTCTCCTTGATCGACGTGGGGGGTGTGGCACGGGGCATCGGCGGGCGGCGCCGGTGGACGCGCCGGGCCCGGGTCCGGGCCGCCGACGCGCGGTGGCCGCGGACGGTCCGGGCGTGCCGGTGGCCGTCCGGTAGCCTGGGCGGGCGAGGGAGGCGTGTGGGTGCCTGGTGGCCCTCCCGGTCTTCAAAACCGAGGTGCCCGAGGATCTCGGGCAGGCGGGTTCGATTCCCGTCCGCCTCCGCCGTCCCCGCCGGCCCGGCAGCGCCGGCGCCGGTCGTCCACGCGCTCGGTGTAGCCGCGGGCGTCCAGGAACTCCAGCAGCGGCACGGCCACCCGGCGCGTGGTGTCCAGGGCCTGGCGGGCCTCGCTCAGCGTGAACGGCTGCGGGATTCCGCGCAGTACGTCGGCGGCCCGGGCGTCCGCCTCGGGCAGCAGCACGATGCCGTCGCCGACCCGCAGCAGCGCGCCCGCCGCGACCGCGGCGGCCAGTGCCTTGCGGGTGAGGCCCAGTTCGGCCAGGCGGTCGGCGTCCGGGGCGCGGAACGGCGCCCGGGCCAGCTCCCGCCGCACGGCGTCGACGGCGGCCCGGACGGGCGGCGGGAGAGCCGGTCCCCTGCTCCCGGGGCGGTACAACCGCCCCTGGCCGCGGCGCAGTTCCTGCTCCCCCGGGGTTTCGGCGAGCGCGTCGACCAGGGCCCGGTCGGGCAGGCCGAGCAGCCGCCGGGCCGCCTCCGTGGGCAGTCCGGGGTCCATCGGGTGCCGGGCCGCGTGCCGTTCGACCTCGGCGGCCAGGCGGGCCCGCAGCGCCGCCCAGTGGTCCGGGTCGGCCAGCCAGTCCCCGGTGACCGGCGGGGCGGGCGCGGGCACGCCCATCGCCTCCAGCAGCGAGCGGCGCACGAGCCCGCGCCGCCGCAGTTCCGCCGTGCCGTCCGGGCGGCCGGTCAGGTCCGCCAGCTCGGCCGCCCTGGCCCGGGCGGCTCCGCGCCGGGTCAGGGCGGGCGGCCGCACGTCCAGTACGGTCACCCCGCACGGCGCGTGCCGCCCGCCCGGTTCCCGCAGGACGGCCCGGTCCCCGACGCGCAGGGGCAGCGCGCGGGACAGGGCCAGCCTCGCCGTGTCCGTGCCGAGCGGCCGTACGGTGACCGGTACCGCGGCGGTGCCGATGTGCAGGGTCACCGTCCGGGGCAGGTCCTCGGCCGGCCTTCCGGCGAGCCGGACGTCGGCCGTCCGGGTGAGCAGCCAGCGGCCGGGGGTCAGCAGCACCCGGCCCCGGCCGAGCAGCCCGTCGGCGGCGGCGCCGTGGACGTTGACCGCCACCCGTGCCACGCCGCCGGCCTCGGTCCGGTCCTCGTGCAGGCACTGCAGCCCGCGCACCCGCAGCGCGGTCGTGCCGTCCCCCGCCACCAGCCGGTCACCGACCCGCAGGGTGCCCGCGCCCAGGGTTCCCGTGACGACCGTCCCGTGGCCGCGCACCGTGAAGGCGCGGTCCAGCCACAGCCGTACGTCCGCGTCGGCGTCGGGGACGGGCAGCGACCGGGCCAGCCGGGCCAGCTCCGCGCGCAGTTCGCCGAGGCCCGCACCGGTCACGGCGCTCACCGCGACGGACGGGACGGTTCCCAGGGACGTCGCGGCCAGGCGCTCCGCCGCGTCCGCCCGTACGGGTCCGGGGTCCGCCAGATCGCTGCGGGTCACGGCCAGCACGGCGTGCCGTACCCCGAGCGCGTCCAGGATCTCCAGGTGCTCCTGCGACTGCGGCTGCCAGCCCTGGTCGGCGGCCACCACGAACAGCACGGCGGGCACGGGGCCGACGCCGGCCAGCATGGTGGCGACGAACCGTTCGTGGCCGGGCACGTCCACGAACGCGAGGTGCTCCCCGCCGGGGCCGTCGGCGCCGGGCGGGTCCAGCCTGGTCCACACGAATCCCAGGTCCAGGGTCAGTCCCCGGCGCCGCTCCTCCTCGAACCGGTCGGGTTCCATTCCGGTCAGCGCCCGCACCAGCGCGGACTTGCCGTGGTCGACGTGCCCGGCGGTGGCCAGTACCCGCATGCCGTCTACCTCCCGGTCGCCGTGACCGCCCGGACGGCCCCGGCCAGCCGCTCGTCGTCCTCCGCCGGCACCGCCCGCAGGTCGAGCAGGCACCGTCCCGCCTCCAGGCGCCCCACGACGGGGACCGGTCCGGTCCGCAGGGCGGCGGCGTACCGCTCGGGCAGCGACAGCGCGGCGCTGGGCAGCGTCACTCCGGGCGCGCCGCCGCCGCCCACCGTCGCGGCGCTCCGCACGGCCCGGACGTCGACGCCGCCGGCGGCCAGCGCGGCGGCCAGCCGTTCCGCGCGGCGCCTCAGACGCCCCGGATCGGCGGCCAGGGCCTCACCGGTCGGGGTCTCGGGGCCCCGCAGCGTCGCCTCCAGCGCGGCCAGGGTCAGCTTGTCCACCCGCAGGGCGCGGGCGAGCGGGTGCCGGGAGACGGCGCGGACCAGGTCCTCGTCCCCCAGGAGGAGCCCGCACTGGGGTCCGCCCAGGAGTTTGTCGCCGCTCGCGGTGACCAGCGACGCCCCGGCCTTCAGCTGGGTGCCGGCGTCGGGCTCCTCGGGCAGCAGCGGATGGGGGCCCAGCAGTCCGGAACCGATGTCCACGACGACCGGGACGCCCAGCGCCGCCAGTTCGCCGACGCCGGCGGCCCGGGTGAAGCCGGTGATCAGGAAGTTGGAGGGGTGCACCTTCAGCACGAACGCCGTCTCCGGGCCGATGGCTGCGGCGTAGTCCGCGGCGGTGGTGCGGTTGGTGGTGCCCACCTCGCGCAGCCGGGCGCCGGTGGAGACCAGCAGGTCCGGCAGCCGGAAGCCGTCCCCGATCTCCACCATCTCCCCCCGGCTGATGACGATCTCCCGGCCGGCGGCGAGGGCGGTGGCCGTCAGCACGAGCGCGGCAGCCCCGTTGTTGACGACGTGCGCCGCGGCGGCGGACGGCACCCGGTCGCGGAGGGCGGCCAGGGCGGTGCGGCCCCGGCGGGCCCGCACTCCGGTCTCCAGGTCCAGCTCGACGTCGGTGGGCCCGGCGGCCTCCTGCACCGCCCGCCGGGCCGCCGCCGACAGCGACGCCCGTCCGAGGTTGGTGTGCAGCACCACGCCGGTGGCGTTGATCACCGGCCGCAGCCCGCCGGCCGTGCGCGGCAGCAGGGCGACCGCGGTGTCGGCCACGCCGTCGGGCGGGACGGTCCCCGAGCGGGCCCGCTCCTGCGCCTGCCGGACCGCGGACTTCACCACCCCGGCCCCCAGCCGGCCGGCCGCCTCCACCAGGCGGGGGTCGCGCAGCACGGTGTCGGTGCGGGGAACGCGGCGCCGGTCGTCCGGCCCCGGCGGCGTGTCCCTCCCCCCGGCGGGCCCGGCCGCGCCGGGTGCGCGGCCCCCGGCCCTCACCCCGCTCCGTTCGGTCGCGTCCCGCTGGTCCACGCGTCCCTCCGTCCACGCCGCGCCCGGCTCGTCGCCGTCCGGTGAACTCCCATCGTCCCCCAATGCCGCCGGCCGGTGGCGGGACACGCCGGGACACCGCCGCTGACCGGCCTGCGGCCGTCGTCCGCGGGCAGCGGCCCGCGGGGCGCGCCCCGCGGTCCCCCCGTGCCTTCCGCCCCGCGGTCCTGCTTCCGGCGGCGGGAGCAGCGGTTTCGCGGTCCGCCGCGGCCCGGGGCGGGCAATTGCGGCGGGCGCGCCCGGGGTGCCGGCGACGCGGGGGCTCATCGCGTTCGCCGCCCCGGTGGCCGGGCGGTGACCGGGCGGCCGCTTCGCGCTGTGCGGCGCACCGCTGCGCGGGGTCCGCGGCGGCCGGGTGCCGCAGGCCCCTCGCAGCGGTCCAGGTGGGCCACGACGACCAGGTGGGGGAAGGTGAGGGCGGCCAGCAGGGCCACTCCGCGGGCGGCCGTCCGGCCGTCCGCCGGGAACGCGTGGGGCAGGGCGGTGAGCGCGGCGAGGGCGGCCAGCGCGACGGCGGTGGGGACGGCCGCCTGGCGGCCGAACCTGCGCAGCACCGCCGCGGTGCGCCCGGCCCGCAGTGCCGGGACGTTGGCGGGGTCGGCCAGGACCAGCCGGGCGATGTGCCGTACCGAGTGCCAGGCACCGAAGTAGGCGCCGAACGCCACCAGGGGCGGCACCACGGTGAACAGCGCGGTGAGCAGCAGCAGTTCGGCGGCCTGCCGGTGCCGTCCGCCGCGCAGCGCCGTCACGCAGCCGGCCGTCACGGCCGCTCCGGCCAGCGCCGCGGCGGCCGGCCCGCCCGGCGCGGCCAGCAGCCAGTCGAGGCCGGGGGCGAGCTGCCGCACCACCGGGCGCACCTGCTCGGGCCACCGCACCAGGGGCAGGACGGTGGTGACCGCTCCGTGGGCGAGGGCGTGCACCGTCCGCCGGGCCGGGCCCGCCGGGCCGTCGCGCAGGGCGCAGAACCGGGCGTCGCCGTAGCCGAAGTGCAGCGCCGAGACGGCCAGGAAGACGCCGAACACGCAGGCCGGGGCGGCCAGGGCGGCAGCGGGGACGGCCACGGCCGCCGCGGCGTAGCCGAGCGGGACGACGCTCCGGCGCCCGGCCGCGCACCGGGGGCGGCGCCGGAACCAGCCGGGCACCAGGTGGTCGACGGCGCCGTGCGGCAGGCCGGCCACCAGGCCGATCAGGAAGACCGCGACCGGCCAGCGCCGCCACGCCTCCGGCGCCACCAGGCCGACGGCGAGCACGGCCGCCACCGCGCCGGCGGAGATCCGGCCGGCCGGCGCCAGGACGCGGGCCGCCG
>NZ_BAAATK010000086.1:0-16648 GCF_039533365.1 Streptomyces glaucus
TGGCCGCCTGCGACGTCGCCGACCGCGCGCAGCTCACCGCACTGCTCGCCGCGATCCCCGACGAGCTGCCGCTGACCGCCGTCGTGCACACCGCGGGCGTCGTGGACGACGGCGTCCTGGACCGGCTCACCCCCGAGCGGTTCGCCGCGGTGTTCCGCGCCAAGGCGGCCTCCGCCCTGCTCCTGGACGAACTCACCCGCGACCACGACCTGGAGGTGTTCGCCCTGTTCTCCTCGGCGACCGCCCTCGTCGGCAACCCCGGCCAGGCCAACTACGCCGCCGCCAACGCCGCCCTGGACGCGCTCGCCGAGCGGCGCCGCGCCGCCGGACTGCCCGCCACGTCCATCGCCTGGGGCGTGTGGGCGGGCGGCGGCATGGCCGGGGCCGCCGCCGCCGAGGAGGCCACCCGCCGGGCCGGCGTCGAACCCATGGACCCCGCCCTCGCCGCCGAGATGCTGTGCCGGCTCGTCGCGGAACCCCACCCGACGGCCCTGGTCGCCGGCCTGACCGCGGACGCGTTCGCCGGGCCCGGCGCCGGCCGGCCGCGCCCCCTGCTGCGCGGCCTGCCCGGCCGGGACCGGCCGCACCCGGCCGCCGAGCGGACCGCCGAGCCCGCCGAGTCCCTGCGGGACCGGCTGGCGAAGCTGCCGCCCGCGCGGCGCACCGAGGCCGTCCTCGACGTGGTGCTGACGCGCGCCGCGGCCGTCCTCGGCCACCGCGACGCGTCCGCCGTCGGCGCCGAACGCCTCTTCCGCGACCTCGGCGTCGACTCCCTCGGCGCGGTCGAGCTGCGCAACCAGCTCACCGCGGCCACCGGCCTGCCCCTGGCCGCCACCCTGGTGTTCGACCACCCGACGCCGCTGGCGCTCGCCGAGCACCTCACCGGACGCCTCGCGCCGCAGGAACCCGCCGCGCCCGACCCCGCGCCCGGCGAGAGCCCCGAGGACGCGCGGATCCGGTCGGTGCTCGCCGGCCTGCCCGTGGCCCGGCTGCGCGAGGCCGGACTCCTCGACGACCTCCTCGCCCTGGCCGGCGCCCCCGACACCCCCGCGGCCGCGCCGGCCGGCCCGGCGGACGGCGGACCGGACGGCGACATCGACGCCATGGCCCTCGACGACCTCGTCCGCGCCGCCCTGAAGGGCCACGCGACCGACCCCACCGACCCCGCCGACGACCCCCGCGACCCCGACGCCACCGACGAGTCGGCCGAGTGACGGAGCCAGCCATGACCACGACGCCCAGCGAGCAGGTCGTCCAGGCCCTGCGCGCCGCCCTGAAGGACGCCGACCGCCTGCGCAGGAAGAACCGGCAGCTGGTCGCCGCCGCCGGCGAACCGATCGCCGTCATCGGCATCGGCTGCCGCTACCCGGGCGGCGTGCGCTCCCCGGAGGACCTGTGGCGGCTCGTCGCCGACGGCGCCGACGCGGTGTCCGACCTGCCCGCCGACCGCGGCTGGGACCTCACCGCGCTGCGCACCGCCGGAGCCGACGAGCACGGCCACGAACTGTCCACCCGCGGCGGCTTCCTCGACGACGTCGCCGGCTTCGACGCCGCCTTCTTCGGCGTCTCCCCGCGCGAGGCGCTGCGCATGGACCCGCAGCAGCGCATCCTGCTGGAGACCGCCTGGGAGGCCGTCGAACGCGCCGGCCTGGACGCCACCCGGCTGCGCTCCAGCCGCACCGGCGTGTTCATGGGCACCAACGGCCAGGACTACGCGCACCTCGTGCTGCGGTCCCTGGACGACGCCGACGGCGAGGCCGGCAGCGGCATCGCGGCCGGCGCCCTGTCCGGCCGGCTCTCCTACACCCTGGGCCTGCAGGGCCCCGCCCTCACCGTCGACACCGCCTGCTCCTCCTCCCTCGTCGCCCTGCACCTGGCCTGCCAGTCGCTGCGCAGCGGTGAGAGCACCCTCGCCCTGGCGGGCGGCGTCAACGTGATGGCCACGCCCGGACCGCTCGTCGAGTTCAGCCGCCAGGGCGGCCTCGCCCGCGACGGCCGCTGCAAGGCGTTCGGCGACGGCGCCGACGGCACCGGCTGGGCCGAGGGCGCCGGCGTGCTGCTGCTGGAGCGGCTCTCCGACGCCGAACGCAACGGGCACCCGGTGCTCGCCGTCGTGCGCGGCTCCGCCGTCAACTCCGACGGCGCCTCCAACGGCTTCACCGCCCCCAACGGGCCCGCCCAGCAGCGCGTCATCCGCGCCGCCCTGGCCGCCGCCCGCCTCGCCCCCGCCGACGTCGACGTCGTCGAGGCGCACGGCACCGGCACCCCGCTCGGCGACCCGATCGAGGCCCAGAGCCTGCTCGCCACCTACGGCCAGGACCGTGAACGCCCGCTGCTGCTCGGCTCGGTGAAGTCCAACATCGGCCACAGCCAGGCCGCCTCCGGCGTCGCCGGCGTCATCAAGACGATCATGGCGATCCGGCACGGCGTCGCCCCCCGCACCCTGCACGCCGACACCCCCACCCGCCTCGTCGACTGGACGGCCGGCGCCGTGGAGGTCCTCGCCGCCGAGCGGCCCTGGCCCGACACCGGCCGGCCGCGCCGCGCCGGCGTCTCCTCCTTCGGCGTCACCGGCACCAACGCCCACGTCATCCTCGAACAGGCCCCGCCCGCCCCCGGCGCCGCGCCCGAGACGCCCGGCCGCACGCCGGGCACCCTGCCCTGGCTGCTGTCCGCCGCCACCCCGGCCGCCCTGCGGGACCAGGCGCGGCGGCTGCGCGACCTCCTCGACCGCACCCCCGGCCCGCGCCCCCTCGACGTCGCCTACTCCCTCGCCGTCACCCGCGCCGCCCTCGACCACCGCACCGCCCTGGTCGGCGCCGCGGACGACCCCGCCGCCCTCACCGCCGCCCTCGCCGACCCCACCGGGCCCGGCACCGTCTCCGGGCGCGTCACCGGCCGGCCCAAGCTCGCCCTGCTGTTCTCCGGGCAGGGCAGCCAGCGCCTGGGCATGGGCCGCGAACTGCACGCCCGCTTCCCGGCGTTCGCCGCCGCGCTGGACGAGGCGCTGGACTGCTTCGGCCCCGGGCTGCGCGAGGTGATGTGGGGCACGGACGACGCGCTGCTGAACCGCACCGACCACGCCCAGGCCGCGCTGTTCGCCGTCGAGGTCGCCCTGTACCGGCTGCTCCGGTCCTGGGGCGTGCGCGCCGATTTCGTCGCCGGGCACTCGGTCGGCGAGATCGCCGCCGCCCATGTCGCGGGCGTGCTGTCCCTCGCCGACGCCGCCGCCCTCGTCGCGGCGCGCGGCCGGCTGATGGCGGCCCTCCCGGCCGGCGGCGTGATGGTCGCCGTCGAGGCCGGCGAGGACGAGGTCCGGCCCCTGCTGACGCCCGGCGTGGCCGTGGCGGCGGTCAACGCGCCGGCGTCCGTGGTGCTGTCCGGCGCGGACGACGAGGTGGGCCGGGTGCTGGCCGCGCTGGGGGAGCGGCGGCACACCCGGCTCGCGGTCAGCCACGCCTTCCACTCGCCGCTGATGGACCCGATGCTCGACGATTTCCGTGAGGCCGTCGCCGGACTCGACCCGCGTCCCGCGCGGATCGCCTTGGTGTCCGGGCTGACCGGCCGGATCGCGGAGGCGGACGAGCTGTGCTCGGCCGAGTACTGGGTGCGGCACGCGCGGGAGACCGTCCGCTTCGCCGACGCCGTCACCGCCCTCGCCGACGCCGGGGCCACCGCCTTCCTGGAGGTCGGCCCGGACGCCGTGCTGTCCGCCGCCGCCCGCGCCTGCCTGCCCGGGCAGGCCGACGTGCGGCCGCTGCTGCGCCGCGACCGGGCCGAGGAGCCCGCCCTCGTCACCGGCCTCGCCGGCCTGCACGTGCACGGCGTCGCCGTCGACTGGGCCGCGTTCTTCGCCGGCACGGGCGCCCGCCGCGTGGACCTGCCGACGTACGCCTTCCAGCACGAGCGGTACTGGCCGGCCGGCGGCGTCCACGCCGCGGAGGTGTCCGGCGCCGGCCTGGAGACCGCGGGGCACCCGCTGCTCGGCGCGGCGATGACCGTCGCCGGCACCGACGACCTCGTGCTCACCGGCGTGCTCTCCCCGGCCCTCCAGCCGTGGCTGGCCGACCACCGCGTCGGCGGCGCGGTGGTCTTCCCCGGCACCGGCTTCCTGGAGCTGGCCGTCCGGGCCGGCGACCGGGTGGGCTGCGCCCGCGTCGCGCAGCTGACCCTCGCCGTGCCGCTGGTCCTGCCCGAGGAGGGCACCGTCCGGGTCCAGCTGAGGGTCGGCGGGCCGGACGCGGACGGCGGCCGCCCGCTGTGGTTCCACGCGCGGCCCGCCGACCACCCCGACGCCCCCTGGACCCTGCACGCCACCGGCCGGCTCGCCCCCGAGGCGGCCGGGCCGGCGGACTTCGACGCCGTCCGGTGGCCGCCCCGCGACGCCCGGCCCGTCGACATCACCGGCCGCTACGACCGCTACGCCGCCGCCGGCCTGGTCTACGGCCCCGCCTTCCGCGGGCTGCGCGCCCTGTGGCGGCGCGGCGGGGAACTCTTCGCGGAGATCGCCCTGGACCCCTCGGTCCGCGACACGGGCGCCTACGGCATCCACCCCGGACTGCTGGACTCCGTGCTGCACGCCGCCGCCCTGGACGGCGACGACGAGCGGCTGCTGCCGTTCGAGTGGCGCGACGTGACCCTGCACGCCTCGGGCGCCGGGCTGCTGCGCGCCCGGCTGCTGCGCACCGGCCCGGACACCGTCGTCGTGGACGCCGCCGACGCGCACGGCGCCCCCGTCGTCTCCGTCGCCGGCCTCACCCTGCGGGCCGCGCCGGACGCCGTCGCCCCGGCCGCGCCGCCCGAGGCGGCCGGCTCCCTGTTCCGCCTGGAGTGGCGGCCCCGCGACACGCCGGAGGCCGCGGGCGGCACCTGGGCGCTCGTCGGCGAGGACCCCTTCGGGCTCGCCGCCCACCTGGCCGGGGCCGCGCACGTCCCGGCGCTGGACCGGGTGCCGGGGGAGCGGGCGCCGCGCCACCTCGTCGTCCCCGTCGCCGGGACCGGGACGGGCGCCGAGGCGGCCCGCGCGGCCACCCGCCGGGTGCTCGCCCTGCTGCGGGACTTCCTCGGCGACGACCGCTTCCGCCGCTCCCGCCTGCTGCTGGTCACCCGCGGCGCCGTCGCCGCGACCGACACCGAGGACGTCACCGACCTGGGCGCCGCCGCCGTGTGGGGCCTGGTCCGCTCCGCGCAGGCCGAACACCCCGGCCGCCTGCTGCTGGTGGACACCGACGACGCCTCCGCCGGCCTGCTGCCCGCCCTGCCCGCCCTGTTCGACGACACCGAGCCGCAGGCCGTCCTGCGCGGCGGCACACTGCGCGTCGGCCGCCTGACCCGCGGCGCCGGCCCCGCGCTGGTCCCGCCCGCGACCGGGAACTGGCGGCTGGACGCCGCCGAACGCGGCAGCCTCGACGGCCTCGCCCTCGTGCCCTGCGACCAGCCGGAGCCGACCGGGCGCCAGGTCCGGGTGGCGGTGCGCGCCGCCGGCGTCAACTTCCGGGACGTGCTCAGCGCCCTCGGCATGTACCCCGGCGAGCCCGGACCGCTCGGCTCCGAGGCCGCCGGCGTCGTCGTCGAGACGGGCCCCGACGCGCGGCTGTGGCGGCCGGGCGACCGGGTCATGGGCATGGTCGCCGGCGGCTTCGCCCCGACCGTCGTCGTGGACGAACGGCAGCTGGCCGCCGTACCCGCCGGCTGGTCCTGGGAGACCGCCGGTTCGGTGCCGCTGGTGTTCCTCACCGCCTACCGGGCGCTCGTCGACCTCGCCGGGCTGCGGCCCGGGGAGAAGGTCCTCGTGCACGCCGGCGCCGGCGGCGTCGGCATGGCGGCCGTCCAGCTCGCCCGGCACCTCGGCGCGGAGGTCTTCGCCACCGCCAGCGAGCCGAAGTGGCCCGTGCTGCGCGCCCTCGGCGTGGCCGACGACCACATCGCCTCCTCCCGCGACACCGGCTTCGCCGACCGGTTCGCCGAGGTCGCCGGGGAGGGCGGCCTGGACGTCGTCCTCAACGCGCTGTCCGGCGAGTTCGTCGACGCCTCGCTGCGGCTGCTCGGCCCCGGCGGCCGGTTCCTGGAGATGGGCAAGACCGACGTCCGCGACGCGGACACCGTCCCGGACGGCATCCGCTACGAGGCCTTCGACCTCGGCTGGGTGGACCCCGACGGCATCCGGCGGATGCTCACCGCGCTCACCGCCCTGTTCGACGCCGGCGCCCTGCGCCCCCTGCCGGTGCGCGCCTGGGACGTGCGGCGGGCCGCGGAGGCGTTCCGCTTCATGAGCCTGGCCCGGCACACCGGCAAACTCGTCCTCACCCTGCCCGCCGCCCCCGACCCCGACGGCACCGTCCTCGTCACCGGCGGCACCGGCACGCTCGGCGGCCTCCTCGCCCGCCACCTGGTCACCCGGCACGGCGTCCGGCACCTGCTGCTGGCCGGCCGCCGCGGACCCGACGCGCCCGGCGCCCGCGCCCTGCGCGAGGAACTCGCGGGCCACGGCGCGCGGGTGGACGTCGTCGCCTGCGACCTCACCGAGCCCGGCGCGGTCCGCGCCCTGCTGGACCGGGTGCCCGCCGAGCACCCCCTGACGGCCGTCGTGCACGCGGCGGGCGCCCTCGACGACGGCGTCCTCGACGCCCTCACCCCGGACCGGCTCGACGCCGTGCTGCGCCCCAAGGCCGACGCGGCCTGGCAGCTGCACGAGGAGACCCGCCACCTGGACCTGGCCGCGTTCGTGCTGTACTCGTCCACCGCCGGCCTCATGGGCAGCCCCGGCCAGGCCAACTACGCCGCCGCCAACGCCTTCCTCGACGCGCTCGCCGAACACCGCAGGGCGCACGGCCTGCCCGCGCTGTCGCTGCGCTGGCCCGGCTGGGAGCAGGACGGCGGCGGAATGACCGCCCGCCTGTCCGACCGCGACCTGCGGCGCACCGCCGCCCTCGGACTGCCGCCGCTCACCGCCGAACAGGGCCTCGCGCTGTTCGACGCCGCGCTGGCCACCGACGCGGCCACGCTCGCCCCGCTGCCCGTCGGCGCCGCCCCGCTGCCTCCGGCGGCCACCGTGCCCGCGCTGCTGCGCGACCTGGTCCGGCCCGGCCGGCGCGCCGCGGGCGGCGGGGCCGTCTCGCGCGGCGCGCTCGTCGGCCGGCTCGCCGCCCTGCGGCCCGACGAGCGGCGACGCCACCTCGTCGAGCTGGTGCGGGCCGAGGCGGCGGGCGTGCTGGGCCACGGCACCGGCGACGCCGTCGACGCCGACCACGAGTTCCGCCGGCTCGGCGTGGACTCGCTGACCGCGATCGAGCTGCGCAACCGGCTCGCCGGCGCCACCGGCCTGACGCTGCCCGCCACGCTCGTCTTCGACCACCCGACGCCGCGCCGCCTCGCCGGCCACCTGCTCGGCGAACTCGTCGAGGAGGGCGCCGTCACCGACGCCCCCGCGCCCGCGCGGCCCGCCGCCTCCGGCGCCGACGAGCCGCTCGCCGTGGTCGGCATGGCCTGCCGCTTCCCCGGCGGCATCACCTCGCCCGAGGAGCTGTGGGAGTTCGTCGCGGCGGGCGGCGACGCCATCTCCGGGATGCCCGACGACCGCGGCTGGGAGCGGCACACCGGCATCGCCGCGGCCGACGGCGTGACCGGCGGGTTCCTGCGCGGCGCCGCCGACTTCGACGCCGCGTTCTTCGAGATCTCCCCGCGCGAGGCGCTGGCGACGGACCCGCAGCAGCGGCTGCTGCTGGAGACCGCCTGGGAGGCCCTGGAACGCGCCGGCATCGACCCGCGCGGCCTGCGCTCCAGCCGCACCGGCGTCTTCGTCGGCCTCAGCGGCCAGGACTACGGCACCCTCGTCACGCAGTCCTCCGTCGACGTCGAGGCGCACGCCACCACCGGCCTGAACACCTCCGTCGCCTCCGGCCGCCTGGCCTACGTGTTCGGTCTGCAGGGCCCCGCCCTCACCGTCGACACCGCCTGCTCCTCCTCCCTGGTCGCCCTGCACCTGGCCGGGCAGGCGCTGCGCGCCGGCGAATGCGGCCTCGCCCTCGTCGGCGGGGTCACCGTCATGTCCACCCCGGTCGGCTTCGCCGGGTTCTCCCGCATGGGCGGCCTCGCCGGCGACGGCCGCTGCAAGGCGTTCTCCGACGGCGCCGACGGCACCGGCTGGTCCGAGGGCGTCGCCGTCCTCGTCGTGGAACGCCTCTCCGACGCCGAACGCAACGGGCACGACGTGCTCGCCGTGGTGCGCGGCACGGCCGTCAACTCCGACGGCGCCTCCAACGGCCTGACCGCGCCCAACGGGCCCGCCCAGCAGCAGGTCATCCGCGCCGCCCTCGCCGCCGCCGGACTCGCCCCGGCCGACGTGGACGCCGTCGAGGCGCACGGCACCGGCACCGCCCTGGGCGACCCGATCGAGGCGCAGGCGCTCATCGCCGCCTACGGGCAGGACCGCGAACGGCCCCTGCTGCTCGGCTCGGTGAAGTCCAACCTGGGGCACACGCAGGCCGCCGCGGGCGCCGCCGGACTCATCAAGACCGTGCTGGCGATGCGGCACGGCGTCCTGCCCCGCACCCTGCACGCCGAGGTGCCGTCCCGGCACGTCGACTGGTCCGCCGGGGCCGTGCGGCTGCTGACCGAGAACACCCCGTGGCCGGACACCGGCCGGCCGCGCCGCGCCGGCGTGTCGTCCTTCGGCATCAGCGGCACCAACGCCCACGTCGTCCTGGAACAGCCGCCCGCCGCGGACGAACCGGAACGCGCCCCGGCCACGGCACTGCTGCCGTGGGTGGTCTCCGCCCGCACCGAGGCCGCCCTCGACGCCCAGATCGACCGGATCCGCGCCGCGGCCGGCGGACTCGACGCCCGGGACGTGGCCTGGACCCTGGCCGGCCGCGCCGCCCTCGAACACCGCGCCGTGCTGCACCCCGACGGCACGACGGAACTCGCCCGCGGCCTGGCCGCCGACCGCCCCCTGGCCGTCGTCTTCCCCGGCCAGGGCAGCCAGCGGCTCGGCATGGGCCGCGAACTCGCCGCCCGCTTCCCCGCATTCGCCACCGCACTCGACGAGGTCCTCGGCCACTTCGACCCGGCCGTCCGGGACGCGATGCGGGGCACCGACCAGGCGCTGCTCGACCGCACCGACCACGCCCAGTGCGCGGTGTTCGCCGTCGAGGTGGCGCTGTTCCGGCTGCTGGAGTCCTGGGGCGTCACCGCCGGCCACGTCACCGGCCACTCCGTCGGCGAGGTGGCCGCCGCCCACGTCGCCGGCGTCCTCTCCCTCGCGGACGCCTGCACGCTGGTGGCCGCGCGCGGCCGGCTCATGGCCGCGCTGCCCGCGGGCGGCGTAATGGCCGCCGTCGAGGCCGCCGAGGACGAGGTGCGGCCGCTGCTCACCGACGGCGTGTCCCTCGCGGCCGTCAACGGCCCCGCCGCGGTCGTCGTCTCCGGCGCCGAGGACGCGGTGCGGCGCGTCCTGGCGGCCCTGGGCCGGCGGCACACCCGCCTCGCCGTGTCCCACGCCTTCCACTCGCCGCTGGTGGAGCCGATGCTGGACGACTTCCGGCAGGCCCTCGCCGGCCTCGCGTTCCACCCGCCCCGCATCACCGTGGCCTCGGCCCTCACCGGCCGGATCGCCCGGCCGGAGGAGCTGTGCTCGGCGGAGTACTGGGTCCGGCACGCCCGCGCCACCGTGCGGTTCGCCGACGCCGTGGACGCCCTGCGCGCCGCCGGTGCCAGAGCCTTCCTGGAGGCCGGCCCGACGGGCGTGCTCAGCGGCCACATCCTGTCCACCGGGCCGCGGGACGGCGTCGCCGTGCCGCTGCTGCGCCGCGACCGCGGCGAGGAGGAGGCCGTCGTCACCGCGCTGGCCACGCTGTACGCGGCCGGCGTCCCCGTCGACTGGCGCGCCCTGTGCGCCGGCACCGGGGCCCGCCGCGTCGACCTGCCGACCTACCCCTTCCAGCGGCAGCGGTACTGGCCCGACGGCGGCCCCGCCGCCCCGCCCGCGCCCCGCGCCACCGAACCGGCCGGCGACGACTCCGCCACGCGCGCGGCGCTCCTCGCCCGGCTCGACGGCCTCGCCGCCCACGAGCGGCGACGGCACCTGGCGGGCCTGGTGCGCGCCGAGACGGCCGCCGTGCTCGGCCACCGCGGCGACGACGGGATCGACCCCGACCACGAGTTCGGCCGGCTCGGCATGGACTCGGTCACCGCCGTGGAACTGTGCCGCCGCCTGTCCGCCGCCACCGGCCTCACGCTGCCCGCCACCCTCGTCTACGACTACCCGAGCCCGCGCCGCCTCGCCGCGCACCTGCTCGCCGAACTCGCCGCCGACGCCCCCGCGCCCGCGGCACCCGCCCCCTCCGCCTCCGCCGCCCCCGGCGTCGACGAGCCGCTCGCCGTCGTCGGCATGGCCTGCCGCTTCCCCGGCCGGGTCCGCACCCCGGAGGAGTTCTGGGAACTGCTGCTGTCCGGCCGCGACGGCACCGGCCCGTTCCCCGAGGACCGCGGCTGGGACCTCGACACCCTGTACGGCGGCGGCCCCGGCAGCAGCGCCACCACGCGCGGCGGGTTCCTCCACGACGCCGCCGACTTCGACGCCGCCTTCTTCGGGATCAGCCCCCGCGAGGCCCTCGCGATGGACCCGCAGCAGCGGCTGCTGCTGGAGACGTCCTGGGAGGCGTTCGAACGGGCCGGCCTCGACCCGCAGGCGCTGCGCTCCAGCCGCACCGGCGTGTTCGTCGGCACCAACGGCCAGGACTACGTCCACCTCGCCACCCGCGCCCGCGAGGACATCGGCGGGCACCTCGGCACCGGCCTGGCCGCCAGCGTGATCTCCGGCCGCCTGGCCTACGTGTTCGGCCTGCAGGGCCCCGCCCTCACCGTCGACACCGCCTGCTCCTCCTCCCTGGTCTCGCTGCACCTGGCCTGCCGGGCGCTGCGCGACGGCGAGTGCGACCTGGCCCTGGCCGGCGGGGTCACCGTCATGACCACCCCGGTCAGCTTCGTCGGCTTCAGCATCCAGGGCGGCCTCGCCGCCGACGGCCGCTGCAAGGCGTTCTCCGACGACGCCGACGGCACCGTGTGGTCCGAGGGCGTCGGCATGCTGGTCGTGGAACGGCTGTCCGACGCCCTGCGCAACGGGCACGACGTGCTGGCCGTGGTGCGCGGCACGGCCGTCAACTCCGACGGCGCCTCCAACGGGCTCAGCGCGCCCAACGGGCCCGCCCAGCAGCAGGTCATCCGCGCCGCCCTCGCCGACGCCCGCCTCGCCCCCGCCGACGTGGACGCCGTCGAGGCGCACGGCACCGGCACCCGCCTCGGCGACCCCATCGAGGCGCAGGCCCTCGTCGCCGCCTACGGCCAGGACCGCGAACGGCCCCTGCTGCTCGGCTCGGTGAAGTCCAACATCGGCCACACCCAGGCCGCCGCCGGCGTCGCCGGCGTCATCAAGTCGGTGCTCGCGCTGCGCCACGGCCGGCTGCCCCGCACCCTGCACGCCGAGACGCCCTCCCGCCGCGTCGACTGGTCCTCGGGCGCCCTGTCGCTGCTCACCGAGACCACCCCGTGGCCCGAGACCGGCCGGCCGCCGCGCATCGCGGTCTCCGCGTTCGGGATCAGCGGCACCAACGCGCACGTCGTCCTCGAGGCCGCGCCCGCCGCACGGCCGGAGCCGGACCGGCCCGCACGGACGCCGGCCGTCACCCCGTGGCCGGTCTCCGCCCGCACCGAGGACGCCCTGGACGACCGGCTCACCGCCCTCACCGACTGGGCGCGCGGCCGCGACCCGCGCGACGTGGGCCGCTCCCTGGCCGCCCGCACCGTCTTCCCGCACCGCGCGGTCCTGCTGCCCGGCGGCACGACCGTCCGCGGCACCGCCGCCGAACGCACCCCGGCCCTGGTGTTCTCCGGCCAGGGCGGCCAGCGCCCCGGCATGGGCCGCGAACTCGCCGCCCGCTTCCCGGTGTTCGCCGACGCCTTCGACGAGGTGCTCACCCACCTGCCGCCCGGCCTGCGGGACGTCGCCTGGGGCGACGACGCCCGGGCGCTGCGGCGCACCGAACACGCGCAGCCCGCCCTGTTCGCCCTCCAGGTCGCCCTCTTCCGGCTCGTCGAGTCGCTCGGCGTGCGCCCCGCCCACGTCACCGGGCACTCGGTCGGCGAGATCGCCGCCGCCCACGTCGCGGGCGCGCTGTCCCTGGACGACGCCTGCGCCCTGGTCACCGCCCGCGCCCGCCTGATGGGCGAACTGCCGCCCGGCGGCGTCATGGTGGCCGTCGCCGCCACCGAGGAGGAGGTGCGGCCCCGGCTCACCGACGAGGTGGCCGTCGGCGCCGTCAACGGCCCGTCCTCGCTGGTGCTGTCCGGCGCCCGGGCCGCGGTCGACGCCGTCCTCGCCCGGCTCGGCGACCGCCGCACCCGCCGCCTGGAGGTGTCCCACGCCTTCCACTCGCCGCTGATGGACCCGATGCTGGACGACTTCCGGGCCGTCGTCGCCGGCCTCACCCTGCGCCGGCCCCGCGTCCCGTTCGTCTCCGCCCTGACCGGCGCTCCGGCCGGCGACGACCTCGCCTCACCCGAGTACTGGGTGCGGCACGTCCGCGAGAGCGTCCGCTTCGCCGACGCCGTCCGCGCCCTCACCGCCGCCGGCGCCGACGCCTTCCTGGAAATCGGGCCCGACGGCGGCCTCACCTCCCTGGTGGCCGACCTCGCCCCCGACGCGGCCGTCGCCGTCCCGCTGCTGCGCCGCGGCCACGCCGAGGAGGCCTCGGCGGTCGCCGCGCTCGCCGCGCTGCATGTGCGGGGCGTCACCGTCGACTGGACCGCCCTGTACGCGGGAACCGGCGCCCGGCGACTGCCCGACCTGCCCACCTACCCCTTCCGGCGGCGCCGGCTGTGGCCCACCGCGTCCCCGCGCTCCGCCGACGCCGCCGGACTCGGCCTCGCCGCCACCGACCACCCGCTGCTGGGCGCCGCGCTGCCCGTCGCCGGCGCCGGGGAACTCGTCCTCACCGGCACCCTGTCGCGCGCCCTGCACCCCTGGCTGGACGACTGCGCCGTGGACGGCGCGCCCCGCCTGCCCGGCGCCGCCCTCGTGGAGGCCGCCGTCCGCGCCGGCGACCGGTCCGGCACCCCGCACGTCGCCGAACTCGCCCTCACCGAGCCCGTGACCGTGCCCGACCGGGGCGCGCTCCAGCTCCAGCTGCGGATCGGGGCGCCCGGCGAGGACGGCGGCCGGCCCGTGTGGTGCCACACCCGGCCCGCCCACGAGCCGGACGCCCCGTGGACCGAGCACGCCCACGGCCGGCTCACGCCCGAACAGCCGGCCCCGCCGCCCGCCGCCACCCGGTTCGCCGCCGGCCAGTGGCCGCCGCCCGGGGCCACCGCCCTCGCCCTGGACGGCCTGTACGACCGGCTCGCCGGCGCCGGCGTGGAACACGGCCCCGCCGCCCGCGCCCTGCGCGCCGCCTGGCGGCACGGCGACCACCTGTACGCGGAGGTCGCGCTGCCCGGGGAGGCCGGCGAGCACGCCGGGTTCGGCCTGCACCCCGTCCTCCTCGACGCCGCCCTGCACGCCGCGCACCTCCTGGCCGCGGGCGACGCGGGCGCACCGGAGCGGCTGCTCGCCGCCCGGTGGCACGACGTCGCCCTGCACGCGGTCTCCGCCACCGAGCTGCGCGTCCGGCTGACCGGCACCGGCGACACCCGGGAACTCGTCGCCGCCGACCCCGGCGGGGCGCCCGTGCTCACCGCCCGCGCCGTCGTCCTGCGCCCCGCGCCGCCCCGCCCCGGCGCCCCCGCCGCCGGGGCCGACCTGCGCACCGCGCTGTTCCGCCTGGACTGGGAGGAGCGGCCCGTGCCGCCCGCCCCCGCCGACCCGGCGCCCTGGTACGCCCTCGGCGCCGGCGACCCGGACCCGGCCGCCGTCCTCGGGCCGCTCGCGGAACCAGTGAAGTCCATAGCCGAACTGCGAGAAGGTGACGGGGCGCCGGTGCGGACGGTCGCCGTTCCGCTCACGGGCCGCCCCGACGACCCCGCCGGAGCGGTCCACGAGCTGACGCACCGCGCGCTGACGCTGATGCAGGAGTTCCTGGCCGAGGACCGGTTCGCCCGCACCCGCCTGGTGTTCGTCACCCGGGGCGCGGTCGCGCCGCGCGGCGAGGACGTCACCGACCCGGCCGCCGCGGCGGTCTGGGGCCTGGTGCGGTCCGCGCAGATGGAACACCCCGGCCGGTTCCTCCTCGTCGACGTCGACGGCGACGCGGCCGCCTCGGCCGTGCTGCCCGCCCTGCCGGACACCGACGAGGAGCAGTTCATGGTGCGCGACGGACGCCTGCGGGTGCCGCGGCTCGCCCGCGTGCCCGACGCCGCCTCGGTCACCGAGGCCGGCCCGGCCCGCTGGCGCGCCGACGGCACCGTGCTGATCACCGGCGGCACCGGCGGCCTCGCCCGCGTCCTCGCCCGGCACCTGGTCACCGAGCACGGCATGCGCCACCTGCTGCTGGCCGGCCGGCGCGGCCCCGACGCACCCGGCGCCGGCGAGCTGCGCGACGAACTCGCCGCCCTGGGCGCCCACGTCACCCTGGCCGCCGCCGACGTCGCCGACCCGGACGACGTGGCGGCCCTCCTCGCCGGCATCCCCGCCGAGCACCCGCTGACCGCCGTCGTGCACACCGCCGGCGTCCTGGACGACGGCGTCCTGGACGCGCTCACCCCGGACCGGCTCGACGCCGTGCTGCGGCCCAAGGCCGACGCCGCCTGGCACCTGCACCGGGCCACCCGCGACCTGGACCTGGCCGCGTTCGTCACGTACTCGTCCACCGCCGGCGTCGTCGGCAGCCCCGGCCAGGCCAACTACGCCGCCGCCAACGCCTTCCTCGACGCCCTCGCCCAGCACCGCGCCGCGCACGGCCTGCCCGGCCACTCGCTCGCCTGGGGCCCGTGGGCGCACGGCTCCGGCATGACCAGCGGGCTGAGCGAGGAGCACGTCCGGCGCATGCACCGCTCCGGCACCCCGCCGCTCGACCCCGGGCTGGGCCTCGCCCTGTTCGACGCGGCCACCGCGCGCGACGACGCCCGGCCCGTGCTGATGCGCACCGCCGCCCGCCCCGCCGGCCCGCTGCCGTTCGCCGGACCCGTGCCGCCCGTGCTGCGCGGGCTGATCGGCACACGCCGCACCGCGGCCGGACGCGACCGCGCCGCCGAGCTCGCCGCCCGCCTCGACGGCCTGCGCCCGCAGGACCGCACCCGCCACCTCACCGACCTGGTGCGCGCCGAGGCGGCCGCCGTGCTCGGCCACGACACACCCGAAGGGATCGCAGCCGGGGACGAGTTCGCCCGCCTCGGATTCGACTCCCTCACCTCCGTCGAGATGCGCAACCGGCTCGCCGACGCCACCGGGCTGCGCATCCCCGCCACCCTCGTCTTCGACCACCCCACGCCCCTGGCCGTCGCCGCGCACCTCGCCGAGCGGCTCGGCCGCGACGACACCCCGCCCGCCGGCGGGCTGGACGCCGAACTCGACCGCCTGGACACGGCCCTGACCACCGCGCTCGCCGCGGGCGGCCTCGACCCGGCCGCCCGGACGGGCACCGCGGCCCGGCTGCGGGCCCTGCTCGCCCGGATCACCGACGACGGCGGTGACCGGCAGGGGGCGGACGACGACGTCCGCACACGCATCGGCACCGCCAGCGCCGAAGAGATCATCGCCTTCATCGACAGCGAGATCGGCCGACCCACCGACCGCTGAACCGGTCGCGTCCCCCACCGAGGAAAGGGCATCTGACCATGCCGGACGAAGCGAAACTCGTCGAATACCTCAGGTACGTCACCGCCGACCTGCACGAGACCCGGCGGCGTCTCCAGGAGGCCGAGTCGGGACGCCACGAGCCGGTCGCCGTGGTCGGCATGGCCTGCCGCTTCCCCGGCGGGGTGCACACCCCCGAGCAGCTGTGGGAACTGGTCGCCTCCGGCACCGACGCCATCACCCCGTTCCCCGCCGACCGCGGCTGGGACCTCCAGGGCCGGGGCGGCTTCCTGGACGACGCCGCCGGCTTCGACGCCGCCTTCTTCGGCATCAGCCCGCGCGAGGCCCTCGCGATGGATCCGCAGCAGCGGCTGCTGCTGGAGACGTCCTGGGAGGCGTTCGAACGGGCCGGCCTCGACCCGCACACCCTGCGCTCCAGCCGCACCGGCGTGTTCGTCGGCACCAACGGCCAGGACTACGTACGGCTGGTGCACACCGCCCAGGAGGACCTGTCCGGACACGCCGGCACCGGCCTCGCCGCCAGCGTGATCTCCGGCCGCGTCGCCTACGTCATGGGCCTGGTCGGCCCGGCGGTCACCGTGGACACGGCCTGCTCGTCGTCGCTGGTGTCGCTGCACCTGGCGGCGCAGGCGCTGCGCAGCGGCGAGTGCTCCCTGGCGCTGGCCGGCGGCGTCACCGTGATGACGACACCGGCCGCGTTCACCGGCTTCGACGCCCAGGGCGGCCTCGCCGCCGACGGCCGCTGCAAGGCGTTCTCCGACGACGCCGACGGCACCGGCTGGTCCGAGGGCGTCGGCGTCGTCGTCCTGGAGAAGCTCTCCGACGCCGTGCGCAACGGCCGCCGCATCCTCGCCGTGATCAAGGGGTCCGCCGTGAACCAGGACGGCGCCTCGAACGGTCTGA
>NZ_BAAATK010000087.1:0-15179 GCF_039533365.1 Streptomyces glaucus
GCAGCGGGCCGCGGCGGCCGGCCGCCGCGGCCCGGCCGGCACCGCGGTCCGGTCTCACAGCTTGCCGCCCCGCCCGCCCTCGCGCCGCGCGGGCGCGATCAGCGTCGACAGGTAGGGCAGGGCGGCGCCGTCGAGGTCGGCGGCCGGCCGGATCGACTCCTCCGGCAGCCCCAGCGCCGACCCCCACACGGCGTCCGCCAGCCGCCCGGTCTCCCGCAGCGCCTCGGCGACCTCCCCGGCCTGCCGGCCGAACTTGTAGGCGACGACGGTCCCGGGTCCGGCGAGCGCCTCCCTGAGCACGGCGGACCCGGCGGTGACCGGCACCAGCGTCAGCGGCTCGGTGCCCTCGGTCAGCACCGCGCCCGAGCGGGCCGCCAGGTCCTGCATGGCGGTGACGCCCGGCACGGTCTCCACGACGACGCCCGGCACCAGGCCGGCCACGGTCTGCGCGAGGTAGGTGAACGTCGAGTACACGTTGGGGTCGCCGATGGTCGCGAAGGCGACCGAGCCGTGCCGCTCCAGCAGTGCGGCCACCCGCTTCCCGGCCGCGTCCCAGGCCGCCTCGCGCCGCGCCCGGTCGGACCGCTCGTTCAGCGCGAACACCACCCGGACGATCTTCTCGCCGGGCACGTAGTGCAGCACGGTCGCCTCGGCCCGCCCCCGCTCGCCCGTGTCCATGACGGGGACGACGACGACCTCGGCGGCCCGCAGGGCGTTGACCCCCTTGACGGTCACCAGCTCCGGGTCCCCCGGCCCGACCCCGACTCCGACCAGCCTGCTGCTCATGACGTGCGGCACCTCTCCACGAACCGACGGGCGACACCGGGCGCGGACGCCCAGTGCGTGTGCAGATAACTCGCGTGCACACCGCGCTGTACGAAACCCTCGACCCGCCGCGCGGGGGCGCGCACGCCCCAGGCGGGAGCCGTCCCGGCGCCGGGCTCGACGACGGTCCGGTGGAACTCGTGCCCCCGCATCCGGGTGCCCGCGGCGGCGAGCACGCTGTCGCCGACGGCCACCGCGTCCCGGTAGCCGAGGGTGAGCCGCTCGCTCATCCGGGCGGAGGCGTCCAGCACCCCGCACATCGGCCGCCCGTCCAGCTCCCGGCACAGGTACAGCAGCCCGGCGCACTCGGCGGCCACCGGGGCGCCGCCGAGCGCCAGCCCGGCGACCGCCCGGCGCAGCGGCTCGTTGGCGGACAGCTCGGCGGCGTACACCTCGGGGAACCCGCCGCCGATCACCAGCCCGCGCGTGCCGTCGGGCAGGCGCTCGTCCCGCAGCGGGTCGAAGGGGACGACCTCGGCGCCGGCGGCGGCGAGCAGCTCGGTGTGCTCGGCGTAGGAGAAGGTGAAGGCGGGGCCGCCGGCGACGGCGACCACCGGGCGCCCGCCCGCCGGGGCGACCGGCGCGACCGGCGCCCGCCACGGCTCGTCCGCCATCGCGCCCGCGCTCCGGGCCAGCGCGAGCAGCGCCTCCAGGTCGCACCCGGCGGCCACCTGCGCGGCCATGGCGGCGACGGCCTCCACCGCCTGGGCGCGCCGCTCGGCGACCGGGACCAGCCCCAGGTGCCGGGACGGCGTGTCCACCTGCGGGGCCCGGCGCAGCACCCCCAGCACCGGCACCCCGGCCGCGTCCAGCGCCTCCCGCAGCAGTTCCTCGTGCCGGTCGGAGCCGACCTTGTTCAGGATCACGCCCCCGATCCGCACCCGCGGGTCCCAGGAGGCGAACCCGTGCACCAGCGCCGCCACCGACCGCGACTGCGACGAGGCGTCCACCACCAGCACCACCGGCGCCCGCAGCAGCTTCGCCACCTGGGCGGTGGACGCCAGTTCGCCCTCCCCGGCGGCCCCGTCGTACAGCCCCATCACGCCCTCGACCACGGCGAGGTCGCATCCGCGCGCCCCGTGCGCGAACAGCGGCCCGATCAGCTCCGGCCCGCACAGGTAGGCGTCGAGGTTGCGCCCCGCCCGCCCGGTGGCGAGCGCGTGGTACCCGGGGTCGATGTAGTCCGGCCCGACCTTGTGCGGGGACACGGCGAGCCCCCGCGCGGCGAACGCGGCCATCAGCCCCGTGGCGACGGTGGTCTTGCCGCTGCCCGAGGAAGGCGCGGCGATCACCAGCCGGGGCACGGACGAGGAGGTCACCACTCGATGCCCCTCTGCCCCTTCTGCCCGACGTCCATGGGGTGCTTGACCTTGGACATGTCGGTCACCAGGTCCGCGAAGCCGATCAGCTTCTCCGGCGCGTTGCGGCCGGTGATCACCACGTGCTGGGTGCCGGGCCGGTCGCGCAGCACCTGCACGACCTCGTCGGTGTCGACCCAGCCCCAGTGCATCGGGTAGGCGAACTCGTCGAGCACGTACAGCCGGTACGTCTCGGCCGCCAGGTCGCGCTTGACCTGCTCCCAGCCCTCCCGGGCCTTCTCCTCGTTGTCCATCTGCGCGTCGCGCTGGACCCAGGACCAGCCCTCGCCCATCTTGTGCCAGGCGACCGTGCCGCCCTCGCCGGAGTCCCCGAGCACGCGCAGCGCCCGCTCCTCGCCGACCTTCCACTTGGCCGACTTCACGAACTGGAACACCCCGATCGGCCAGCCCTGGTTCCAGGCGCGCAGCGCCAGCCCGAAGGCGGCGGTCGACTTGCCCTTGCCGACGCCGGTGTGCACCACGACCAGCGGCCGGTTCCTCCGCTGACGGGTCGTCAGTCCGTCGTCCGGTACGACACTCGGCTGTCCCTTCGGCACTACGCGGCCCTCCTCGACGTTCCCTGCACATCCCTGACCAGCCCGGCGATCGAGTCCGCCCGCAGCTCGTCCAGCGTCACCGCCGTACCGCCCAGCGCGCCCGCGAGCCGCCCGGCGAGCCCGAGCCGCACCGGCCCCGACTCGCAGTCCACGACCACGGACGCGACGTCCTCGGCCGCGAACAGCCGCGCGGCACGCTCCGCCGTGGCCACCGGCTCCGGCCCGCCCGTGGCGCGGCCGTCGGTCACCACCACCAGCAGCGCCCGCCGCGCGGGATCCCGCAGCCGCTCCACCCGCAGCACGTCATGGGCCTTCAGCAGCCCGGCCGCGAGCGGGGTGCGGCCGCCCGTCGGCAGCGACCGCAGCCGGGCCGCCGCCGCGTCCACCGACGAGGTCGGCGGCAGCGCGACCTCGGCGCCCGGCCCCCGGAAGGTGACCAGCCCCACCTTGTCCCGCCGCTGGTAGGCGTCGAGCAGCAGCGACAGCACGGCGCCCTTCACGGCGCCCATCCGCTGCCGCGCCGCCATGGACCCGGAGGCGTCCACGACGAACAGCACGAGATTGCCCTCACGCCCCTCGCGCACCGCCTGCCGCAGGTCGTCCCGCCGCACCACCAGCCCCGGCCCGGACCGGCCGCGCGCCCGCTGGTGCGGCGCGGCGGCCCGCACGGTCGCCGCCAGGTGCAGCTTGGTCAGCGCGCCCCGGGGCCGCCGGGCCCCGGTGGTCCGCCCGTGCTCGGTCCGCGCCCGCGAGCGCCGCCCGGCCACCCCCTCGCCGACGCCGGGCACGCTCAGCACCCGGGTGCGGAAGGGCTCCGCGGCGGGGGCGGGCGCCTGCTCCCCGGCCCCGGCGGCCTGCGGCTCCCCGCCGTCCCCGGCCTCGGGCCGCGCGCCCGCGCCACCCCCCTGGGGGCCTTCGGACGGCGGCTGTCCGCCCCCGCCGCCGGGCCCGTCCGGACCGGGATCCGGATCGTCGTCGCCGTCGCCGTCCCCGCCCCCGGACTGCCGGAGCGTCTCGTCGAGCTTGTCCTCGTCCAGGCCCGGCGCGTCGAACGGGTTGCGCCGCCGGCGGTGCGGCAGCGCCAGCAGCGCGGCCTGCCGCACGTCCTCGGCGAGCACGTCGGTCCGCCCGGCCCACGCGGCCAGCGCGGTCGCCGTGCGCGCCATCACGATGTCGGCGCGCATGCCGTCCACCTCGAAGGCGGCGCAGGTCGCCGCGATCTGCCGGAGCGCCCCGTCGCCGAGGCGCACCTCGGGCAGCAGCGCGCGCGCCGCCGCGATCCGCGCCCGCACGGCGGCCTCCTCCTCGGCCCAGCGCGCGGCGAAGCCGGCCGGGTCGTCGTCGTAGGCGAGGCGCCGCCGCACCACCTCCACCCGCTGGTCGGGCTCCCGCGAGGCCGCGACCTCGACGGTCAGGCCGAACCGGTCGAGCAGCTGCGGGCGCAGCTCGCCCTCCTCGGGGTTCATGGTCCCGACCAGCAGGAACCGGGCCGCGTGGCGCACGGAGACGCCCTCGCGCTCGACGTACGAGGCACCCATCGCGGCGGCGTCCAGCAGCAGGTCGACGAGGTGGTCGTGGAGCAGGTTGACCTCGTCGACGTAGAGGATGCCGCGGTGCGCCTCGGCGAGCAGGCCGGGCTCGAAGGCCTTCACGCCCTCGGCCAGCGCCCGCTCGATGTCCAGTGCGCCCACGAGCCGGTCCTCCGAGGCGCCGACGGGCAGCTCGACCATGCGCGCGGGCCGCGTGACGCCCGCCCCCGGCTCGTGCGGGCCGTCCGGGCACGCGGGGTCGGGGGCGGCCGGGTCGCAGGAGAAGCGGCAGCCGGGCACCACGCCGACCTCCGGCAGCAGCGCCGACAGGGCGCGCACGGCGGTCGACTTGGCGGTGCCCTTCTCGCCGCGCACCAGCACGCCGCCGACCGCCGGGCTGACCGCGTTCAGGAGCAGGGCCAGCCGGAGGTCGTCCTGGCCGACGACGGCCGTGAACGGGAACGGGGTGGTCACTGGTCGTCGCCCTCCAAGTCGCCTTCGAGTTCCAGGTAGGTGGCGCGCAGCCGCTCCAGGGTCTGCGCGTCCGGCTCCGCCCACAGCCCGCGGTCCGCCGCCTCCAGGAGCCGCTCCGTGATGCCGCGCAGCGCCCAGGGGTTGGACTTCCGCATGAAGTCCTGGTTCTCCTGCGAGAACACGTACTCGGACGCCAGCTTCTCGTACATCCAGTCGTCGACCACGCCCGCGGTCGCGTCGTAGCCGAAGAGGTAGTCGACGGTCGCCGCCATCTCGAAGGCGCCCTTGTAGCCGTGCCGCCGCATCGCCGCCATCCAGCGCGGGTTGACCACCCGGGCCCGGAAGACCCGGTGCGTCTCCTCGCCGAGCGTGCGCGTCCTCACCTGGTCCGGCGTCGCCGAGTCGCCCACGTACGCCTCCGGGCTGGCGCCCGTCAGGTGGCGCACCATGGCGACCATGCCGCCGTGGTACTGGAAGTAGTCGTCGGCGTCGACGAGGTCGTGCTCGCGGGTGTCGACGTTCTTCGCGGCGACGGCGATCCGCCGGAACGCGGTCTCCATGTCGCCGCGCGCCGCCCGCCCGTCGAGCCCGCGCCCGTAGGCGTAGCCGCCCCACACGGCGTACACCTCGGCCAGGTCGGCGTCGGAGCGCCAGTTCCGGGCGTCGATCAGCGGCAGCAGGCCGGCGCCGTACGCGCCCGGCTTGGAGCCGAAGATGCGGGCCGTGGCCCGGCGCCGGTCGCCGTGCTCGGCGGTGTCCTCGTCGGCGTGCGCCTTGACGTAGTTGGACTCGGCGGGCTCGGCCAGCTCGGCCACGGCCCGTACCGCGTCGTCGATCAGTCCGACGACGTGCGGGAAGGCGTCCCGGAAGAAGCCGGAGATGCGGACGGTGACGTCGATGCGCGGCCGGCCCAGCTCCGCCAGCGGGATCACCTCGAAGCCGGTCACCCGGCGCGAGGCGTCGTCCCACACCGGGCGGCAGCCCAGCAGCGCCAGGATCTCGGCGATGTCGTCGCCCTGGGTGCGCATGGCGGACGTGCCCCAGACGGTCAGCCCGACGGACTTCGGGTAGGCGCCGGTGTCCTGCAGGTACCGCTGCACCAGCGAGTCCGCGAGCGACTGGCCGACCTCCCAGCTCAGCCGGGACGGGATGGCCTTGGGGTCGACCGAGTAGAAGTTCCGGCCGGTCGGCAGGACGTTGACCAGGCCCCGGGTCGGGGAGCCGGACGGGCCGGCCGGGACGTAGCCGCCGTCGAGCGCCTTGAGGACGTGCCCGATCTCGTCGGTGGTGCGGGCCAGCCGCGGCACGACCTCGGTGCAGGCGAACTCCAGCACGGCGAGGGCGCCGGGGAGTTCGGCGCCGAGCACGTCCCGCAGGACGGCGCCGCTCTCGGCGGCGGCCCACCCGCGGTCCTCCATCCCCTGCGCGATCCGCCGGCACAGCTGCTCCAGCAGGTCGATCGCGTCGGCCGCGCTGCGGGCCGGTCCCTCGACCAGGTCCGTCAGTTCGGCCGGCACCTTCACCGGCGCGCCCGGCTCGGCCAGCAGTTCCTTCTCCACCAGCCCGAAGTGCTCGGCCAGCGACGCCCGCAGGCCCGGCAGCGCGTTCGCCCGCCCGCCCCACACCTGCGAGGCGCGCAGCACGGCGAGCACGAGGTTGACGCGCGGCTCGCCCACCGGGCCGCCGCCCAGCACGTGCAGCCCGTCGCGGATCTGCACGTCCTTGATCTCGCACAGGTAGCCGTCGATGTGCATGACGAACTCGTCGAACTCGTCGTCGTCCGGCTGCTCGGCCACGTGCAGGTCGTGGTGGAGTTCGGCGGCCTTGACCAGCGTCCAGATCTGGGCGCGCACGGCGGGCGCCTTCGCCGGGTCCAGGTCGGACACGAGCGCGTACTCGTCGAGGAGCTGCTCCAGCTTGGCGAGGTCGCCGTAGGTGTCGGCGCGCGCCATCGGCGGCACCAGGTGGTCGACGACGGTGGCGTGCCCGCGCCGCTTGGCCTGGGTGCCCTCGCCGGGGTCGTTGACGATGAACGGGTAGACCAGCGGCAGGTCGCCGAGGACCGCGTCCGGGGCGCAGCCGGCGCCGAGGCCCAGCCCCTTGCCGGGCAGCCACTCCATCGTGCCGTGCTTGCCCATGTGCACGATCGCGTCGGCCCCGAAGCTGTTCTCCAGCCACCGGTAGGCCGCCAGGTAGTGGTGCGAGGGCGGCATGTCCGGGTCGTGGTAGATCGCGATGGGGTTCTCGCCGAAGCCGCGCGGCGGCTGGATCATCACGACGACGTTCTCGAACCGCAGACAGGCGAGGACGATGTCGTCCCCGTCGACGTAGAGCGAGCCCGGCGGCTCGCCCCACGCCTCGGTCATGGCGTCCCTCAGCTCCGGGTCGAGCCGGTCGAACCACGCCCGGTAGTCGGCCAGCGGCACCCGCGCGGGCGCGGCGGCCAGCTGCTCCTCCGTCAGCCACTCGACGTCGTGGCCGCCGGCCTCGATGAGCCGGTGGATCAGCTCGTCGCCGTCGTCGGGATGCCCCTCGACCGTGTACCCGGCGTCTCGCAGCGCGTCCAGCACCCGCACCGCCGAGGCCGGGGTGTCGAGCCCGACCGCGTTGCCGACGCGGGAGTGCTTGGTCGGGTAGGCGGTGAAGACCAGCGCGATCCGCTTCTCGGCGTTCGGCTTGTGCCGCAGCCGGGCGTGGCGCACGGCGATCCCGGCGACGCGCGCGGCCCGCTCCGGGTCGGCGACGTACACGGGCACGTCGTCCGGGCCCTGCTCCTTGAAGGAGAACGGCACGGTGATCAGCCGCCCGTCGAACTCCGGGATGGCGACCTGCATCGCCGCGTCCATGGGGGACAGGGCGGCGTCGGACTCCTCCCAGGCGCTCCGCGACGTGGTCAGGCACAGCCCCTGGAGCACCGGCACGTCCAGCTCGGCCAGCGCCCCGACGTCCCAGGACTCCTCGTCGCCGCCCGCCGAGGCCTGCGAGGCGTGCGTGCCGCCGGCCGCGAGCACGGTGGCGACCAGGGCGTCGGCCCGGCCGAGGAGCTCGTAGAGCCCGGGGTCCGCGCCGCGCAGCGAACCGCAGTACACCGGCAGGGCGTTGGCGCCCCGCGCCTCGATCGCGTCGCACAGGACGTCCACGAAGGCGGTGTTGCCGCTCAGTTCGTGGGCGCGGTAGAAGAGCACGCCGACGGTGGGGCGGCCGTCCCGAAGGGGGCGGGAGCCGTGCACGCCGTACTCGGGCATCTTGTGCGGCGCGGCGAACCCCTCGCCGGTGAGCAGCACGGTGTCCGACAGGAACCGCGCGAGTTCGGCGAGGTTGGCGGGCCCGCCCTCGACGAGGTACTTCAGCGCCTCCGCCACGACCCCGGCCGGCACCGACGACTCGGCCATCAGCTCCGCGTCCGGCACGGCCTCGCCGCCCAGCAGCACGGTCGGGACGCCGGACGCCTTCAGCGCGGCCAGCCCGTCCTCCCAGGCGCGCTTGCCGCCCAGCAGCCGTACGACGGCGACGTCGGCGCCGTCGAGCAGCGCGGGCAGCTCGGCCTCGACGTCCACCCGGGTCGGGTTGCCGATCCGGTAGGGGGCGCCGGAGGCGCGGGCCGCCAGCAGGTCCGTGTCGGCGGTCGACAACAACAACACTGTGCTCATGCGGGCGCTCCCGGTGGAATGAAAGGCAGTCCTTGCGGCGCGCCCGACTCGATGAGCCGCCACAGCGCGTCCGTGTCCGCGTGCTGTTCGATCAGGTCGCCGAGCCGGTCGAGCTGCTCCTCGCGCAGCGCGGCGAACGACGTGTCGGGGGCCGGCACGAAGCGGCGGCCCGCGGCGGCCGCCACCTCGCGCAGGAAGGCCCGGCGGAAACCGTCCGACTCCAGCGAGCCGTGCCAGTGCGTGCCCCAGGTCTGGCCGACCCGGCAGCCGTCCAGGAAGGGCTCGCCGCCGGTGACCTCGGCGACCCCGTGGTGGATCTCGTACCCCTCGACCGGCTCCCCGAGGGCCTCGCCGACGGGCCGGGCGAGGGTCTTCTCGCGGGCGAACCGCACCCGGACGGGCAGCAGGCCGAGTCCGTCGACGTGGCCCCGGCGGCTCTCGACCTCGTCCTCGATGTGCTCGCCGAGCAGCTGGAAGCCGCCGCAGATGCCGAGCACGGGCCGCTGCTCGGCGGCCCTGCGGGTGATCGCCTCCGCCAGTCCCCGCTCCCGCAGCCACTCCAGCGCCCGGACCGTGCCCCGGGTCCCGGGCACCACGACGAGGTCGGCGTCGGCCAGTTCCTCGGGCCGGTCCACGAACCGCACCACGACGCCCGGCTCGGCGGCCAGCGCGTCCACGTCGGTGAAGTTGGACATCAGCGGGACCGCGCAGACGGCGACCCGCAGCACGTCCGCGCCGAGCGGCGGGGCGACGTGCGACTCCCGGACCGGCCCGCGCAGGGAGACCGCCATCCCGTCCTCCTCGTCGATGCCGAGCCCGTGCCGGAACGGCAGGACGCCGTAGGCGCGCCGCCCGGTGAGATCGCGCAGCATGCCGAGGCCGGGCTCCAGCAGCGACACGTCGCCCCGGAACTTGTTGACCAGGAAGCCGGCGACCAGCTCCTGGTCCTCGCGGGAGAGCAGGGCGACGGTCCCGAAGAAGGACGCGAAGACGCCGCCGCGGTCGATGTCGCCGACGACGAGGACGGGCAGGCGGGCGTTGCGGGCGATGCCCATGTTCACGATGTCGGTCCGCCGCAGGTTGATCTCGGCGGGGGAGCCCGCCCCCTCGCAGATCACCGCGTCGTACGCGCCCCGCAGCTCGGCGAGGCAGTCCAGCACCGTCCCCAGCAGCGCCTGCTGCCGCCCGCCGTGGTAGCCGCGGGCGCTCAGCTCGCCCACCGGCCTGCCCAGCAGCACCACCTGGCTGCTGCGCTCGCCGCCCGGCTTGAGCAGCACGGGGTTCATCAGCGCGGTCGGCTCGATCCGGCACGCCTGCGCCTGCATGGCCTGCGCCCGTCCGATCTCGGCGCCCTCGCGCGTCACGAACGAGTTCAGCGACATGTTCTGCGCCTTGAACGGCGCGACCTTCACCCCCTGCCGCACCAGCCACCGGCAGATCCCGGCGGTGACGACGCTCTTGCCGGCGTCGGAGGTGGTGCCGGCGACGAGGAGACCACCGCTCATGACGTCCGTCCCTTCAAGCCGTTGACGAGGAGCCGCGCGGCGGCGCCGACGCCGAGCGCGAGCCAGCCGACGCGCCGCGAGAGCCGTGCGGCCCGTTCGATGTCGGCCACGGCGACGGCCCGTCCGCGCGCGTTGAGCACGGGCCGGTGCTCGACCCGCCCGCCGTAGGAGAGGGTCCCGCCCAGCCGCACGCCGAGCGCCCCCGCGAAGGAGGCCTCCACGGGGCCGGCGTTGGGGCTCGGGTGCCGGGCGGCGTCGGCGCGCCAGGCCCGCAGCGCCCCGCGGGGGTCGTCGCCGGCGACGGCGGCGAGCGCGGCGGTCAGCCGGGCCCCCGGCCATCCGGCGAGGTCGTCCAGGCGCGCGGAGGCCCAGCCGTAGCGCCGGTACCTCGGCGACCGGTGCCCGACCATCGCGTCGAGGGTGTTCACGGCCCGGAACCCGAGCAGCCCCGGCACCCCGGCCACGGCCCCCCACACCAGGGCCCCCACCACGGCGTCGGAGGTGTTCTCGGCGACGGACTCGACGACCGCGCGGGCGATCCCGTCGGCGTCGAGCGCCTGCGGGTCCCGTCCGCACAGGTGCGGCAGCCGTGCCCGGGCCGCCTCGACGTCCCCCGCCTGAAGGGCCCGCCCGATGGTCCGGGCCTCCCGGACCAGCGACGTCCCTCCGACGACGGCCCAGGTGGCGGCGCCGGTGAGCGCGACGGAGGCGGCGGGGCAGGGGCGTACGGCGCGCGCGGCCAGCCCGCCGAGGGCGACGGCGCCGCCGACGCACACGGCGGTGTGCAGCGTGCCCCAGCCGCGGTGGTCCCGCCACAGCACGTGTTCCACGGCGCCCGCGGCCCGCCCGAACACGGCGACCGGATGCCCGCGGCGGGGATCGCCGAGGAGCAGGTCACCGAGGAGGCCGGCGGCGGCGCCGTACGCGAAGACGCGTTCGGCCCGCATCGCTCAGCCGACCGCCGGGCCGGGCCGGGCGTCGCTGGTGAACTCGGAGACCGAGCTGGTGAACCTGGCCGTCCATCGGCAGCCGCGCATGGCGATATGTCCTCACTCAGGGTGTCCGCGCCCTGGTTCGACGAGACCGGCGGTGAGAGTTCCTGGCTCCCGGGGCCGTCTGCCCCGGTCACAGTGGCGGGACCGCGCCGGACTTCCACCGGGCTTCCTCTCCTGCCGCCGTACTGGCCCCGGCAGTCCACCATGGGCTTGGAAGGGCCGTCAACTTGCCGCTGACCTGCGAGGGCGGAGTGTGCTGAGGCCCACAGGGGGAGTGCGCCAAAGCAGCGTGACGCCCCCGGCGCGCGGGCCGTGCGCCGGGGGCGGGGGAGCGGGGGCGTCCCGCCGACGGGACGCGGTCTCAGGCGACGATCAGGTGGATCCCGTACGCCACCGCCGCCGCGCAGGCCGCGAAGCAGGCGTACGCGCCGGTGACCGCGAGGGCCGCGGTGCCGCCCTGCGCGGCGGCCCGCTCGCGGCGGGACAGGCCCGCGATGCCGAGGGTGAACAGGGCCACCAGGGCCACGGTGACCACGAGGCTGACCCCGAAGACGGAGCCGAGAGCCGCCCAGTCGATCTTCATGGTGTTTCTCTTCCTTGTGCCGGGTGCGCGGGCTCAGACGGTGGTGGTGGCCTGCGGGGCCTTCGGCCCGGTGGCCTGCGCCGGGATCGTGGCCGCGAGCTCGTCGGTCACCGTGCCCGCGGGGGGCGGGGTCACCGCGGCCACGGCGGTGGTCACCACGCCGGCCGGCTCCTCGGTGTCGTTGACGTTGGTGTGGTCGACGACCTCGCGCCGGGAGATCTTCCAGATCGCGGCGCTGGAGGCGACCAGGAAGACCGCGACGAGGGCGGTGCCCCAGGCGCCGAAGCCGGTCACGTACTCGGCGAGCGCCCCGACCAGGGCCGCGGCCGGGAGGGTGAGGCCCCAGGCGACGAACATGCGGGTGGCGGTGGACCAGCGGACGATCCCGCCCTTGCGGCCGAGGCCCGCGCCCATCACGGCGCCGGAGACCGAGTGCGTGGTGGAGAGGGAGAAACCGAGGTGGGAGGAGGCCAGGATGACCGTGGCCGCGCTGGTCTGGGCGGCGAAGCCCTGCTGCGGCTGGAGGTCGGTCAGGCCCTTGCCCATGGTGCGGATGATGCGCCAGCCGCCGAGGTAGGTGCCGAGCGCGATGGCCAGGCCGGCGGAGAGGACGACCCACAGGGGCGGGTCGGAGTCGGGGGCGAGGGTGCCGCCGGCGACCAGGGCGAGGGTGATGATGCCCATCGTCTTCTGGGCGTCGTTGGTGCCGTGGGCGAGGGAGACCAGGCCCGCGGAGGCTATCTGGCCGGCGCGGTAGCCCTTGGCGGCGGCCTCGCCGTCGGCCTTCCGGCCGAGCGTGTACGTCAGCCGGGTGGCGAACATCGCCGCGACGCCCGCGACGACCGGGGCGGCGATCGCCGGGATCAGCACCTTGGTGACGAGCACGTCGCCGTGCACCGCGCCGACGCCCGCCGAGGCGACGGTGGCGCCGATCAGACCGCCCATGAGGGCGTGCGAGGAGCTGGAGGGGAGCCCGACCAGCCAGGTCAGCAGATTCCAGAGGATCGCGCCGACCAGTGCGGCGAAGATGACCTCGGGACGGATGCCGGTCTCGTCGACGAGACCCTTGGAGATCGTGTTGGCGACCTCCACGGACAGGAAGGCGCCCACGAGGTTGAGGACGGCGGACATGGCCACCGCGACCTTGGGCTTCAGCGCGCCGGTCGAAATGGTCGTCGCCATCGCGTTCGCGGTGTCGTGGAAACCGTTCGTGAAATCGAACGCGAGTGCGGTTACCACCACAATCGCGAGGATCAGCGAGAAGCTTTCCATTTACCCAGGCAATCGTTCGAGGTCATTGGCTGGTCGACCGTAGATAACCCGGGTGAACGGAAGATGAACTGAGGTGGGATTGGTGGTGACCCCGGCAGGGGGGTGCCGTCCCGTCCGGTCCCGGCGGGCCGTGCCCGGCCTCCGACACCCCCGTGATCCGGCCGTTTTCCGAGGTCAGGAGCGTACCGGGGACCAACGCGGCCGGGCCGGGACCCGCCGGGGAGATCTCGGTCACCCGGCACCGCCGCTGCCCGCACCGCCGCCGTCCTGCCGGGACGCCCGCGGCGGCCGCCCGGCCGGCGGTGTCCTCTGCCGGACGCCCGCCTTCCGGCCTACAGTGGCCCGGTCGTCCCGGCCGGACGGCACGCCCGGCGGGACGGCCGTACCGCCGGACGGCGGGATGAGCGGGGCGCACACGGCGCCCGGGAGGAGACGCGAGGCGTGACGGAACCGGGGGAGAGGCGGGTGCGCGACGAGGAGGCCCGCGCCTGGGCGGCGCTCGTGGCCACGGCCCGCCGCACGGTGTCGGACGGGCTGGTCGTCGGCACCTCCGGCAACGTCTCCGTGCGGGTCGGGGACACGGTCCTGGTCACACCGTCGGGCGTCCCCTACGACCGGCTGACGCCGGACGACGTGACCGGCGTCGGCCTCGACGGCCGGCAGGTGCTCGGCAGCCTCGTCCCGACCAGCGAACTGCCCATGCACCTCGCCGTCTACCGCGCCACCGACGCCCGCGCCGTCGTCCACACCCACGCCGTGCACGCGACGGCCGTCTCGACCCTCCTGCACGAGCTCCCGCCGATCCACTACATGGCCGCCGCGCTCGGCGGCCCCGTCCGGGTCGCCCCGTACGCGCCCTACGGCACCGAGGAGCTGGCCCGGAACGTGCTCAGCGCCCTCCACGGCCGCTCCGGCTGCCTGCTGCAGAACCACGGCACCCTCACCCACGGCGCCACCCTCGACCAGGCCTACGACCGCACCGCCCAACTGGAGTGGATGTGCCGGCTGTGGCTGACCGCCTCCTCGGTCCCGGGCCGGTCCCCGTCGCTGCTGTCGGAGCGGCAGCTGGCGGAGGTGGGGGAGAGGCTGCGGGGGTACGGCCAGAAGGGCTGACCGCCGCCCGCCGCCGTCCCGCCCGCGCCTCGTGCCCCGCCCTCCGGCCACGGCGCCCCGGCCCCGGGACGCCGCCCGGACCCGCCCCCTCCGGCCCCGCCCGCGGCCGCCGCCCCCGGTCCGCGCGGCCGCCCCCCGCGGCCGCCCCACCACTGGCCGAAGACGGGGTCCGCCTGGACACTGGACCCGTGCGTACTGTCAAAGCGGCGGCCGCCGCCGTCACCATGGCCCTGGCCGCCGGCGCCGCCGGCGTCGCGGCCGGCAGGTTCGCCAGCGACGCCGCGCTCAAGGCGTCCCCGGGCGGGCCCCTGCCCACCGAGCCCCGGCTCACCGTGCACGCCACCGCCGCGGGCCGGATAGCCCTCACCCGGCACCTGGCCACCCTGCGACCCGGCCGCTACGGCCTCGTCGGCGACGGCTCCCACGCGGTCGTCGGCCCCGTCCTGCGCACCGCCTCCCACTCCGCCGACACCGTCGTACGCCGCCTGGAACGGGTGACGCACGGCACCCTGAAACCCGGCGACAAGGCGTGGCTCACCCCCAGCGTGCACGTCGGCGATCCGGGCGCCGCCCTCGGCCTGGACCACACCGACGTCGAGATCCCCGGCGAACTCGGCCCGCTCCCGGCCTGGTTCGTGCCCGGCGTGCGGGACATCTGGGTCATCACGGTGCACGGCCTGGGCACCACCCGCGAACACGCCATGAACGTCATGGAGCTCCTGCACCGCCACCACCTCCCGGTGCTCGTCCCGGCCTACCGCGGCGACCCCGGCGCCCCCCGTTCCCCGGACGGGCTCCACCACTTCGGCGAGACCGAGTGGCGCGACCTGGACGCGGCGCTCCGGTACGCCGTGCGGCACGGCGCCCGGCAGGTCGTCCTGCACGGCTGGTCCACCGGCGCCACGATGGCGCTGCGCGCCGCGGCGCGCTCCGAACTGCGCCACCACGTCGCGGGGCTCGTGCTGGACTCCCCGGTGCTCAGCTGGGAGGCGGCGCTGCGCGCCCTCGCCGCGGCCCGCCACACGCCCGGGGTGCTGCTGCCGCTCGCGGTCCGCGCGGCCCAGGGCCGGGCCGGGATGCACACCGGCCACCCCGCCGGCCCCGCGGGGATCGACCTCGTCACGGTCCCGACGCTGATCTTCCACGGCCCGGACGACACGGTGGCCCCCTGGCAGCTGTCCCGGCGCCTCGCCGGCGCCCGCCCCGACCTGGTCGCCCTCCACACGGTCCGCCAGGCCCCGCACGCGGCCATGTGGAACGCCGATCCGGACGCCTACGAGGAGGTCCTGCGCCGCTTCCTCACCCCGCTGATGTGAAC